>NZ_QTQF01000017.1:0-151088 GCF_003854235.1 Burkholderia sp. Bp8998
TCGCCCTGACGCTCGTGTTTCTGGCCCTCTCGATCATGATCGCCGCGCGCTCTTCGGCGCTCAGATGCTGGTATTTCCTCATTGCAACACCCTACCTCATCAAAGGTGTTGCACTTGAAACTAGAGTCTAAGCTCCCTCTGGGTACTCTTGTCCCTACTGGTTCGCACGGTTATATGATGCAGAGTGGCTTTATTCCCGCTGGCCAAGTTGCCATGCCTTCAGCCGCCCCGTCCCCTCTCCGAGCGAGGACAGAGCAACTATAATGCGCATGATCACCGCTGCTAATATCCGCGGCTCGTCATTGTGGAGGAGTGTGTCATCCAGTAGCGCGGGTATTCGAGCCAGAATTCGGGACAAAGAATGGCTACTCAGAGACAGCAAAGCTATGATAATTGCGTCGCCTAAGGACAAGAATGAACCCAGCGAACGGATAAAGAACCGCATGAGCCGTCTGGAAACGGCATTTCAAGATTTAATGAGCGTCATTGAGCACCCGAAACGTATAACCTTGGCCGCATTGGCCGAACATGCGAACCTCACACGCAATCAAGCCAAGATGGCCATACATTACCATGCAGATCTTCGCGCGAAACTAAATCAGTATAATCTTCCAGAAGATCGCATCAATTGGGCGATTGATACATTGCGACATGAGCGAAAAAAAGTGACGCCCCGATCGATTTTGAAAAAAGCAAATCTATGGCACACCACAAGTCGGCACGCCCTCGCAGCAAGCCTGATGACGGAAGTCCAATCAAATCATAAAACATGCTCACCACGGAAGCGCACTCGTCCGACCACATCCAAAGCGAAATGAGAATTTTTGCACGAATGTGCTAAGGACAACTCGCACGCGCCCCATTCTGCCGTAGCGAACCATCGTGACGTCCCCATGATAAAATTTTTGAGGCTGAATTTTTATTTGGGCCGATGCGAGTTGACTCAGAGCTTTGTATGCGCAAGAAATGCAATGCGCACGAACTTTATATCTCTCGATCACAATCTCAAAACGACTCGGATTGCACCCAAATTTGCTTATGAAGCCTCGAAAATAGCAAGCGACTGTGATAAATGCCTTTTTTATCAAGGTCGATTTGCCAGATGCAACTGCATCCCCGAGATACACAACTGTCGCCAGAGGCAAGACCCGCCCCATATCAACACACTCGGCTCTATTTAACTCCGTGCCCCTCCCGGCAGGAGAAGTCGAGCCCTCAATTTCTGCGATATCGTCGCAAATATCCGCAACGCAAATTGTTTGTCACTTGTAACACGCCCGTTGTCTGGCCGGCTTGTCAGCCAGCAAAAATTGCCACAACAATTGTCATTCAAAGGTCGGCACGCATCACCGCAGCATGAACGACATGGCCGACAGGCTGTTCAGCGTGCGCACCACGTGCTCGACCGACGGCCCGTCGAAGCGCAGCGTCACCGCATCGACCCGCTCGAGCGACGGCAGCACGCAGAACAGATCGGCGAGCGCGGCCGTCTGCACGCGCAGCGTGCAAGTGGCCGGCGCGGGCCGATGCGCGGTCGCGCGCCAGCCGGACGACAGCGCATGCGCGACCGTTTCGCGTGCGGCAGTCGCGATGCGCGCGCAGGACGCGGCCGGCGTGAGCGTGTCGCCGCTCGATGCGCCGCCGGCTGTCTTGACCGTCTCGAAACGTGCGTCCGGAAACAGCGGCCGGGTTTCCTCGGCGAACACGTCGTCGCCAGACGCCAGCGCGACGTGCGCGCCGTATTCGCGCGCCAGCGCGCCGTACAGCCCGGCTTCGCCGAGTTCGACACCATTCAGCCACACCTGCGTGAACGCGAAGCTGTTGATGGTGTGCGCAAGCACGCCGCGCGTCTGCGATTTCGCGTGAAAGCCGATCATGAACACGAGGTCGGGCTGCTGCTCGAGGCCCGCCATCATTCCCAGCGGACGCGGCTTGCCGAGCACGACGCGTGCACGGGCATCGAGCCCGTCGGGCAGCAGGTTGCGAAAGCCGCCGTGCGAATCGTTGACCCAGACGGCCTGCGCGCCGCCCGCGAACGCGCCTTCGATCGCCGCGTTCGCCTCCGCGGTCATCCAGCGGCGCGCGCGTTCGTATTCCGGATTGCCGGCACGCGTCTGCTCGACGGCGAACACGCCGGCGACACCCTCGATGTCGGTCGAGATCAGAATCTTCATGAATGGATCGGACGTCCTTCGTTGCCTTCGTTGAATAACCAATCGAGATCGGGCACCGCGTCGCGCAGCGATTGCCGCACGTGGCCGTCGCGCCCAGCCACGGTCACGGCCTGCAGCAGCGCGTCGGCGATCGCGTGCTCGACGCTTTCGGCCGCGGCCATGAACAGCGGATCGAGCGCGGCATCGGCCACGAGGGCCGGCAGCGCGACAGTCGACGCGTCGTGCGCGATCGTGTACGCGGTGGAAAAGGCGAGCGCGAGGTCGCCGCTGCCATGCCCGTAGACCGAGCCGGTGCGGGCGAGTCCCGCGCCGGCGCGACGGGCGAGCCGCGACAGTTGCCGCGCATCGAGCGGCGCATCGGTCGCGAGCAGCAGGATGATCGAGCCTTGCTCCGGCGGGGCCGCGTGCGCGTGCGCGGCGGCGCGCCGCTGCGCGACGACACGCCCGAGCGGCACGCCGCCGAGCGTCAGCATCGGCAACCGCCCGAAATTCGCGAGCACCAGCGCGCCGACCGTATACGGCCTGCCGGCCGCGACGGTCACGCGCGACGCGGAGCCGATCCCGCCCTTCAGGTCGAAACACGACATCCCGCGCCCGGCGCCCACCGCGCCACGCGCGAAGTCGCGCGCCGCCGTGCGGCACGCGTCGTCGTAATGCGCGGCCGTGACCGCGAACGCCTGGATGTCGTTCAGATAGCCGTCGTTGCACTCGAACACGAGCGGGTTGACGGTCGACCAGTCGCGGCCGATGTGCGGATTCTCCGAGATCGCCGCGCGGATCTGTGCCTGCGCGACCGCGCCGACGCCGAACGTGTTGGTCAGCGCGATCGGCGTATCGAGCGTGCCGAGTTCGTCGACCTGCACGAGCCCGACGCTCTTGCCGAAACCGTTGATCACGGCCGCGCCGGCCGGCACCTTGCTGCGGTACAGGTCGCCCGGATGCGGCTTCACGACGGTGACGCCCGTCTGCACGTCGCCGGCATCGAGCGTCGCATGGCCGACCGTCACGCCCGGCACGTCGGCGATCGTGCCGCGCGGCCCGGCCGGCAGCGTCGCGGCCCACATGGGTACCGCTCGCATCAGCGCCGCTCCAGCTTCGGATCGAGCGCGTCGCGCAGCCCGTCGCCGAGCAGGTTGAACGCGAGCACGGTCAGGAAGATCGCGAGACTCGGGAAGATCGCGACGTGCGGCGCGGTCACCATGTCCGCGCGCGCCTCGTTGAGCATCGCGCCCCACTCCGGGGTCGGCGGCTGCGCGCCGAGCCCGAGGAACGACAGGCTCGCGGCCGTGATGATCGACGTGCCGATCCGCATCGTGAAGTAGACGACGACCGACGACACGGTGCCCGGCAGGATGTGCCGCATGATGATCGTCCAGTCGGACGCGCCGATGCTGCGCGCGGCTTCCACGTAGGTCATGTGCTTGAGCATCAGCGTGTTGCCGCGCACGAGCCGCGCGAACGCCGGAATGCTGAAGATCGCGACCGCGCAGATCACGTTGACCATCCCGTTGCCGAGGATCGCGACCACGCCGATCGCGAGCAGGATCCCCGGGAACGCGAACAGCACGTCGGCCACGCGCATCGTGATGCGGTCCCACCAGCCTTCGTAGTAGCCGGCGAGCAGCCCGAAGAACGTGCCGATGAGCGCGCCGAGCGCGACCGAGAAGAAGCCGGCCGCGAGCGAGATGCGCGTGCCGGTGATGATCCGGCTGAAGATGTCGCGGCCGAGCGAGTCGACGCCGAACCAGTGCACGGCCGACGGCCCCGAATTCAGCGCGTCGTAGTCGAAATAGTTCTCCGGATCGAACGGCACGATGTGCGGGCCGACGAACGCGAGTACGACGAGCGCCAGCACGAAGCCGCCGGCGACCAGCGCGACGGTCTGCTTGCGGAACTTGCGCCAGAATTCGCGCCACGGCGTGCGGATCGCGCTCGATGCGGTCGATGCCGCGGGCTGGACAGTCGCGTTCATGCGCGCCTCACTCACTTGAACCGGATGGTCGGGTTGATGACCGCGTACAGCACGTCGACGGTCAGGTTGATCAGGATGAATTCGAGCGAGAACAGCAGCACGATCGCCTGGATCACCGGGTAGTCGCGCATCGTCACCGCATCGACCAGCAGGCGCCCGAGCCCCGGCCAGTTGAACACGGCCTCGACGACGATCGAGCCGCCGAGCAGGAAGCCGAACTGCAGCCCCATCATCGTGACGACCGGGATCATCGCGTTGCGCAGACAATGCTTGAGCACGACCAGCGGCTCGTGCACGCCCTTCGCGCGCGCGGTGCGCACGTAGTCCTCGTTGAGCACCTCGACGAACGACGCGCGCGTGAAGCGCGCCATCACGGCCGCGACCGCGGCGCCGAGCGTCAGCGACGGCAGCACGTAGCTTTTCCACGTGCCGTCCGGCACGACGGGCAGCCAGCCGAGCTTCACCGAGAAGATTTCCATCAGCAGCATGCCGAGCGCGAACGCCGGAAACGAGATGCCCGACACCGCGATCGTCATCCCGAGGCGGTCGGGCCAACGGTTGCGCCATACCGCCGACGCGATCCCGATCGCCATCCCGAACGCCGTCGCCCAGACCATGCTGACGAGCGTCAGCAGCAGCGTCGGCATGAAGCGCTCGCCGATCTCGGTCGACACCGGCCGCTTGCTGCGCGTCGACGTCCCGAAATCGCCGTGCGCGATCTTCACGAAGAAGTTCGCGAACTGCGCGGGCAGCGGCCGGTCGAGCCCGAGATCGGCACGCACGAGCGCGACCGTCGCGTCGTCGGCTTCCGGGCCGGCCGCGAGCCGCGCCGGGTCGCCCGGCAGCAGGTGCACGAACAGGAACACCAGCACCGCGACGATCGCGAGCGTGGGCAGCAGGCCGAACAGGCGTTTGACGAGAAAATTCAGCATGGGGCACCGATCGAATCAGCGCGCCGGCAGCTTGCGCCGCCGGCGCCGCGCAGCGGGCGAACCGCCGTCATTTCACCGAGATTTCGTCGAAGTTGAACGAACCGTCGGGCATCACGTACATGCCGTGCAGGCGCTTGCTGCGCGCATAAACGATCTTTTCCTGCACCAGGAAGATCCACGGCGCGTCGGCCCACACCTGCTTCTGCGCGTCGGCGTACAGGGTGGCCTTCTTCGCGCGGTCGGTCGTCTCGAGCGCCTTCGCGAGATCGTCGTCGACGGTACCGTTCTTGTAGTACGCGGTGTTGTAGAGCTTCGGCGGCACCGACGTGGACGCGAGCAGCGGCGACAGCGCCCAGTTCGCCTCGCCCGTCGAGGCCGACCAGCCGCTGTAGTACATCCGCACCGGTGCGGTCGCCGGATCCTGCGCGCTCTCGACCTTCGCGACCCGCTCGCCGGCTTCGAGCGCCTGCACCTGCACCTTCACGCCGACCTGCGCGAGCTGCTGCTGGACGAACTGGATCAGCTTCTGCGCCGTCGAATGGTTGTACGCGGACCACAGCGTCGACTCGAAGCCGTTCGGATAACCGGCCTCCTTCAGCAGCGCGCGCGCCTTCGCCGGATCGTACGGCCAGGGCCCGAGCTTGGTCGCATATTCGACGCCGACCGGGGCAACGCCCGTCTGCGGGGTCGCGTAGCCGGCAAACACGACCTTGGCGAGCGCTTCCTTGTTGACCGCGTAGTTCAGCGCTTCACGCACCTTCGGATTGTCGAACGGCTTCTTCTGCGTGTTCAGCGAGATGTAGCGCTGGATGATCGACGGCCGCTCGATCAGCTCGACCTTCGGGTTGCTCTTCAGGTCGGCCGCCTGCTCGAACGGAATCGTGAACGCGAAATCCGCCTCGCCGGTCTTGAGCAGCGCGGCGCGCGTGTTGTTGTCGACCACCGGCTTCCAGTCGATCGAATCGATCTTCGGATAGCCCTTCTTCCAGTAGCCGGCAAACTTCTTCACCTTCATGTCGTCGGTCTGCTTCCATTCGACGAACTCGAACGGGCCGGTGCCGACCGGATGCAGCGACACGTCGTGCCCCCACTTCTTCAGCGCGGCGGGCGAAATCATCACCGCCGACGGGTGCGCGAGCGTGTTGATGAACGCGGAGAACGGCTCGTGCAGCGTGAACCGCACCGTCATCGGATCGACCACCTCGGTCTTCTCGATCACGCGGAACAGCCCGTAACGCTTCAGCTTGTTCGCCGGATCGGTCACGCGGTCGAAGTTCGCCTTCACCGCGGCGGCGTTGAAATCGGTGCCGTCGTGAAACTTCACGCCCGGGCGCAGCTTGACCGTGTATGTCTTCGCATCGGGGCTGGCTTCATAGCTCGTCGCGAGCACGTTCACGAGCTTCATGTCCTTGTCGAAGCCGAACAGCCCTTCGTAGAACGACTTGACGACGGCTTGCGACACCGTGTCGTTCGCGTCGTACGGGTCCATCGTCGTGAACGTCGAGTACACGGCGACCACGACGTTCTGTTGCGCGAACGCGGGCGCCGCGACCGACAGCGCGAGCGCGCCGGCTCCCGCAGCGAGGAACGCGCGCGGACGGAACATCGGGAACGAATGCGGCTTGTTCATGTTGTCTGGCTCCTGTGGATGATTCGGTAACGCGTGGGGGAAATCGCGGCGTGACTGCATCCGCTCGGGAAAATGACGCCGTTGCCTGGCGCGTGCGCAGCTGCGGTCCATATGCGCCTCGCGTGCAATCAATACGCGCCGCCGACGCGATGCGTCGCGACGTAGTGATCGGGGCCGACCGCGACGAGCGGCGCGACGACCGGCTCGTCGCCGGCCGCGCGGATCGGGCTCGGAATCTCGTCCGCCGCGAGCTGGCGCGGCGCATGCCGGCGCGCCGGATCGGCCACCGGCACCGCGCTCATCAGCTTCCTCGTGTACGGATGCTGCGGCGCCTCGAACACCGCGCGGCGCGGGCCGATCTCGACGATCTGGCCGAGATACATCACCGCGACCCGATGGCTGACGCGTTCGACGACGGCCATGTCGTGCGAGATGAACAGATACGCGACGCCGAGCTCGCGCTGCAGGTCGAGCATCAGATTGACGATCTGCGCCTGCACGGACACGTCGAGCGCGGACACCGATTCATCGGCGATCACGACCTTCGGATTCAGCGCGAGCGCGCGTGCGATGGCGATCCGCTGGCGCTGGCCGCCCGAGAATTCGTGCGGATAGCGGCGCGCGGCCTCCGGCGGCAGGCCGACCTTGTCGAGCAGCCAGTCGACGCGCGCCTGCGCGTCGCGACCGCTCGCGACGCCGTGCACGAGCAGCGGCTCCATGATCGAGAAGCCGACCGTCAGGCGCGGGTTCAGCGACGCGAACGGATCCTGGAAGATGAACTGGATGTTCCGGCGCAGCGCCTGCAAATCCGCGCCCTTCAGCGCGCTGATGTCGCGGCCGTCGAATTCGATCGAGCCGCTCTGCGATTCGACGAGGCGCAGCAGCGAGCGGCCGGTGGTCGACTTGCCGCAGCCCGATTCGCCGACGAGCGCCAGCGTCTCGCCCGCGCGCAGCTCGAAGCTCACACGCTCGACCGCATGCACGTACTGCGACACGCGGCCGAACACGCCGCTCTTCACCGGAAAGCGCGTGACGAGATCGCGCACGCGCAGGATCGGCGGCGCGGCCGGATCGACGTGCGGCTGCCCGGCGGCGGCGGCATTGCTCGCGTCGTTCGCGGCAGGCGCCGGCGCGGCCGCGCTCGCGCCGTCCACCTTCAGCAGCGGGAATTTCTCGGGGACATCGGTGCCGTGCATCGAGCCGAGCCGCGGCACGGCCGCGAGCAGCGCGCGCGTGTAGCGATGCGCGGGCGTCGCGAAAATGCGCTCGGACTCGCCCTCCTCGACCTTCTCGCCGCGATACATCACGAGCACGCGATCGGCCACCTCGGCGACCACGCCCATGTCGTGCGTGATGAAGATCACGCCCATGTTCATTTCGTCCTGCAGGCCGCGGATCAGCTGCAGGATCTGCGCCTGGATCGTCACGTCGAGCGCGGTGGTCGGTTCGTCGGCGATCAGGAGCGCGGGCCGGCACGACAGCGCCATCGCGATCATCACGCGCTGCCGCATCCCGCCGGACAACTGGTGCGGATAGCGCACGAACACGCGGCGCGCCTCCGGAATGCGTACGAGATCGAGCAGCCGCAACGCCTCCGCGCGCGCTTCCGCCGGGCGCTTCGACTGGTGCAGCGCGATCGCCTCGCTGATCTGGTCGCCGACCGTAAACACCGGGTTCAGCGACGTCATCGGCTCCTGGAAGATCATCGCGATGTCCGCGCCGCGGATCCCGCGCATCGTCGCGGCGCTCGCCTGCGCGAGGTCGACGACGGCACCGCCTCGGCGCCGCAACGCGATCCGGCCGCTCGTGATCTCGCCGCCGCCGTGCTCGACGAGCCGCATCAGCGCGAGCGACGTGACCGACTTGCCGGAGCCCGATTCGCCGACGATCGCGAGCGTCTCGCCGCGATCGACGTGAAACGACACGTTGCGCACCGCGTCGAACGTCGCGTGTTCGCGGCGGAACATGACCGACAGGTCGTCGACGGCGATGACGCGCTGTTCCGGCAGCACCAGCGCGGACGGGGTTCGGCTCGAAGTCATGCGAAGGTCTCCTCGTACGATCCGGAATCAGGCCGCATCATCACGATAGATGCCGACCACGGGCGTCTCGCCGACGCGCGCGTAGCCGCGATACATCCCTTCCGTGTTGAACGGCATCGCGACGTTGCCGCGCGCGTCGACCGCGACGATCCCGCCGCGCCCGGCCAGGCGCGGCAGCTTGGTCATCACGACGTCGTGCGCGGCGGCGGCCAGCGACGCGCCGCGATAGGCCATCTGCGCGGCCACGTCATGCGCGGTCGCGAGCCGGATGAACATCTCGCCGGTGCCCGTCGCGGATACCGCGCAGGTCGCGTCGTCCGCATAGCAGCCGGCGCCGATGATCGGCGAATCGCCGACGCGCCCGGGCTGCTTGTTCGTGATGCCGCCCGTCGACGTCGCCGCGGCGATATGGCCATGCATGTCGCACGCGACCGCGCCGACCGTGCCGTGCTTGCGGTCGGGATCGAGCGGCTCGGCCGGCTGCCCGGTGCCGAACGAGAAGGTCGCCGCATCGTGATCGAGCATCGTGCCGGCGGCCGCCGCGCGCGCCTTGAGCCACTGCGCATGACGCGCGTCGGTGTCGAAGTAGCCGGGCTCGGCGAGTTCGAGGCCCTGTGCGGCCGCGAACGCGTCGGCGCCCGCGCCCGCGAACAGCACGTGCTCGCTCGTCTCCATCACGCGCCGTGCGGCGAGGACCGGATTGCGTACGCGGGTCGCGCAGCAGATCGCGCCGGCCGCGAGCGTCGTGCCGTCCATCACCGCCGCGTCGAGTTCGTGCTTGCCTTCGGCCGTATAGACGGCGCCGCGCCCGGCGTTGAACAGCGGACAGTCTTCAAGCATCCGCACGGCGACGGTGACGGCATCGAGCGCGCTGCCGCCGTCGGCGAGCACCTGTTGCGCGGCCTGCAGGATCGCGGTGAGTTCGGCGCGGTACTGGCGTTCGGTGTCGGTGTCCATCGCATCGCGCAGGATCGTGCCTGCACCGCCATGAATCGCGACGATCGCGGGTGAAGTCATGATTTTTTCGGACCGGAGGAAGAAGGATTGGCGGCCGGCAGCGCCGCTTGCGGCTGGACCAGCCACGGCAACAGGAATTCGGTCATTTCGGCGGCGGACTTCGCGGAGCGGTGCGTGCGCAGCGCGACCGCGTCGATCAGCGCCTCGATCATCGTCAGCACGGCCGCTTCCGACGTGGCCGCGAAACGCCGTTCGGCCTTGACGTACAGATTCAGCGATGCGATCGGTGCAAGCGGCGAACCGGGCCCGTCGGAAATGCCGAGCACGCGTGCGCCGCGCGCCGCCGCGCGGCGGGTCAGCTCGATCGTGTCCTTCACATAGCGCGGAAACGCGAGCGCGATCACGAGATCACGCGAGTCGGCCGTGTACAGGCGCCGCGCCGCATGCGACGGGCCGCCGAGCAGCGCGAGCGACTGCACGTTGTCGTGACACACCGACAAGCCATGTTCCATCAGCCCGGCCAGAAACGCGCTCGAGCCGGCGCCGAGAATCAGCACGCGCCGCGCGCCGACGATCGCCTCGACGGCCGCCTCGACATCGGCCGCATCCAGCTGCGCGCGCGTGTTCTCGATGTTCGCGACGGCCTGGTCGAACACCGCGTCGATCCATGCGGCGCCGCGCACGCCCTGCTCCTGCTCTTGTTCCTGCTCCTGTGCGGAACGCAGCCGCTCGACGGGCCCAAGCGTCGCCTCGAAGCCGCGCACGAGCGCCGCGCGCATCGCCGGATAGCCGTCGAAGCCGAGCGCCTTCGCGAAGCGGTTCGCGGTCGCGATCGAGGCGTTCACCGCCTGCGCGAGCTCGTCGATCCGCATCGTCGCCGCGCGGAACGGATTCGCGAGCACGAACTCGCCCATCCGGCGATGGATGGGCGTCATCCGCGGCATGGCCGACGCGATGCGCTCCGCGATCACGGATTCATCCTGGCTGGCGTCGTGCGGAACGAGAGGCGTCATGCGAATGGTTTTGCAAGGTCGATGAAAATCAATTTACACAATCTATCGTCAGGAAAAAAATAAATTTTCATCAGGGTTGTCACGCCCCCTGCCGGGCCCGGCTGATGCAGTCGGCCGGGCGACGGCCGCTTGGCCCCGTCAAGCGGGCGTTCGGCGCTCGGTCGTCGTGCAACGCACCGGACACCCTGCTTCAAGACCTGTCGGGAAAACCCCGAGCACGATCGGGGTCGGCTGACGCGCCTCGTCCTCGCCTTCGTTCGCACGCAGCGCGCAGCGTGCGGGTTTTCTCGATTGCCCCGATACCTTACAATTCGTCAGGTTGATCCCTGCTGCATGCCCCTTCTTGCAGTCCTGACACCGCGGTACACTCGACGCGCGCCGTATCAGGGTCCGACGCGCGACCTGCGCGCCGGGCGGCGTCGCGCCTCGTTGCGCCCACAACTGGATGCCCGTCATGCCAGATTCCCGTCCCTCGCCCCGCACGACATTCAAGCCGCAGGTCGTGCTGCCCGCGCTCGTGGTCATCGGCGCGCTGCTCGTCGTATGCGCGCTGCTCCCGAACGAAGCCGGCGCACTG
This sequence comes from Burkholderia sp. Bp8998, assembly GCF_003854235.1. Classification (NCBI taxonomy): domain Bacteria; kingdom Pseudomonadati; phylum Pseudomonadota; class Betaproteobacteria; order Burkholderiales; family Burkholderiaceae; genus Burkholderia; species Burkholderia sp. Bp8998. Next base: position 11,298 of record NZ_QTQF01000017.1, read on the forward strand.
TTCTCCTCCGGCCAGCAATGGGTCGTCGCGCGCTTCGACTGGTTCTACGTGCTCGCCGTCACCACGTTCCTCGTGTTTCTCGTGCTGGTCGCGGCGAGCGACTTCGGCAACATCCGGCTCGGCCCCGACGACGCCGAGCCCGAGTTCAGCTTCCTGTCGTGGACGGCCATGCTGTTCGCGGCTGGCATGGGAATCGGCCTGATGTACTTCGGCGTCGGCGAGCCGATGCAGCACTTCCTGAAACCGCCGACCGTCGACCCCGGCACGCCTGCCGCCGCACGCGAGGCGATGCTGATGACCTTCTTCCACTGGGGCTTCCATGCGTGGGCGATCTATGGGCTGATGGGGCTCGTGCTCGCGTACTTCGGTTTCCGCTACAACCTGCCGCTGACGCTGCGCTCCGGGCTGTATCCGGTGCTGCGCGAACGCGTGAACGGCTGGATCGGCCACACGGTCGACGCGTTCGCGCTGGTCGGCACGGTCGCGGGCATCGCGACGACGCTCGGCTACGGCGTGATGCAGATGAGCGCGGGCCTGCATACGGTCGCCGGCTGGGACACGAGCGGCAACGCGTTTCGCATCGGGCTCGTCGCGATCGTCGTGATCCTGGCCGGCACATCGGCCGCGAGCGGCCTCGACAAGGGCGTGCGGCGGCTGTCCGAGCTGAACCTGCTGCTGGCTTTCCTGTTGCTCGCGTTCGTGGTCGTCGCGGGCCCGACGTCGTTCCTGCTGCGCGCGCTCGGCGACAACATCGGCCAGTACCTGTCGAATCTCGTCGACCTGTCGTTCCGCACCTATGCCTACGCGCCGCCGCGCGAGGAAGGCTGGTTCGGCGGCTGGACCATCCTCTACTGGGCATGGTGGGTATCGTGGTCGCCGTTCGTCGGCATGTTCATCGCGCGGATCTCGCGCGGCCGCACGATCCGCCAGTTCGTGATCGGCGTGTTGCTCGTGCCGACCGCATTCAATCTCGTGTGGATGACCGTGTTCGGCAACAGCGCGATCTGGCTCGACACGCACGGCGCGGCCGGCGCGCTCGCGCAAACGGCTGGCAGTGTCGACGCGCTGCTGTTCCGCTTCTTCGATTTCCTGCCGCTGCCGCAGTTGCTGTCGATCGCCGCGATCGTGCTGATCGCGGTGTTCTTCGTCACGTCCGCCGATTCTGGCGCCTTCGTGATCGACCAGATCGCGACGCGCGGCGCCGCGCGTTCGCCGGTCTGGCAGCGGCTGTTCTGGGCTGCGCTGCTGGGCGTGACGGCGGCCGTGCTGCTGGTCGCGGGCGGGCTCGGCGCGTTGCAGGCGATGACGTTGATCGCCGCGTTGCCGGTTGCCCTGATCATGCTCGCGCTGTGCTACGGGCTGTGGCGCGGGCTCGCGGCCGATCGCGTGCACTATTCGCAGGACGTCGCGCCCGCGACGAGCTTCTGGACCGGCCAGCACTGGCGCCATCGCCTGACGCACATCCTGCGGCAAACGACCGAGGCCGACGCGCGCCAGTTTGTCGCGGAAACCGTCGAGCCCGCGCTGCGCAAGGTCGCCGACGCACTGCGTGCGGGCGGCGTCGATGCGCACGTGCAACGCGACGGCGACGACGCGGTACGGCTGACCGTGCCGACCGCGGAGCACCGCGATTTTGTCTATGGCGCGCGCGTGACGGCGAAATCCGCGGCCGCCTTCCTGGTACGCGAAGCGGCCGAGCCGGAATCGGCGCGTCCGCATGTGTACGGCATCGTCACGTTCTTCGAGGACGGCCGACTCGGTTACGACGTCGAATACCTGCACGGCGACGAACTGATCGCCGACGTGCTGCGTCAATACGAACGGTACGTCTCGCTCGCGGCCGACCAGCGTACGCACCTGCTGAGCCGTGCGCCGGGGCACGCAACGGAGGCCGAATGAACGAGACCGTCGCATTCATCGCGTCGAGCAGACGCGCGGCATCCGACGGAGCCGCGCGATGAGCGGTCTTCCGCACGACCGCACCGGCGACCTCGTCGCACTCGCGACGCTCGCGGTGCTTTACCTCGGCGGCGTCGGCCTCGCGCTGTGGCGGATTCGCACCGCCACGCCGCGCGGCAAGGTCTACTGGATCGTCTGCATCGCGCTGCTGGCAGGCGGCGCGATCGCGATCACCGCCAACCTGTCGCCCGTGCCGAACAGCGGCGAGATGCCGCCGGGCTTCGCGCTCGGCGTCGAGGCGGTGCTGTTCGGGCTCGCGCTCGTCGCGGCCGGCTGCGCGTGGCTGATGTTGCGCGCGAGGCGCGGCTGATCCCCGCCTGTTGCACGGCACCGCTTGGTCGCGCGTGAACGGCAACGCGCGTGCCAAGCCGCCGTGCCCGTCCTTCACATTTCTTACATTCGCGCTGCGTATCGTTGACGGCTTTCCTACGGTGCCTCCCATGCGACGACTCCTCTCTCGCGCGCTGTTCGTGCGCTGCGCTCCGCTTGTTGCCCTCGCGGTGCTGTCCGCGTGTTCGAATCACATCGACACGCCCGCCGATCCGGCCACTGCCGCGATCAACGTCCAGGCCGCGTGGGTCGAGATCGGCGATGCGAACCAGGCGATCGCGCGCGTGATCACGAACTACAGCCCCGCGTCCGCGAGCGATCCGCTGTGTCCGCAACTGTCCGTCGACGGCAAGCTGTCGCGAATGACGCTGCGTGCCGGCGCCGCGACCGTCGCGCAACGGACGACCGCCAGCGACCCGGCCGACTCGAAACCGTCGAGCTTCCCGGTGTCGGTCTGCGAAGCGACGCTGCCGGCCGATGCGCAGACGGCGAGCGTCGCGGGCCGCGCGCTGCCGCTGCCGAAAGCGCAGCCGCAGCGCATCGCGATCATCGCCGACACGGGCTGCCGGATGAAGAAGGCCGACAACGCATGGCAGGCGTGCAACGACGCGACGGTCTGGCCGTTCGACACGATCGCGGCAAGCGTCGCGAAGCTGTCGCCGGACCTCGTGCTGCACGTCGGCGACTATCACTACCGCGAGAACGCGTGCCCGCCCGACATCGCCGGCTGCAAGGACAGCCCGTGGGGCTACGGCTGGGATACGTGGCAGGCCGACCTGTTCCGCCCGGCCGCGCCGCTGTTCGCGAAGGCGCCGTGGGTCGTCGTGCGCGGCAACCACGAGGAATGCGCGCGGGCCGGCCAGGGCTGGTACCGCTTCCTCGATCCGCGCCCGTATTCGGCCGCCCGCTCGTGCGACGATCCGGCCAACGACAACGACGCGAACTACTCGGATCCCTATGCGGTGGCGCTCGGCAGCGGCACGCAGGTAATCGTGTTCGACACCGCGAAGGTCGGCCGCAATCCGCTGAAGACGACCGACGCGCAATTCCGCATCTACCAGAAGCAGTTCCAGACGGTCGCACTGCTCGCCTCGAAGGCCGGCATGTCGACGACGATCTTCACGAACCACCATCCGATCCTCGCATTCGCGCCGATCGCCGGCAGCACGCCCGCGCCGGGTAACCTCGCACTGCAGTCGGTGATGGCGAGCCTGAACGCGCAGGCGTACTACCCGCCCGGCATCCACGTCGCGCTGCACGGGCACGTGCACGACTTCCAGGCGATCAACTTCTCGTCCGGGCATCCGGCGACGATCGTGTCCGGCAACGGCGGCGACAACCTCGACGTCGCGCTGCCCGATCCGTTCCCGGCCGGCCTGACGCCCGCGCCGGGCGCCGTGATCGAGCGGCTGTCGCACCACAACAGCTTCGGCTTCCTGATCATGGAGCGACGCGCGGCGCCGGCGACGGGCTGGGTGTTCCATGCGTATTCGGCGGCAGGCAAGCTGCTCGCGTCGTGCGACCAGTCGGGCAACACGCTCGCATGCGACAAGACGGGGTTCATCACGCCGTGACCGACGAAGTTCGATGGGGTGACGATTTGACGGGTTCGACCGGCCGGCGGCAACCGATGGCCGGATCGCGAAGGCGGACGGTTGCGCAGGCAGCCGCTGCGGGGCGTCCGGTATCCGCTTCGGTTCCGGTCGCCGTCGGCGGCCGGACGGTACGCATGCTTGCCGCGGCCGCGCTCGCCGGCGCCGCGCTCGCGGCCCATGCCGTACCGTCCGCAACGATCCTGCTGCCCGGCGCGCCGCCGGCACGCGTCGTCGGCACGATCGGCAACGGCACGCCGCAGGTGACCGGCAAGGTCGACGCGGCGACCGCCCGTTTCGCGCCCGACCCGGCGCTCGTCGCACTGGGCCGCCGAATCTTCTTCGACCCGCGGCTGTCCGAGCCGCGCGGCATGTCGTGCGCGGGCTGCCACGATCCGGGGCGCGCGTTCGCGCCGACGCTGTCGGCCGCCTCGCTCGCGGGGCCGGGCGTGCCGGAAGGCAGCCGCCCCGGGCGCTTCAGCGAGCGCAACGCGCCGTCGCTGCTCTACGTGCGCTACGTGCCGCGCCGCCACTTCTACCAGGATGACGACGCGCCTGCGCCGTCGCCGTTCGGCGGGCTCTTCAGCGACGGCCGCGCGGACACGCTGGCCGAACAGATTCGCGGGCCGTTGTTCGACCCGAACGAGATGAACAACCGGTCGCCGGCCGCGCTGCTGCGCAAGGTCGACGACACCGGACTGGCGAACGATCTCGCCGCGCACTTCGGCGCATCGGTGCGGCGCGATCCCGAACAACTGGTGCGCGCGCTGGGCACGGCCGTCGAAGCCTATCTGCAAAGCGACGACATGGCGCCGTTCACGTCGCGCTTCGACGCGTTCCTGCGCACGCGCAAGCCGCTCGCGCCGGCCGAGATGCGCGGCCTGGCGCTGTTCCGCAATCCCGACAAGGGCAACTGCATGAGCTGCCATACGCTGTCGGAGACATCGAGCCGGCCGGAGCGCTCGCTCTTCACCGATTTCGGCTACGACGCGATCGCGGTGCCGCGCAACCGCGCGCTGCCCGCGAACCGCGATCCGCGCCATTTCGACAACGGCCTGTGCGACACGGCAATGCGGCTGCGCTGGCCCGAGCCGACGCAATGGTGCGGCTACCTGCGCACGCCGGGGCTGCGTAACGTCGCGGTCAAGCAGACGTTCATGCACAACGGCGTGTTCACGACGCTGCGCGACGCGGTCGCGTTCTACAACACGCGTTCGACCGACCCGGGCCACTGGTATCACGGCGCCCGGACGTTCGACGACGTGCCGGCCGCGTATCGCGGCAACATCAACGTCAATTCGACGCCGATGAACCGCCGGCCGGGCACGCCGCCCGCGCTGACCGACGCGGAAATCGACGACATCGTCGCGTTCCTCGGTACGCTGACCGACGCGCGCTACGCGAATCTCGCCCCGGCCGCCGCGCCTGCCGCCCGGATCACCGGATCGCCGGCCGCCCGCACCGACGCGCCGACGCGCTGACCCTGGCCGAACGGCCAGGCGCATGCGCGCCCGCTTGCAGCCGCCTCGCATACTGGTTATATTTACAGTACTGTATTTATGAACAGTGAGGTGCGCGATGGAACATCTGGTCCGGACTATCCATCCCTGTACCGCAACGTAACGTGACGTACCGAGATTGAACCTTGATCCTTTAATCTTCAATGACTTAGCGTCGTTCAATGTATCGTGACGTAACGCCACATACGCGCCTCAGTTGGTAGCTAGGCTGGTAGCTAGGGGGATGGACAATCGATATACTCGGGCCTCCACCACCACAAGAAAAACCAACATGCCGCGCCTCCACCACGCGCTCGACGATGTTCAGATCCGACACTGGATCGCCAAAGGGGAACCCGTTGCCAAGGCCGATGGCGACGGCCTGACCTTCACCCTATCCGGCTCAGGAACCGCGACCTGGGTCCTTCGCTATAGCCGGGGCAACCGCCGCCGTGAGCTGACGATCGGCAACTACCCGGACATGTCGCTTGCATCCGCCAGAAAAGCTGCTCGCGCGTTCCGAGTCGAGATCGACAAGGGCGAGGACCCTGCCGCTGACAAGAAGACAGAGAAAGCCCGTACCGCCTCCGCGCTGACCGTCCGCCAACTATGTGACGACTACAAGGAAAAGGTGATGGTCAGTCTCGCCGAAGGTTCGATCTACAACCGGAACTGGGATATCGAGAATATGGTGAAGCCGAACCTCGGTTCACTGGAGGCTCGAAAGGTCACGTCGGCCGACATCATCTACATGCTTGAGACCAGTGGGAAATCTTGGAACGTCTGTAATCGTGTGCTGGGGACGGTTTCGATCCTGTTCGACCATGCGATTGGCAAGCGGGTCGTCGAGACCAACCCCACTGCGGGCATTAAGTTGAGAGCATTGCTTGGCGAGCCGCCACCAGTTCGTCAACGACTGATGCTTACTGAGGATGAGCTTAGGGTCTTGTTGCCTGACATCGACGACAAGATCGGTAGCGACAACGGGCTCATGTTCCGCGTCCTGTTGGCCACGTGCGTTCGCACAAGCGAACTGGTCAAGGCCAGGAAGGAACACTTCGATCTCAAGCGTGGGACGTGGTGGATTCCGCCACAAAACCTCAAAGCAGGATTCGGCGCGCTCGTACCTCTCGTTCCAACCGTCGTGAAGTGGATCGAGGACTTGATGGCCATATCGGGGGACTCTGAATGGCTCTTGCCAGCGCGGTGTGGCAAGCGACGCAAGCTCGGCGATACTCACATGGGCGTCAAGACGCTGTGGGCCTCCATCTCGCGGGCGTTTGAAAGCAGCAAGCTTGAGATGCGGTACTTCACTCCGCACGACACACGCAGCACGGCAAAAGGCCACATGAGGAACATGGGCGTCTCGCGGGAAATCAGCGAAATCGCGCTGAACCACAAAGTGAAAGGTGTAGAAGGGATTTACGACGTGCGGGAGGAGATCCCGGAGAGACGAGCGGCAATGGCGCTGTGGGCAGCCTTCGTGAGTGATTGCTGCGAGGGGAAAAATCCGCCGACCGACGTTCAGCCGACGAACGTGCTGCTTTTCAGAAGAGCAAGTTAAGATAAACATAACTGACTACAACCAACACCATGACCACACCGAATCTGCTCCCGCCTGAACTCATTCCGGTACGCGACGCAGCTAGTAAAGCGTTGGGTGCAGTTCGGCCGGGAAATATCACCGACTTCCGCACACTTTACGTCGGTCGTCGATCTAACGCTGGACGTGCCCTACCCGCTTATTACTTAGTCTATTTTCTTCTCGTCGAATTACTAGGTTTTGAGAATCTTGGCCAGGGTGACAAGGTCGCATGGTCAGTTCCCGTTGAATACAAGGGACATATTTATCTGATCGAGCATCGCAAAATGGGGCTTGGCGTGTTCGCCGACGACGTTGAAAGCAAAGAGGATGACATTCGCGAAATTGTAATTCGAATTCAAAAAGCCATAAGAAAAGCCGAACCATATTTTGAATGGAAGGCAGATCAAGGGCTTGCACAATCTGCTGTCAACGTAAGGAACAATAGTAGCGAACTATTTGATCGCTACGAATTTTTCACCAACAGCTTTAAGGTGAAAGCAGCCGACGCTGAAAAAGCGCGGGAGGACGAGCGTAGTGCAATGAGAGCGGGAAATGCGCCAGTATACGCAAGCTGGCAATTGCGCAAGGAGTCCAGCTGGTTGGCTCTTGCAGCAATTGATGCCTTCTACAGTTGGACAGAGCACGTCTTCATCCACTTGGCAATCTTGCTAGGCCATGTTCAAACTGCTGATGAGATTACCACTTTAGCGCAGTCAGAGTGGTCGGCGAAGTACAAAGCAGTTTTCGACCTTACCGAAAGAGAGGCCAAGCTGTATTTTGACAAATTAAGTGATATTCGCTATGAACTGCGCAACTTTGTCGCACATGGCGCTTTTGGCAAGCGCGGAGAGGCTTATCATTTTCACTCAGGGGCAGGAGCCGTTCCCGTGTTTCTCCCGCACAAGGCAGGGAGTCGGAAATATCGCTTAACCGGGGGCATCGCTTTCCGAGAAGAGGATGCTCTAGCCCTGATCGATTCATTCATCAATTTTCTTTGGTCGAATGGACGCGAACCAGCAAGGGCATACCTGCACGATACCGAATTGCCGATCATTTTAACCTACGCCAGAAATGGGACCTACGCAGCCGCGATGACCTCGGTAGGGGACATGAACGCGTTCATTGAGCACGAACAAGCGGCTTGGGATCGGGCGGCGGATATGGACTATTAATATCCTGAAATACCTTCCCCCACTCCGCAATTACTTCGGCCCAGCGCTCATTTCGTCGGCCGAATAGAGCTGAAGCATCGCACGTGCGGCCTCGACGTTCTTCGTGTGCAACCACTCGTCGTAGTCGGAAGGTCGGAGGATCACGACCGACCGCTTCTCGTCGTTCGGTTTGTGCATGCGGGACATGACCGGATGGCCGTCAGCATTGACTGTAAGCATGGACATGCCGATCAACGTGCGACCGTCAGCGTCCTCATAGCGCCGCCAAATGCCTGCGACGCAGTACGGTTGCCAATCTGTCAGGCCGATTCGATGCCACACGTTCTTGCCAGTCTCGTAGCAAGGCTCGTAGACCCAGCGCGCCGGAATTAGACACCTCTGCCCGTCCCGCCATGCCTTGCTATAAAGGCGCGACGTGCCGACCGTTTCCGTCCGCGCGTTCATGGTATCCAGAGGTCTCTTCTTGCGACCGTTCTCGTCCCGCCGCTCGGGCTGCATGAACTTGGGCCAGAAGCCAAACACGGCTTTGACCACCTCCAGACCGTCCCCGGCCGCGTAGGCTATCGGGGCACTGTAGTCCGGATACACCTCCAAGTCCCAAGGATCGCGCTTGTACAGGTCGCCGATTCCAATCTTCAGCTCGCTGATCCCTGGATCTTCGTCTGGCGCACGGTAGTTCGTACACATGTCGCTCCCCAATTTCAAGACTTGACCAACGCATCTTATCTCGGAATATACTGTACATCCATACAGTATTTTGAGGTGAACCGTGGAACCGCTATGGGAGTACCGCTGGGAGTATGTTGACTCGTACTACGGCGTGATTGATTGCCAGTTCTGGATGACCGACTATGAGGCGGAACACTGGCATGGGTACGGGAAGGAAGGGACACGGCGTCTAGATGAGACGCGGAGAGATCGGCACTTGCAGCTCCGCACGCACGAGCGTGCTCGGATGTCCGTGCCGGCGAGGTATTCAGGGCCGTCAAAGGAGCAGCCTCTACCGGAGTTTGTGTCGCCGGACGTCACTCTTTTGAGGCAGTGGTGGGACAAACCTGACCAGGTAAGTGGCGCAGATGTGAGACGGATGGTGCTTGAAGTAATTGCGCTGCGAAGGCTCCTCAATGCAAGCATCAAGGTAGCCTCCGAGAGCAGTTCGTCGTGACGAGAGTCGACTTATGCCCGTGGCCTTTGCATAAGTTTCGCTTCTAGCTCCTTGTTGCGCTTCGGCAATGCAGCCCAGGCGAGGTAATGCTGGCCAACCTCGCCCTGCCACACGCCGATGACCGCAATGCCGCCGATCGTCAGCAGCAGGCACTTGGCCCCACCATGCTGCGGTTTCCCGTACACCCATTCGGAGACAGGTGCAGTCACGTAGTTCTTGCCAAGTGTCATTCAATCCTCCTGCGGGAACGGGGAACGATACGCGCTGTGGCTCACTTCGAGCGTGCCACCGCAGACCTTGTCCGTGAACATCTCGCCCTTGAAGTCGCCGGCTTCAAGTTCGAGCAACCGGCCGCAGTGCGGGCACTTCACGTAGACGTCGTTGCTGGTGCTCTCGCGGTGATACGTTTTCACCACGAGGATTTCGTCAGTAGCCATCAGCGCGTCTCCTCTGCCCGCATCTCCTGCCAGCGGATCAAGGTGTCGATCGACTCCTGTATGTCCTTGGTGATGTCCTTCTGGCCACGACCACCGGCAACCAGCAGCTTCTTTACCGCGTGTTGAATGCACGGATCGACAACGTTGAACAGCTCAAGCACGCGGTACACATCGATACTCGGATACGGGCACGGCTTGTGATAGTGCGCGTGTTTCCGAGGCCCTTGCGGGCCTTGCGTAGCTGGCGCGGCAAGTTCGGCCATCATGCCTCGACCTCCCCGCGCTGCGCGACCAGAGCGCGATGCAATCGGACCTCGTCGTTGGTCCACTGCCGGCGCAGGACGGCAGGAACTTCACCGTCCATCGCGCGGGCCTTCTCGACGTCCTGGCGGTGCTGAAGCCAGCCGTCGAAGTTGCCGCCCTTCTGCGTCGACGAGAAAGCCGGCGTCGCTTGGTGCTCGGTCGGAGATGCGTGGATCGGGCGCGCGCCGACCAGCTTAGCGTAGCGCTCGAACTCCTTCGCGTGGCTCGCGTCGCCGTCAAACGGGTCGTAGGAGATCCGTGCGCAGCGCGCGACGGACAGCTTGATCTGTTCTTCAATCGGCAGCGCCTCGCGCTCAGCCTGGAGGACGTATGGCAAGTGCCACTCAGCGATGCGCAACCGGCGCGGCACGCTGACCTCGATCGCGGTCATGATCTCGACGGCCAAGATCTGCATCGTCGGATCGGCGTCCGGATGGCAGCGCAGTTCGTCGAAGTTGCCCCAGTCGGTCGAGGAAAGCAGGACGTTGATGTACTGGTACGGCTCGGTGACGCGGTTGGCGATTTGCTTGTGCGCGCCGAGCTTCATGAGCAGCCAGCTATGCAGCGCGGCGAAGCGGGCAGCGCTGCGCCATGTGGCCTTCGCGGCCCACAGACGCCAGCCTTGAAGCTCCGTTCCTGCCTGCATACCCGGCTGGTTGGTGCCCCACTCCGCGGGACACGCCGGCCGCGACCAGACTTGGCGCAACATGCGACGGATGGGGATAGCGCGGGAGCTGCCCGCGTTGCGCGAGAACTTGCGGTGCGTCATCAGCTCGCTATGGATGATGCGCGGATACCGCACTTCAACGGTCGTGAGGCGCACGCCGTTCGAGGCGATCGAATCTTCGATCACCTTGGCCAGAATGATAGGTTTCATCTTGTTTTCAGGGCCGGTGGTGGTCGGCCCTTCCTACGTGTGGTGGTTTACGAGTTGCGAGCGTCCAGACCGCCCTTGTCCGCGCGCGCTTCAGCGGCGGCATTCGTGTAGGCATCCGGGAAACGCTGCTTCAGCTTCGCGATGTTCGCCGACATGACTTCTTCGAGAGGCATATCGAGCGCGTCGCAGGCATGGGCCACGCCGCTGAGGATGTTTACGAGGCTGCGCATCGCTCCCGTGCGAGCGCGCGCGTCTTGATACAGCGGCACTTCATACGTGAAGAAGCCGATCTCGACCGAGATGCGATTCGCGACGATCTGGAGCTGTTCCGCGAGCGGTAGCGCGCTCAGGTCGAAGTCGAAGAGATGCTGGTATTCGGGGATCTCGAAGTCGAGCGCGTCGGCACCGATGGCCACGTACCAGAGAATGTCGCCCAGCTCTTCGAAGATATGTTCGCGCATCTCCTGCGTGAGCGGCTTCTGATAGGCCCAAAGGCGTTTGACTTCGGTCGTGAACTCGCCATGTTCGGTCGTAAGACCGAGCGATGCGTGTTGCAGGCGCAGCAGAGAAGTTGCCAGCGGCTTCTCGGTGCGAAGGGCCAGAGGTTTGTATTGTTCGAAGTTCATTTTAGTAAGTCTCGGGTGGTGCGGTGAACCAGAGTCGGCGCGACACGGGACGTTCGACGGGCATCGCATACTGGATGATCATGTCGTCGTCTCGAACCTGAACCATCGTGATCAGCCCTTGATCGTGCTTCTCACGTGCATTCGCCAGAATCCGTTCAAACCTTTCATTCCAGCGGCGTTCCGCGGGGAACTTGCGCGCGATAATGAAGGCGTAATTTCCAGGGTTTCCCCAGCCGAAGAGTTCCATCTTGTTCATCTCTTCGACGACACGCTCCAGGGTGGTGTCAAGGAACGTCGCGATAAGCTGGGGGGTGAAGTTTTGATCTAGTAGCGTTTTAATGGACTCCATTAATTCCTCATGCGGCCTCTTTCAGTGGAAGTGTGAAGATGTGGTCTGCGATCGGACGCTTGTGCGTGACGATGATCACCTGCTTGATGGTCTCCTTCAAACGTTGCAGACACTCGGCGGTGTACTGAGCACGCTGCGCATCCATCGACTCGTCGAACTCGTCGGCCATGAAGACGGAGAACACCCCATTGGTCAGCACTTGACCGAGACCAATCCGGAGTGCGAGATTCGCGACAGCCTTTCCGGAACCGGACAGCGTTTGCACTGCTTGGCCGTCGACCGTGATGTTGAAGTCTTCATCCACCACGATCGACGTACGTGCGCCACCAGTCATCTGGTTGAGCAGCACGGACGCTACTTTGTTGAGCGACGGCACCAGATGCGACTTGATCACGAGCTTCGCTTCCGCTACTGCTGCCTTCGCTGCGGCCTTGTCATCGGCCGCAGCATTCAACGCATCGAGCTTCGCCTTGTCGATGCCGTACGCGGCCATCTGCGCCTCGTACGTGCCCACGGCCTGCTCGTAGGCGCGCGACGCGACCAACTGCTCGTCCAGCTTGCTCAGCTCGGCCTCGACACCGGCCAGCTCGGCGACGCGCGCCTCGCGCGCGGCCAGCTTCGCGAAGAACTCGTTGTAGCTGAGCACCTGGGCGTGGTGCGCGACGAGCTGGCCTTCGTACGCCTGACGCTCTTTGAGGTCATCGCTACGATCGGGCGTGTTGTCAATCGCTTCCTGAAGGGTCTTGACCGATTGCTCGGTCTCGACCAACGATTGCTCGGCCTCGACGATCTTCGCCTTTTGAGCGTCGATCGCGGTCTGCGTGTCCTGCTTCGTGCGTTCGATGCGCTCACGAAGCTCGACGACCTCCTGCGTGAGCGCGGCCCGACGCTCAGCGTTGTCGTGCATAGTCCGCTGCGCGTTCAGATCCTTCTGGCTATACGTGGGCGCAGTAGCGTCCGCGTCGGTTACGTCCGCGTAGGCTTCGAGCGCCGCTGCCGCGATGGGCCAGTGGTGGTCGCAACTCGGGCAGACGTGCGAGCCCTGCCCCAAAAGCTTTTGGCGCTGGCCCCAGCGGACGTGCCGCTCGTGAGCCATCTCGAGGAGCACGATTTCGTTGACCGTAAGCGTCGGCTCGACCAGCGTCGCGATCTGCTTCTCGATACGGACGATCTCGCCCTCCAGACGGCCCACGGTGCCGTCCGTGGTCACTGCCGTGAGTCCGTCTTTCAGACGCTTCAGCGAAGCCCGCTGATCGGCAGCTGCACTCTCCAGCGTACCCTTCGCCGAAACCAGCTCACTGCGGGCCGCAATCAGGCTCTGTAGCGTCTCGACGGTTTCGCCAATGGTGCAGGTGGGGACGACCGGCTCGGACGGCTTGTGGGCCACCATACCGCGCAGCTGGTTCAGCTCGTTGACCAGGGTCGCGACGTTGTCGCGCTTCTGGCCAAGTGTCGTGCTCGACTCGAAGTCGGCTGGCTGCTCGGGCTTGACCGGCTCCCGCAGCACCGCGGCGACTCCGTCAGCCTGATTGCGGAACGCGAGGGCCTGCTTGCCGAGATCGGTCACGATTTCGTCGAGCACGTTCAAGCCGATCGTCTGGTCAACGATCTTGCGGCGCTCGGTCGGCTTCGCGTCCGACAGCTTCTCGATCTGGCCTTGCAGTACAGCGTTGGCCATCGTGAATACGTCGTAGTCGTAGCCGAACAGCTCGCGGATCTTGGCATTGACCGGCTTCGTGCCCGTAGCGACGTCCTCACCCCCGCGCGTCAGCTTCGCGTTCTTCGTCGTGCGGACGATGCGGTACGTCTGGTCTCGCACGATGAATTCGAGCGCGACTTCGAGCTTCTTGTAGTCGTCGGCCGCGCCGCGCAGCGCGACGCTACCCCACAGCGCGAACAGGATCATCTCAAGCGTGACGCTCTTGCCCGACTCATTCGGCCCCGTGATGGCGGTCTGCCCCACCGGGAAGGCGAACGTCGAGTTCGGGTGACGATAGCCGTTCTTGATATTCAGGTTCAGCAGCATGATGGTGTCCTCAAGCAGCGTTCCGGCGTTCTTGATACATCGCGAGCACTTCGTTCGAAGTCTCAGCGGTGACGTTATGCTTTGTCAGGCAGCGCGACAGAATGTCGACCATGTCAAACGACTCGGTCTGCATGGTGATGTCGACGTACTCCTCGCCGTTGTCGGCAATCGGCTTCGTCGTCAGTGCCCACGCGTCAACCGGGAAATCGATCTGCTCGCCCGGTTTGAGCAACACGCGCACGGCCACGTCGTGGAACTGATCAGGCGTAGTAGCGACGACGGCACGCAGCTCCTCCAGAGTGAGCGTGACGTAGCGACTGTCTTTGTCGTTTTCGCCGTGCGCGTATGGTTGCATCGAGCCGGGGAAGATGAGGCGCACGCCGTTGAGCGTTTCATCGTACGGCCGGTGATCGTGGCCGCTGACGACCAGCTTCGTGAGCGGGCGCAGCTCAAACAGCGGAACCGCGTTGTGCGGGTTGTCCTCAAACGTGACACGGTCCCAGTGCCCGACGACCAGGTCGAACTCCTTGTAGCCGTCCTCGACCAGCTTGCGTGCCATATCCTTCGAATTGGTGAAGGGATGCCAAGGGACAACGCCAAGGCGGAAGATGCCGTGCTCGACGATCTGGACGTCATCCTTCGCGATGACGATGTTCTCGACGCCGTTCAGCAGCTGGTACAGCAGATCGAACGAGCTACGCTTGTCGGCATCGCGCGAGGCGTCATGGTTGCCGCGTGTGAGGACAAACCACGTGTTGGGCCGAGCGCGCGCCGCTTCGCGGTAGGCCGATGCAACGGCCAGTACGATCTCGGGCGGCACGACAAACGTGTCGAAAATGTCGCCGAGGCAGATGTTCACATCGACGTCCGCGAACAACGACTCGACGAACTCGTTCATCTGCATGCGCTCGCGCTCGCCCCGACGATCAAGGGGGACACCAGTCAGGAAAGCACGACCAAGATGGGGGTCGCCAAGAAAGCCGACCCGAAGGCCGGCGATAGTTTCGATTTTCATGATTCACAACCTAGTGAAGTGGTGGTACAGCGCGCCGCAGCGCGCTGCTCTCTCGGTTGCGCTACCGCTTACGCTTCGACGACGTCGCCGGCTGCTGCGAGGCTGGGGTGCTTCGTGGAGTGGTCACGCACTGCGTACAGGACCTTGAGCTGGTGGAGCACGTCGAACAGCGCGCTATGAGCGTCACCTTCGAACGGGATGTTTCGCTCGAACTCGGGCGGTTGCTGCGGCCAGTAGCGCCCGCGAATCCATGAATTCATGTCGTTCGTGTCGCGGTAGTGGAACGGGTTGCCGATCTCGAACTCCTTAAAATAACTTTCGAGGAACGGATATTCGAAGTGCGACGGCTTCGCCCACAATCTCAGCTTCTCGTTGTACGTGTCGACGTCGCGCAGCAGGAAATCGCGGAACGCCTGCATCACGACCTCCGGGCGCTCCATCCGCGCGTAAATGCCTTGCAGGATCTCGCGCTTGTCCTTGAGCCACCAGTTGCGGGTCTCTTCGTCGAAGAAGCGGCCATGCGGGATCATCAGGCAGCGGTTGAACATGTCGGGCATGATCTCGCCCGACGCGAAATCGAAGCGAACCGCTGCAATTTCGATGATTGCCGTGCGCTCAGGCTGAGTTCCGGTCGTTTCCAGGTCGACCATCACGTCGAGATACTTGGTCATGCTTTGATCCTTGTTAGATGAGGTAGCCGTCGATCTCGTGCCAGCGGATCGATTTGGCCGTATGGGTGATGAATACGACTGCCGGGACGACGTACCAGCGCTTTGTCGTCTCGCGGCGAATGTAGAAGCGGTAATGCCCGCCAGCTGCGGTGACCATTCGGGCTGCTGCCCACTGGCTCTTCTTGATCATGCTGAAGGGAAACGACGGCTCGCTCTGAGTGCTCTTGACCTCAGCGTAGAACGTCGTCCCTTCAAGAGTGATGATGTAGTCCGACGGTTGCGCATCCTTGAAGGATGCGGCCCGCCCTGTCGAACCGCGAACGTACGCGGTATCGGTCAAGCGCTGCACATGCGCGCGCTTGCCGAAGGGCGCGAAGAACGATTCGAATTCGCTCTCCGCGTCTTTCCATACAATGCTCATTTTTCTTTTACTGATGTGGTGGTGGTGTGCTAAGCATTATATGGAGATAACCACCGCAGAAGTTCGGCAACTATATGCTAGTTGCCGTCCGGAAACCGCAGAAATACCGGGTTACGCAACGCGTTCTTCTTCGTTACCTCGGTGTACTCGACTTCAGCCATACGGCCCACAACCATCTCCGGATGTTTGAAGAAGAGTTCACGCTGATCGTCTGAGAAACCGCCGCCGCAATCGGTCTTGATCTCGGTGCCATCCTCGATCGCACCTTCGAGCTGGAAGCCGCCGAGACGCCCCTCGTTCCTCCCCGTCTTCTCTCCTTCGTAAATGCCCGTGATCTTCAGCGTAGCCGTGTGCAGCGGCTTCGCCTTCAGCCAGGACGTCGACCGATCCCACTCGTAGAATGCGTCCGGGTCCTTGACGATCAGGCCTTCGTAACCGAGCGAGAGTGCTTTATCGAACATCGCGTCCACTTGGGCACGATCTGCGACCGTTTCCTTGTATGACGGGAAGATTTTGCTGAGCGCGAGGTCGCTAATTGCCGCGTCGAGCATCAAGCTTCGAAGCTCCTGCTTGCGTGAGCACTGGCGCTTCTTCCATTCCGACATCGGCATCCAGTCGTACGCGTAGTAGCGCAGCTTCGAGCGGTCAGCACCCTCCTTCTTGCAGTTCATCGTAGCCGTCCACGAGGGATGCTTCTTCGTCGGATCAACGACGTGAACCATCGCCTCACCGTCGAGCACCATTGCCTCGTCGCCGCAGAGGCGCAGGCGCATCGCCTGCATCTCGTCGTCGAACAGCCCTTCGATCCATGGTTGACGCAGCCCTTCGCGCGAGTAGTGCTCGCACGGCTGGCCAGGGATGACGAAGACCGTATCGCGCTGGCCGTCCATCTTAAACTCGGCCTGCGCGGGATACGAGATGTCGGAGACGCCCGGCTCCCACTTCTCAGCCAACATCACGTCGAAGACCGGGATCAAGTCCGGGAAGACCTTGTTAATCTCCGTCGCTCCGATACCTATGCGCAGTTTCTTGCGCAGCACGCAGGCCATGTTCTCGGCGGTCTCCAGCGTGTAGTGCGACAGCACGTTCGCGATTGCAGACTGCGCGGCCTTCCCGGTGTAGTTGCGCGTCGCGAGATCGTCCAGCAGCTGGAGGAACATAACGCCAGCGTCAACGTTCTCCACCGAGAAGCCAGTCGGCATATCGAAGTTCTTCACGCCATAGGTCACGAACGGCGAGAGCGCAGCGACCAGCATCTTCTTTGCGAACTCGTCGTCGTGTGCGCCGAGCTTTGTCAGGGCTTCCGTCTTCTCGATGCGAGATGAGGTCCCACGGCATTCGGCCATGAGTCGGTTAAAGCGGTACATGAATGGTCCTTCGTGGTGGTGGTGTTCTTCAGGGTTGCCAGTTCGTGGTCTTTTTCTTGGATCAGCTGCAAGAGGTCCAGCACGACCCGCGGAATACACATTCTCCGCAGGTCGTTGCGCTGCTCACGCGTCAGATCCTGGAGCGTGAGCTTCGAGTTCACGTCAGATCCTTCTCGACGGCAGCGGTGGCCTCCGCGACGATCTCAGCGACCTTTTCCTTGTCACCATTGATGGTCATGACGCGGACGATCTCGCGCAGGCCCCATTCCAGCGCCTCGGTGCCGGGGCGATTCTGCGAGCCAGCGCGCGACTCGTAGCCGCTCATGGTCTCGAACGCGACCATAGTGGTCGACTTGGTGACTTTGTTGCTCATGCTGCGCACTCCACTGATTCGTTAGCTGCGACGGGCATGCCGTCGAGGATGTAGTTGAGGATCGCCAGACGCTCTTCGCGCGTGGCTCGTTGTTCCCAGCGGTCTTCGCTGACGCACGGCAGGCCCCTCTGCATCTCCATGAGTTCGATCTGGCCATCCGGGGCCTTCTTGAGATCCCACGGCTGCATCGTGCGGCCGATCGCGAGCGACGAGTCGAGCTTCAGGTTCTTGATCAGGCCGGCGTCTTCGATCATCACTTCGTACAGCGTTTCGCAGAAGTCGAGCACCTGCGAGCGCGGGACGGAGTAGATCAATTCGTCGTGGACCAGCAGGTAGAAGCGGGCGCGGTATCCCATCTCCTTGATCTTGGCCTTCATGCGCTTCATCGCACGCTTCGCGAGCGCCGCGCACAAGCCTTGAACCTTCGCGTTGACCGATTGGTTTCCGGCGCGTCGGTTGATCTTCTTGATCACCAGCTCGCCGAACGCCGCAATGGCCGGGTCACCGTATGACGCGAACTTCTGCCGCATGACGTTCACCCACTCGTACGTCGACTCGTAGCGGTCGCGCCGATGGTGGTCGGGCAGCTGCACGTAGCCGTTGTCACGAGCTTCCTGGATCGTGTCGACACGCCACTGCTCCGCGTCCGGGAACGTGCCACGGTAACGATCGACCATCTCCCACATGAAGTCGCTCGACCAGCCAAGCTTCTCGCCCACGGTGCCCAATGCGCCCGAGTACCAGTAGTTGAAGTTCGCCACCTTGCCGACATCGCGACGCAGCATCTTCCGATCCGGGTGGACGGCGTACTCTTCGTCGGTGAGGTTCATCAGACCGGTCACGGCCTTCTTGTGCAGGTCCGCGTGAGGGCGCTGGCCGTAGGCCTCACGGAAGCCTGAGTCGTTCGAGTAGTCGCCCACGATCACCAGCTCGACAGCAGACCAGTCGGCCGACACCAGAACGTGCTCCTCGCCCTCCGCGTCGTCGTCGTCGGCTTCGAAGAAGCCACGCACGTACACCGAATCGCCATACTTGCTGAGCTGCTGCCCGTTCGGGTCCTGGCACGAGCTGCGGCGCGTCGCGAGCAGCGAGCGTAGCTGCGGATACACACGGCCCGTGTCAGGGTCCACTAGCCGCAGGTAAGGCGTCAGGTAGAGCTTCATCCGCTGCGAGATCGAGGCCAGCTCGTCGTAGCACTGGAAAATCATCATGCCGGCTTCGAAGTGGTCGATCTGCATACGCTTGTTCAGCGTCACGCCCAGCTTCAGCGCCGGTGCCACTTCGCCGTTATCGCCGATCTCCAGACCAGCGTCGCGGTGACGTTTGATCCAGCGGCGCTTCAGCTCTTCGCGGCAGTCGCCGTCGCTTTGCGTCTTGCCGTTGGACTGCATGTACGAGCCGCGCATCAAGTCGTAGATGATCGTCCGCATCGGCATGTAGTGGACGAGGTTGACGCCCGTCGATTCGCGCACTTTGCGCTCCAGCGCCCACGCGTTCGAAACCGGGCCGCGTGTCTGCATGCACTGAATGAAGTCGTCGTCGCTGTCTGGCGAGTTCGCCCACTTCTCGATCTGAGCGCGATACGTCTGCCACTTCGCGTACCACTTGTCGTACTTCAGCAGCTTGTCGTGCGGCTCGTCCGGGAACGGCAACATCGCGCGCACCGCAGCCTTCATCTTGCGCAGGCACGCGGCTTCGTTCGCACGCTCTTCGTCCCGCCGACGCAACACGGCCGGCCCGTTCAGCTTGATGCCGTGGCCCCACGTCTCGGCCGCGATGCGAACGAACGGCATCTCCTGTTCCATGAACGTGCTGAAGACCGCTGGGTTGGTCTCCATCATGTGCTGAAGCACTCGGTGGAACAGCTGCACGCACCAGTACGCGTCGTCTACGCCGTACTCGTAGACTTCCTCGCCGGTCAACATGCCCATGTGGACTTCTTCGCCGAGCGTCTCTTCGAAGGTGGCCATCGCATAGCCGAACCAGCTCTTCACGGCTCGCTTCAGGTCATAGCCGATCCGCATCGAATCGACGTAGCCATTCCAGCTATGCGCGGCCTTCGACTCCTTGCCGATGACCTTCTGCAACAGCTCTTCTTGCTCGGAGTTCAGGTCTTGACCCGGTTGGTAGCCAGAAAATACACGAGCAACCACGGGCAGGATCTTCTCGATGCCGCCGAGACCCGGCTCCATGAACTTGTCGCGGAAGTACGTGTCGGGCGAATACGCCGACACGCAAAGCTGCAACGAGCAGATGACGCGATCTTCCGGGATGTCGAAGCCGAGCGACTTCATCATCATGACCCACTCAAACTGAGCGTTGTGGATGATGAAGAAAGAGTCCGGTCGGCGGGCGTCGAGAATCTGGCGCGCGACCTCCCAGGGCACACGGTTCTCGGTATCGGCGTGCGCGAGGTTGACGTAATAGCCGAGATGGTTGCCGTCCGGGTAGACCGAAAATCCGCACACGGTCGTTCGGTTGGTGTCGAAGATGAGCTTCTTGTTCGTCCCCCTGCCCTCGTCGTCGACCTTCATGATCTCGGCGAGGCCTGCATGCCTGCGCGAGTCTTCGGTCTCGATGTCGAAACCGATGAATCCGGCCGACGCTACTTCCGCGATGATCTGCGGCAGGAGAGCGTCGATGTTGCGCGCATCGACAAGGACTTTGCGATCCTTGTCCATCGCTTACCCCGCCGCTTTGTCGGCAGCTTCAGCGCCGACCAGCGCGAGCGCCATCATCGCGTGAGCCGGTTCCGCTTCGAGCATCGCCCGGAACTGGACGACGATGCTGTCGATCTTCGTGCGATCGTCTTCGGGGAGTTTCGAGATCTCATCCTGAATGATGAGAAGCTGAATGCGTTCAGCAGAGGCCATGTTTTGATCCTTGTGGTGGTGGTCACATCATGAAATCTGAAAGAATGTGGTTGATCGCCTTGTCGTCATGCTGGCCAACAACCAGATGCTTCGCGATCAGTTCCGGGTCAACGTCATAGAAGCCCGTGATCTCCCACATACCCTTCAGTGCAGCTTCGTTTTCCTTAACCCATGCCAACGGCTTCTTGCCGAGGTGGAAGGAACCGGCTTCGCTATCCCAACAGGGCACGTAGCCCTCGGTGAAAAACTGCATCCAGCGTTCGCGGTCGCAGTGCTCCCACGCCACGTCGCCGAAACCGGGGATGCCGGTAATCTTGTCGGACTTGTCACCGACGAGCGTCTTGTACAGACGCACTTCGGTGAAGTCGGTGTTGTCGTATTCGACCTTGTCGCGCCCTTCGAGCTTCGTGTGCTTGCCATCGCACAGCGCGAGGTAATCGCCATCAGTCGAATGGATGGTGATCGAGTCCGTCTGGTCCTTGTAGAGACGATGCAGTGTGGCGATGACGTCGTCTGCCTCCCATGTCGGGATCTCAAGCGACATGCAGCGCGTGAACCGCAGCACTTGCTTGAACAGGTCCATCGTCTTGTAGAACTCGTCTACGGCGCTTTGCCGGCCGACCTTGTATCCGGGATAGAGCGCTCGGCGTCGGTCCTTCGCGCCGTGTCCATCCCAAACCCAAATGATGGTGTCGAACATCGGCAGCATCTTCATGTCGACCAGCACGTTGCGAATCGAGCCGCTGGTTTCGAAGATGGTGCGGAAACGGTTGTTTCCGTCGATGAAATGCAAACCCATGATGACCTCGCAGGACATGAAAAAAGCCGCGAGCTTTTGACTCGCGGCTTTCCGTACAGCTTGTGGCTTACGCCGGCTCGGCTTCCGCTTCGATGCCCTGGTATTCCCAGGTCATGATGCCCCACGCGTTGTTGTTCTTGTTGGTCATCCGGAGGAAGCCAACCTTCACGTCCACGCGCTGGCCACCAGCGTTCGCTTCCATGACCTTCTGGTAGAAGTCCTGCCACGCACGCCAGTTCGTGGTCGACGTCGCGTAACCGACACGCTGACCAGCCTTCGCCAGCACTTCACCGTCCGCGGAGACGATGTCGGCCGTCAGGATCATCGGCACGTCAGCACTGCGGTACGCGCGGGCCTTCGCGTCGAGGGCGATGGCCTTGGCTTGCGCTTCGGACCAGGGGATGCCCTTGTCGCTCGTGACGCCGTCGTACGTCGACCAGTATTGCGCCGGGTTGCCGGCTTTGATCGACATCTTGACCATGAAGCCCGTGCCTTCCGTCATGTCGATAACCGCTTCGAACGACTGCACGAGCTTGGCGCTTGCGCCGACCTGGAGACCGAATTCCTTCGGCTTGATCCACAGATCGACGGCCATGCCCGCCGACATCAGTTGCTCCATCGAGAGCTTCTGGCCGGGAACTGCAACCGCACCGCCAGCCGCACCTACTGCTGCGACTGCCGTGCCGGTCGTCGGCGCGGCGGCTGCGCCGGCTGCTGCGTTTGCGATTGCGCCAGCTGCTGCGTCTTTGGCGCGCTGCATTGCTGCTTGGATCGGGTCCATACGTTTCCTTCAAATGTTAGCTGTTTATGCGTCTGTTTCTGCTTCTGTTCTCTCGCCGTGGTGGTGGACACGTCGAGGAATATGATCGTACCTTCGTTCTACTAACTACACAATGCTGCTCTATACGATATATCGCGCCCTCCTTACGCGAATTCGGCCATCGATATCTTCCGATCGGTAGCCTTCGATGAATCGAACATCTCTTCCTCTTGCTGACGGCGTTGCTCCGACAACCGGAAGACCTCCTTCGTCGGATCGACGAGGTTCGCGTCACGCGACTTGTTCTCGATAATCTGCATGATGCGTTGATCGATGGAGTCGCGATACTCCAGCACGTAGATCCGCAGCGGTCGCGCGCGCTTGCCACGGATGCCTCGCCGATACGCCTGCACGAATGAGTCGTCCATATAGTTCAGTGAAGTGAAGACCATCGTTTCAAGGTGGTGCCAGTTGAAGCCGACACCGGCCGTATCCGGCGATGCAACCACGCAGTCGAGATCACCGCGGCGAAATGCCTCGTCGATGCGTGCGCGCTGCGTGGACGACACGTGCCCGTTGATCAGCGCCGTGCGCAGGCCCATCGACTTCGCGATGGCGACGATGCGTTCTTGCTCAGGGACGAGCGCGGCGAACACCGCGATCGGTTCCCCGGACACAACCGCGTCCGCAAAGTGGATCTTCAGGCGTTCATCCTTTCCGGTTGTCTCGCCTTTGGCCAGCCCGAAGGTCTCCGGATGGGCCATGATCTGCCGACAACGCATCGCGTTGACTGCCGGCGACTGGCCTTCAAGGAACTCGTCTTCCAGCTCGACGAGCGCCATTTCCTCCATTTCCTCGTATGCCTTCCGCTGCTTGGGCGACATGTCGCACAGCTCAGTGACGATGACCTTCGCTTCCGGACCATGAACCTCTTCGAACGTGTGGCGAACGGCTACGTGCTGAAGGATCTGGCCCAGCCGCTGGTGGTTGTGCCACCCGATTGTCGTGCCATATTCGTCCTGAAGCCGGTGCTGGGCCAGGAACGCGCCGTACGTGCCGTAGAAGCGCGGCTCAATTACCTGAAGAGCCGGATACGCGCTCGCGAGCGTGCCCTTGATGATCGTGCCCGTCATGGCCATGAAGCGCTCGATGCTACGCATCGCGATGTACATGTTCTGCGTGCGGCCGGAATCATGTCCCGAATAGCCAAGGTGCCACTCATCGAAGATCGCGGCATTGAGCTGAGGATGCCACTGCTTCAAACGCTGCCAGTCGTCTGAAAAGCGTTGGAACCCCATGATGAACACCTTCGCGTTCTCGTTACGCATCTGACGCTCGCGTCGCTTGGCCTCGCCGTCGACGATCTGTATCTCGCTCGGATGGAAGTTCGTGAACTCCAACAACTCATCCTTGTTCTTTCGCAGCAGCGACATCGGCATGACGAAGTACGACTTGCATCCCAGGTCGTCCCAGAGGTACTGCGTGTACATGCAGGCCGAGCCAGTCTTTTGCGTCGCAGGGTCCGACAAGTTCATACAACGCGGCGTCATGATGTAGAAAGCGAGATCCGCGATCTGGTGCTCGCGCGGCACTTTCTTCTCGATTGTCACTTGTTCCTGCTCCCGTCTCGAAAATCCCACCGCTGCCATTCGTCCTCCGGCAGCTCACTCTTGACCTGTCTGCCTGCCCACTTTTCGAACGTCTCACGGGTCACGACCGGATAACGTCGTCCGATCCCGACAGCGGGACCGTCGTAGGTGATCGCACCGAGAAAGTTGATGTGGATGATCACCCGGTCGTTCACGAACCCGTTGGCGTTCGAAGGGCGCTTTCCACGCCACACCTGCCCCACGTGGAATGCCTTGCTTTCTTCGGGTGTTGTTCTATCGTTCATTTCGATTCTTCGCTCCGAATAGGAGGTCGTCATGAATTGGCTTTGCATCAAGTGCCACCTTGAATTCCCGTTCGATGCCGAAAAAGTCGGAATCGACTCGTTCGGCATCTACGTGTTCTGCCCACACTGCGGCCGGCGCAACAAGCTCATCAACATCGGAAAGCGCGGCCGCATCGTTCTCCAACAGACAGGCACGTGACGAATCAGGTCAGCAAAGCCGACACGTTCGAGAAGTAGCTGTACATCTGACGCAGCAGACGCAACTGTTCACTGGTCAACACACGCTTCGACAGTTCATGACCGAGCTGATAGACGGCCTGGACCATGTACTCTCGGGTGTACGACGGCCCAAAGCTGTAGAGACGGACATTGAAACCAACGCGGTAGTATTCCGGCACCATGTTGTTCCAGATCATCTTCAAGGTATTGAAGACGTGCCGCGTATCCATCTTCGCCGGGTCGTGCTTGATACCGTGTCGGTCGCGCCATCTAAAGCAGGCGTCGACGTGCGTACGGCGCTCGATCTGCGCACGCAGTTCGATTGCCGTGCTCATGCTCCCCTCCCTCGGGCGATGGGAAGATCGGAAAGCATGTCCTCGCGGCGCGCGTAGCGCCGCAAGACAGCCACACCGAGGCTTTCCAAGGGCAACGACACTATCAGCCCCTCCTCACCGGCAAGCAGCGCCGTCTTGAGCCGCTGCGCAGGCTTACGAGCCACTACGTCGTACGTGCCGGTGATGATCACCCGGCGTGGCATGTACACCGATTGGTCGATGATCGTGTCGACGACCCGCTGGTGCTTCGGGTTCGCCTGCGTCAGCACCAGCGGCTGGACGTTGGTGCGTTCCAGTTCCGCGGCGATGTCGTTCGGCGAGAAGTGCCAGATTGGCCTCACGATCGGCTGGATCGGGCTGCTCATGCGCGAGAGCGTGAGCAGCGTCAGCGTCATCTCGTCGTTCGTGTCCTCCATCACGAATACCCCGGCCTCACCATCTGCCTTCGGAATCGGCAGCATGACCTTGACCAACGGGTCCCTTGCCAGCGCCTGAAATTGCCTCCAATGCGTTGGGTCCGGAACTGCCGCGCTCACGGGGAAAAGGTGGTTGCAAGCAAGCCTGCGCGCCGGCACCACCGCAAAGGGTGATGGTGCCTTCAGCGACAGGAAGTTCGATGCGTTGCGCCCTTGGTGCAGGTACGCAACGCCTTCAGCGTTCCAGTGAATTCCGTACGTCCGTACTTCGATCTTGTGGTCGCCTTCCTCGTAATGGTGATCCTTCATAGCCTTATCAATTCACCCACGTGCTTCTTCGTATACCCCGAGAGATCCATGAGATCGGTGAGCGTCACTTCGTAACGCCCTGTCTCGACGGCAGCGACCTTGTGCACGGTCCAACCGAGCCGTTCGGAAGCTTCCTTTCGGGTATGTTTGAGTTCGATCGCTCTGCTGAACGCGAGAGTTTCCCCAAGCCGCTCATGAGTGCGGCCAAGCGTACGTCTCACGGGTTGCCCCGGATGTTCAGCGTTCTCTACCTTCTTCCGCTGAGACGCCTTGACTCCTTTTGCCGCGATGATTGCCCTGATCGACGGAACCGACAGGGCGAAATCACGCGCGAGAGCCGAGGCTGACTTGCCGTCGACGTAGAGATCCGCGATCTGTTGATCGCGTTCCTCCTTCGTCATCGCAAGGCTCAGACTTTCGTGTAGGGGAAACGAGTGGGATGCTTCTTGATGAGGCCGCTGAAGGCCGAGCCAAACGAATCGGCCGCGACCAGCTGGCCGACGAGTTCTTTCGGGACGTTGCTGTACTGATACTCCTCACCGTTCTTGACGAAAACGATGTTGAGCTGCTGATTTTTTTCGTTATAGGCAAATGCGGAGATCTGCGACGAGGTCACAGACGTGTAGCCAGATTTCATGTTTCGATCTCTTATAGATTGAAGGTTGCTGTTCAGGTGGTGGTGGCACCCGCTCTACTACGAAGAGCCTTTACGGGACGCGTGGTGGTGACACGCTTACCGTGCGGCTTTACTACTAACCTGCGTACAACACGACTTCTTCAGGCACTTCGATCGCGACCGGGGGTTGGCCGATGCCGAACACCGTCAGCTTGATCATCGCGCCGTTGCGCAGCTTCTCGACATCTTGCTGACTCGGTTGCCAATATGACATCCAGACGTTCTGCTCGTTATCGCGGACGACCGGAAGTGATATGCACTTTCCGTCGCGTTCCTCGTTCCAGTTCGCGGGCCGGCCTAGATCGTGAGTCGTGCGGGCTGTCTTGACCGGAATCATCACGTTGCAGCCCTCCAGCCGTCACGCCAAAAGGTCCAGTAGCGGTGAACTTCCGAGTTGAGATAGCCATCGTCCTGCGGATCACGTTCGAGCGACAGTCCTTCGAGCCATTCGTGCTGCTCGAACTCACGGCGCATCCGGTCGTTCTCAGCGGCCTCGTGTGCAGCAGCGGCAATCGCGAGATTGCGTGCCAGCGGTGATTGACTCATGCCGTCACCTTCGTGCGTCGGAGTTCATCACGCAGACGCTTCAGGCGTGCAATCTGCTGCTTGCTCAAGAGACCTGAGCTGATTGTGTTTTTGACTGCCGAGAACCACGTGTCGCGAGAAATCGGCGACTCGTTCCCTTGACTGTCGGCGACGTTGACGTTTGCGAATTTCCGGAGAGCTTCCCCGGTCTTGATCAGGGCGTCGACTGCTTTCGGTACATCGGCCAGTGGGTGCGGTCTTGCCTCAGTGGTGGTGGTGAGGTTCATTCTGATTCCGTACGGAAGATTCCAACTACAGCGGGCGACTCCATCGATTGCCCGAACCAGTATCCGAGATCGAGACGTGCGTTGACAAGGGCTTTTATCTCCTCCCACATCTCCAATCCCTCGTTCTGCCAAAACGGGTGATCCTGCATGCGTATCGCCTGCTTCAGCCCGTGTGGCAGGTACTTCTCCTTCAGGTCGACAAAGGCGTTGATATCGACCTTCAGGAGCACAACAAGCGCGACGTCAACGACATCGCGCATCTTGCCGCTCTCGGCGCGATAGGCGATGACTTCCATCTATCGCATCTCGATCTTCGCGCCGTCCGGTATGTAGCCCACCGGCAGGACAAAGTAGCCCTTGATGACACGAAGCTTTTCCAGCGTCTTCATGGTCCGAACCCAAGCGTCAAGCACACGCTCGTGGGTGAAATACTTCGGCTCCATGTGGTTATCCAGGTGGTGGACCTGGATCACCTGCGGCGGATTCAACAAGGTGCCCTTTTCCGATGTCACGTAGAACCTCCTTTATCAGATCGGGTTGAAAATCGACCATGTACGGGTGATTCATCACGTCCGCAAGGGATCGTGGCTGCGTTACCGCGAGCATGGACTCCAGCAGCTCGACACATGCCTGCTTCAGTACCGCCATCGCATCGGGATTGCCGCCTTCACTTTCTGTAAGCGTCGGCGGCCCGTTGTCGATGAAGCGCCAATGTGTGTAGTTGCAACAAAGCGTGTTGCCGCACTCGTTCACGAGCCTGTATCGGTCGGACTTAGAGACTTCCGGCGTCGCCCACTCGTAGACGATCTTGTGCACGACTTTCCGCTTCCCTTTACCAACCTTCACAAGCCCGTACGAGGTCACGACCGTGGGCTGGTAGAAAGGAACCATATCGCTTGTTCGAACCATCTTCAAGCGCGGACCAGCTTTTGTTTTCGCCCCCTTCCACGGCCAGCAGACGTCGAGCTGGCCGAAGTTGTCGATGCGGTCCTTGATACGTGCAACCAGCACCGCCAGATCGGCCTTACTATCGACGGCCTCAGTCATAGTCAGGGCAACCGTCAGCGATGTATATCGATGCCTTGCCGATCATCTTCTTCGCGTCGCTGATGATCTGCTTGTTCACACTCCACGCACCGTGATCGATAACAGCATCGATATGTGACGACACGAGCTGGTCAAGATACTGCGGTGGCAAAGCATCAAGTTCCCAGCTGGATTCGCCGTACTGGTCGAGATAGGACTTGAACCGAGCATCCGTGGACTTCGCCGGGTTCTCGGGCGGGTTCAGTTCCTCGACTTGAGCCATATTGAGCGCGATGCGCTTCAGCTCAAACGAGTGCCCGCCGAACATCCGGAGGCGTTCGAGCAAATCGCGCGTCATATCGATCCCACTCGGGTCGTGATCGCCGAGATGCAGAATGAGACCGCGTTGACCTTCACGCATACTTGGGATGATGTCGCTCAACGCGAACTCGCGCAACACCGTCGACGACGGGTAGCCACGCGCGGCGAGCAGCGGGGTATCGTAACGATGGCACACACGTTCGAGCACCCCGACGAGAGCTTCTTTCTCGACGATGACGAATACGCGGCGAGATTGACCGATCCAGAGGTCCTGATGGTACTGGTCCGCGCATGCGTCGATGATCGACGTCGGGGACGTCCAGCGCGAACGGCGAATGAACGCACGCGTTCGATCTTCGAGCATGTCCCAGTCGATCAGGCCCGCGAGCTTTCCGTCGTTGATGATTGACGCCGCGCGCTTGTACTCCTGCAAATTGTTGGGAATGATGTCGCGAGCGACGAGCTGGTAATACAGCTGACGCGTGGTCAAGACGTACCCTTGGTTCTGATATTCGCGAACGATGTCGTTGATGATTCCGATCAGTTCGAGGGTAGACGGTTTAAACCGCTTCTCCTCATACTTTTGAGTGGCCATGCTTTCTCTCGAAAATGTCGAAATAAAAGCCGCATGGCTCAAACCATGCGGCTTCAGTTCGATGAACTACTACGCTTCAGCGATTACTGCGACTTCAGCAGCGTCGGTTGGAGCTTGTAGTGCTTCGAGAGGTACGTCAGGATCGCGTCGCCGTGCTCCGCGAGGTTGGCCAGCAGCTGCTCTTCGGTCGCTGCGACCGGCAGAGCGTAACCTTCGGTGATCACGGTGCCGTCCGCGCCCTTCACCGCCTCGATGTGAACCGGCTTCACGCCGTGCAGCATGAGGCCAGCGATCTTCTTCAGCGACGTGGTACGCTCGGCGACGAACGCTTCACGGGCCTTCTGCTGCTCCTGGAAACGGGCTTCGTCCGCGGCCGACCAGTTCGATGCAGCCTTCGGAGCGCCGCGCAGAGCGCGCGGGGACTTGCCGTCGTTGCCGCCCTTGTTCTTCTTCGGAGCAGCGGAGTTCTTGGTCGTGGTGGTGGTGGGTTCCATCTTCAATTCCTTCAGGGTTTGTTTTGGTTGAGAGAAGTGATCAGCCTGCCAGGTCGGCCAATCAGGTACGGCCTCTCATCGACACGGGTAGCAATCCCGCAGCAATGAGATGGTTCAGGACGACAGCCGGCGTGGAGACCGGGAACGTCCTGACACATTCGCTGAGACCCAGTGCGATGGCATCGATGGCCTTTTTACGCACGGTCGCAGCTTCAGCTTCGCTGGGTCGCGGGAGGTAAGGCACGAGCGCGCGGCAGATCTGCTCGGCCCGCTCAATCAGCCCGTCCGTGATGTCGGTCTCGCTGATGTCGCGATAAGCAAACGTGCTCACGACGGCTTCGACAGACGCCCGCTGATGGGCCTCTACTTCTTCCTTGCGCGATGCCAGTTCGCGCAGCAGACGCTCGTCGTCGTCCGTCCAGGTTGTGGTGGTGGTGGTCATGTCTCAATCCGCGACACAACGACAAGGGCCAGCTTATCGGTGCATCGGTGTACTTGTCTTTACAGGTGACGGTTGTCCGAGATCTCGTTGTTGAAGGCGCGGCCTCGCGCGGTGTTGCCACGCAATGCGAAGGCATCCTTCTCGTTCTCGAACTTCTTACCGATGTACTGGCGCAGCTCGACGCCATCCCAATCGGCCGGCATGTGCTCGATGCGCTTCATCACGTCATCCTGCACATTCTTGATGAGGTCTTTCACGAACTTTCGTTTCTGTGCTGCCGTTTGCAATGCCATCTTGCTATCACCTTTGGATCGCTAGATCATACATTAGATGATCGTCATTTTGTTGAAATATTAACCGTGCAGTTTGCTAAAACCGGTCATCCCGGCATTACCTACTGTGTCGGCTGATGGAGATGCCATTCTATTGAAGAAACGCGCCTCGTTCCATCTTGACTATACGATAGTCGGCACATCCCGTTCGGCCCAATGCCGACGCTCGACCTCCTCCCTTCTATTCGCTTCTTGTGAAGTTTTCACCTGAAAAATCAGGCTTTTTGCGCATTCGAGAGCGACTGTCACGTGGTAGTTCTTGTACGATTCGACGCCACCGACGCTGTCGCTGAAGCGCTCATCTTCAACGAGTTCCCCTTCATCGTTTTGACGGAGGAGAACCACCTTGACCCACGTGTATTCCCATTGGTCATTACACCATTGGCGCAGGAATTCGAAATCGCGGCGAACGGCTTCTGCGCGAATTTCACCACTCGTTAAACGTTTGCTGGGATCTCTTCCAGGCGTTTCCACTGTTTCCCACTCAAGGCGAGGTACGCGCAGACCATTGACGACGTGATATTGGGCACGCTTTACACGACGCACGCGTTTTCCAGATAGCCGTTTGATCAATTCGGCTTGGTCTTCCTCGCTCAAACCCCATCCTTCATCCTTGGCGATCTGGTTGGATGCCGAGATGTCGTAATAGCGTCGCGAGGCACGATCGGATGCCAGCAAGACTTCGCCGGGCCGCTTGTCACGACGCGTCCAGTCCGACACCACGCCGTGGCCGTCATGGTGACTCCACGGCTCGCCGATATCGTCGTCTCGTTCGAACTGAGCCTTGAAGCTATATCCTTCAAGCTCGAAAGTTTCCCCGTTGTACAGGTGCATGGTGTACCTACTTTGTGATCCCTGTTGCCTTTAACGCCTTCGGCCACCAGCGGCGCGCTCGGTCGTTAGCAGGATGCAGGGAGATGTTGCGGAAGGAGCCGTCGCGAAGATCGCGCTCCCCGTGAGAAGTGATCCAACCTGGGTTCGATGACGGGTAGTCGCTCGGTTCAGCCCCCGCATATTCGAAGCAGAGTAGGCGAACCAGCTCCTTGAACGTGTATGAAACGTCCTGCCAGTCGAAGCCCGTCTCGTCGACATCGCCCTGTTCAGCACTCTCGTCCGTGATGACCGCATAGGTCTGGTGGAATTTCATTGGTGTCATACGATGATCCTTGCCATTGCGCGGACGTCTGCATCCGACATGTCATGAAGCTGCTGCGTGACGAGGGAACGAAACGATTCCTCGAAACCCACCTTGCGTGCACGCTCAACGGTCGCCGCTACGAGGTACGTCCGCAAAACTTGCGTATCAGACATGAACATGTACAGATCCTTTTGTGCTGAATTGAGAAAATAAAAAAGCCCACCGAGTGGCGGGCTTTGAACATGGTTTCGCGACTAGACGTCGCTCATTCAAGGGCAGGTTGCAACAACACCCCGCTCGCAGAATCGAGGCGGTATGTTCTGTATCGACTTGGAACGTTGATCAGGATGGACTGTGGCTCAACACTTGTCCACACGCCATTACGCGCCGAAAGCATGTGCTCGCCAGTGGGGAGGAATAGATCGACGCGCTCATCGGTCGCCATTGATGCGATCTTCACACCATCGGCCAACAGTTCGTAGCGCGCACCCCCACCCGAGATAAACGAGCCCCCAGTGCGTATAACCGTGATCTTCTGCGCACCTTCCACCGGTTGCGCATACTTCGTCGAATAGATCCTGTCCGCAGGAACGTCCTTTGCCTGCTCAAATGGAAGAGTTCTAGACGCACACGCCGTCAAACACCCCGTAAGAGCCATGCAGAGAATCACCTTGTTCACTTCCGCCCTCTTTGTCTATAAAAGGACTAGAAGTATGCCCTACCTCAGTCGAGGAGGTCGCGCGCAATCTGGTGGATGACGCCATCCATGTAGATGACTTGCCCGGTTGTGCAGCGTCCCCAAACGATCAGACCGCAAATATCGCGATTGACCATCTCACCCTGCTCTTCGAGTTTGCTCGCCAGCCAACCGGAGACGATCCAGTGCTCGTAGGCTTCGCGTGTGTGCGGGCTGATACTGTTCGATTCGCATGCCGCGCGCCACGCTTCTTGTTCGTCGTTGTACCAGTCGTCGACGTAGTGCTTATTGAGGTAGGAGGTCAATACCGCATGTTCGGTATCTGCCTCGAAGAACATGCCATCGGTCTCACCGCCGTCGTCGCGAGCCTTCGCGGTCGCGATGATTGCGCTGATCTTCGCCTGATCGGGCGCATCCAGTTCTTTGATCTCGTCGACCGCTTCTTCCGGAAGGACATAGAACTTCCCGGCGTGTTCGAAGTAACCGAGGTTGTCGAGAGTGAGATTCCCCTTCACATCGTCTTCCGGCTGAAGTGCGACGTACTCTCCATATTCGTTCTCGAACAGCACGTAGTCTTCGTCTTCAGCTGCGGACTTATAGTCGTCCTGCACGCAGATGCCGATCAGTTCATCTTGATCGATACTTACCTCACGCAGTAGGCCGGGGTCGGCACCAGCGACGAGCGTGCTGAGGTCGCTGATTAACATGCTGACACACGCATGCACTTCTTCGCGGACGAGCTGGCGCGCGCGCTCGTCGAGCGCGGACTTGTCAATATTGGTCATCGTTGTGGTGGTGGATTGTTAGCGTTTCGGTGAACGAGGGTCGTGGCCAGACGCGCCTCGTTCAACTTGAACTTTCAAATGGCAGCTGCCATCGACGCTTGCGCTTCGCGCTGGTATTGGCGATCGTCCTCAGAGACATGTGCCGCCAAGCGTGTTTCGCGTGCTTCGAGCTTCGCGACTTCCGCCTGGAAATGTTCCAGTGCGCCGCGCGCTTCGAGCAGCGCGAGGCGCGTCATGCGCAATTGGTTCTTCGCTTCCTTAGCAGGCGACTTTCCCGTGAACATCGTGATGATTGCACTCAACATGGTGGTTACCTCGGTGTGGTGGTTATGCTTTCCGCTCGATACAGAGGAGGTAGCGAATCTCCCCAACGCGCGTTGCCATAACTGCTGTGAAAAGGTTTGTACTGAACTTCGAGTCGCGCATTTCCGCCGGCCTGCGGCTGGCAGGGGTATTGATGGTCCGCATCAACTGCGGATAGCCCTCAACAGTCGTCTCTATGTAGTGCCGTTCGCCTACTTCCATCATGGATAGCATTTCGTTCCATGATCCGGCTCTTACTCCGTAGGACTTTCGAGGACTAACGTCCGTCTTTTTCATCTTCTACCCCTGGTGAATCAATCCGTCGTCACCGATGTATAGCTCTCGGCTTCCCGCCTGACGTGCTGCGTCGGATAGCTGGTCACGCAAGTCGCGCGGTAGTTGGCGGCGATCCCAATAGCCAGCACCGTGGCCAGCTCGCGTGAGCCAGAAATCATGCCCCGCCTCGACCGCCTTGTAGCCGTTGCAATCAATTGCACGACGCAACTGCGGCTCGGCGAAGTCACAGAAATTCTTGCAGTCTTCGCGGAACTTCGTTTTCGCCTCTTCGTGCAGTTCGTAGCCATCGTCGAGATGCACCGTCTCCTCCTCCCCCTCTTCGTTCTTAATCGTGTCGATGCTCGACCACAGTGCGGCTTCTTCGTAGCCTGCCAAGAATTCTTCAAACCAGCGTTCGCGCGGTGTTTCGATGATTTCCGCGTTTGGATACAGCTCACGAACGTCTTCCAGTACCTCCCAGCGGTCTTTGCTGCGCAGGAAGAATTCCACATCCCCATCGGGTTCGATAGCCCGCCACAGCGGCTCCCCCGCTCCCCAGTACGCCCCACCTTCGTCGTAGGCGCCGTCGACAAAGGGACAGTGGTGGACGACAAGTTTTATGGCAGCATCGTGGTCACCGTGGTGCGCGAGCCGGCCCATTGGAGCGCCGCGCGAGCCGTCCAGTTGCGACAGTGGTCTCATATTGGCTTCGTCCCCAGTTCGCGCTTACAGAGGCGCGTCATTGCGTTCATGAAGTCGGTCACCGAGTCCCGCTCCGTGACCTCTTTCGCGATCTCCGTGACGACGCCAAGTTCGACAGCGCGGTGCATGGCGTCACGTAGTTCGATCAGCGAGGTGAACTGGGCCGCAGTTAGCATCTTCATACGGCCTCCGCGAGTTCATCTGGCAGTTCGATCTCGGCCCCGCAGATCTCGGCCACGTAGCAGCGCATCGCGGCGATGAGCGCGGTCGGGCCGTACGTCAGGCTTGCCACGTAAAACTGATACATTGCGTCATGCTGCTGATGCTCGGTCGATTCTGACCAGGTTTGCTGTCCGCGCTCGGCGCACCATACCGGGATACGGACATTGTTGGTGTAGCCTTGCGCATCCCTGCCCCAGTCGTCATCGCTGCGAATGATGCTGATACCCTCGCGCTCAACGATCTCGAACCCTTGGACGCGATCGGTCGACGGGCTGAAGCGGTGGTAATGCGGAGCCGAGCCAGGGGAATTCTCGCGCTCGATCCACGCGGGAGTTGTCGCCTCCATGCGGCAGATCTTCACCACGCGGGCTTCCTTGAACTGCGTCTCGAGCGCCGCGGAGACTGCCCAGTCGAGCGCCGCGCCCTTGAGTTCTTTTGTTTTGATCTTCATGGGTTATCCGATATCCTTCACTCGTGCGATAACGTGATTGCGGACGGCGTCCGGAAGATCGACGAATCGAATCAACTTTCCCAGGTACGCCCCCGGTTGCTGGCCCTTCGGCAACTCTCCCCACATGCTGACGCCAGTATTCGGCGAGGATGGGGAAATGTTGAAGCCGAGATACGCGCGTCGAGTGGCATCGTCTTTGTCGTCACTCATCCAGTACGGGAACACGGTGTATCGGTCGTTGTCCTGCGGCCCAGAGTCGTACGTCAACCAGCTCTCCTGCTCGACGGCGAGCAGCGCTTCGTTGATCGTGGGTAAGGTGTGTGCGTCACCGAATCCGCTTGCCTTGGAGACCTCCTCGACGAAACCCTGCGCCGTTCGCAATGCCTCGACCAGCTTCTGGTGGGTGTTGACTGCAACGGTGATCGCATGCGCGTCGAGAAACGGCATCGCGAAAAAGCCGCTCTCGGTGTAGCAAACCGTGTCGCCTTCAGCGTCAACAACACGCTCAACTCGATCGGCAAAGTCCGCTCGATCCTCTTGCGACAAGTATTCGCTTGCCATTTCAATGCGAATCGGAAGCTTCACGATTTGCCCCCCCGCAGAACTGCCAGCGCCTCGTTGTAGCGCTTACGCTCGGGGGCATACTCCTCGTATGGTCCCTCGTAGCGTTCCTTGATCTCCGACATCGCCCAGGTGAATTGCTGCTCCAGTTGCCAGACGCGGTAGCGCAGTTGCTCCTTGTCGGCTTCTTCACGCGTCAGCGTGTGCAGCAGCAACTCAGCCTCTTCCTTCTTCAGCAGTTCGTCGCTGTAGCGGCCACCGACCTTCGCGCGGGAGATGACGTAACGCGGCGGCTCGTCGACACGTTGCAGGGTCTCGATCGTGAACGGGTACGGGGTGAAGTAACGGACGGGTTCTTTCATGATCACCACCGTTGAATGTCAGCGCCGCTCAAACCGAGCGCGTTGCACTTCTCTCGGATGAACGAGAGGACATCGTTCAGGGTCTTCATTGCAGGCATGGTCTCGCGGCAGAAGTCAGTGCCGTCACTACCCTTGAAGACGATCTGCCACTTCACACCAACGTAGTGGAAGGTGTTCTCGGCGAGCGCACGGTTGTAGCTATGCGTGACCTTGATCGGTCTCGGCGGAGGCGGCTCAGGACGCTTCACGGAATCGATCAGCTCAGCGATTTTCCGATTCGCGAACTCGTCGACATCACCGATGTAGTTTTGCTTTTCGTCCTCGCTGCGGGATTCCCATTCGACGTCGAATTCGTCGGCCCATGCCTTCACGAGATCGCACAAACCGCGCGAACCGTCATGGTGGTCCATGATGTCGCCAGTGAGCTGGTCGGAGAACGTGTGCCAGCGGTTGCCCAGCGTGAACGAAAGGTCGAAGAGGATCTCCTGCTTGCGGAGGAGCGCCGGATGTTCGTTCACCGCGTCACGGATGTAGATGGCATGCTCCTGCGTCTGCGGTGTCTTATCGAACTCACAGATCACCTGCTCACCCACTTCTTTCAGCAGCAACCCGACGCCTTTATGATCGGACTCGGACAGGATTAGAGAGGTTTTGAACGGGCTGCTCATTTCAGCGCCTCCCGCCCCAGTGCCAGGACCGCTTGAGCGTTCGCGATCATCTGCGGATTCGCAAGCCAGTCGTCCTGCCAGTCGTCGATCGAGAGCATGCTTTCAAGCGCGTCGACCAGTTGCTTGGTGAGCGCGAGATTGTCTGCTGGCGCGATTCCCCCGAATTGGTTCAGGTTGAACCATTCGACGCGGCCCGCCTTGGTGACGATCGCCATCTTGTCTTCCTTGATGACGATCTTGCCTGCTTCAGTTGCCCCCTGCTCAGCCAGCTGGGCCATCTTTTTGCCCAGGATCGATTCGCGTTCTTTTCTGAAGTGGTCATTGATCTGATCCACCTTCTTGGCGAGGCTGAACAGCTCCGCTTCAGCGTGCTTCTTGCCTTCTTCGGTGCCATCGCGCAACGAGGCGACGAGCACGCCCATGACGCCCGACCAAGCCGGGGTCAATACGATAGTTTTCATGATGTGTGGTGGTGATGGGGGTATAAAAAGAGCGCACTGGCCAGAGCGCACTCTTCCTTACTCAACCGGCTGAATCAGTGCAGAAACGCCCTCGAAGCGATCTGTGCAGCGGTAGCGAGAACCGTCAATGTCACGAGCCACGTGATCATGGAGGTTTTCGCTTTCTCGATTTCGACACGAAACTCCCCACGCGTCTCCGTGAGGCCGAGCTTCATGTCTGCGCGGACGTTGTCGATTTCACGACGCAGATCGGTACGCGTCGCGTCGACCTTCTGCTCAACCGCCGTCTGCGTGTTGAGTAGATCCTGCTTTGTCGCCAGGGTCTGGTCGATCGCATCAGCCAGCGCCTCGGCCTGCATCACCGCGGTCTCGCGCGGGACCCCGCCTTGTTCGAGGCGCTTGACGTAAGCCAAGGTGTCGAAAGCGACAGACATCATGATTTCTCCTTGTACTTTGTAAGTTGATTCTACGCTATGCGGCAGTGGTTTCGGGAGCGCATCGACCCCAATTGCTGACGACCTTGTGACTGGTCGCCGTCGTGCGCTCGACATAGCCATACGCGCCCTCGTTGGCAAGCTGCTTGGCATGGGTTTCTGCATTCTTCTGCGAGCGGAATTCCCGGACGCGGTACTTGCCGCCTTGCGTCGTGAAGCGGGTGCGATAGATCGGCTTGCTCATATTTTTCACAATGTGAAATTAGGATCGTGCAGGGTGCGCCACGCGGCGTCGCGAGCCTTCCGGCCCGACAACCCCTGCCGCTTGAACTGCTCGGTCAGCTGCCGGCGCGCGCGCCGGTCGGCCATGTCCGGGTTTGTGTACAGGTCCAGCTCAAGCTCGGCGACGCGCGCTTCCAGGCGCTGGATGCACTCCAGCAGTTGCTCCGGGTTCATCCGTGTTGCTCAGCCAGCTGATTGGCCAGTTCGGTCGCCCCCTTGAGGACGTCGTCCAGGCACAAGTGATGGTCACAAACAACATCCCAACCATCGTTACCGTAGACGAGGTACACAGAGCCGACGTGGTTGTCGTCTTTCCAGAAGCGCAGATACTCCTCATCGCAGGCAAACAGCTCTGCGAGGATCTTGTCCTTATCCGTGCTCTTCGAAATGGCCGTCTGCTCACCATCAAAGACGCTCAGCTTGAAACCTGCGGCGAGCGCGTCGACGACAATCTTTTCGACGATCTGCTTCTCGATCGCAATGCGTTGTTCGATATTCATGTGTTGATCCTTGGTTCAACTTGAACTTGTGATCATTCGTCGACGGGAAACTGCACGCCGAGCGTCTTCGCCAGACGTGTGGCTTTCTCACGGATTTCGGCTGTTCCAAGAGGCGCTGAGAAAGAGTTGAACTCCCCCTCCACGCTGTAGCAGTCGACCAGCTCTGCGAGAAAGTCCGCCACGTTCGAGACAACATCTTTGGTGAGCGGATCTCTCGGTGTATCTCCTTCGTGAGCGGTAGCAGTTCCGCTACTCTCGCAGTCAAAGGCTTCGGAGCCATGCTGTGCGTATGCCTCCAACGCTGCCTTCTTCGCTTCTTCCGAGTTGGACGCTTCGAAGTCGTGCGTGTAGTACGTTGGCCGCGCGACAGTGATGGTGAATCTAGCCATGAGTGCCCTCCCCACGAATCACCGCCTCGATGCGTTCGACGACATCTGAAGGGGGTGTTGCACGCCCCACTTCGTATTCATGGTGCGAGAACAGGTAATCAGCGGTAGGCCGATCGATTTCGAAGAAGGCACACACTGCCTCCCACGACTCCTTGCCGTCAAAGGTGGGGCTGAGTGCCGAGCTGTAGCAGACCTCATCCCACTTGTAGCTGAGACCTTGGGCCTGGAACTCGGGCGTCGTGCAGGCCCAACCAACTGCGCACGCGGTCGTGCCGCACTCCACGATGCGCTGAGGGAGACCGCTGCTGGGGATGGCCAGTGCTTCTCGCGTCGACCAAGGGCTATCGACCCAGTCGCCGAGATCGAAGTGGTTCGGATTGACGGTCCTGAGCATATTGCTCAGCATCTTGAGACGTTCGATGTGCATGTCAGTGCTCCCCGTATGCCGATTCGATCGACTTCCCCGAGTGAACACAAACCATGTTCGCGTCTTCCCAGTTGATATCCATCGCGATCACCTTCCAGCCACCGTGCTTGTCATTTGCGATGATCGCGTCGCGGACAAGACCTGCGTTTTCTTTTGCGGCCTCGAACGACAGCGTTTCGCAATCGGATGTGATGAAGTAACACGGATAGCCGCCCGGCCAAGTGTAGGGACCGTGGTCCAGCGCCTTGTTGAAGTCGAATACGTGCTTGATGTTCATCGCATCCGCCTCAGAAGACGTACTCGTCGTTGTGGTAGACGGTCAGCACCACCGGGGTGTCGGCCGTCATGTACGGGTTGTAGGCGATACCCGTAACCTTTGCTCCGGTCTCGCGTTCGAATCGAGCGATCGTCTTTCTGATGTGGTCGCTCAACTGAAACTGGAGAATGTCACGAGCGAACTTCACTTCTCGCTTCGTGTAAGGGGTAGGTTCAGGTTGAATCGTTGCGTTGGCGATCAGCTTGTCGATAGCGACAACGGCAGCGGTGTTTGCGTCATCGTCCTTCGTGATCGGGGCCAGTTCTTGCGTGCTCATGTTTTGATCCTGCGTGGTGGTGGTGTTAGCTTGCCCGGTACTCCGGGTACATCTGAGCAATTTCGGATCGACTCGTGACCGTGTAGTCGTCGTGCATCCAACGGCCGATAAAGCTCTGCGCGTCGGCTGCGGAGTCGAAACCCGCGACGATGAATTTCGTCTTGCGGTTGATCACGTAATACGGGAAGTTGGGGTTGGTCACGCCGGCACTCCCTCGCGCTCCTCTCGCACTCTGTCGTAGCTCGGGTCGCTGTACTTCGCGAAGAGATGCGGAAACGCTTCTTCGATCCGTCGACAGTTCGACATGTCAGCGTTGATCCATGCGTGGGCCAGTTTCCGAGCAAACTCGCCGGCGAAGTCGCGCATGTTGAATGCCATGCGCTGCCGC
The DNA here is from genome assembly GCF_003854235.1 of Burkholderia sp. Bp8998. Lineage (NCBI taxonomy): Bacteria > Pseudomonadati > Pseudomonadota > Betaproteobacteria > Burkholderiales > Burkholderiaceae > Burkholderia > Burkholderia sp. Bp8998. The sequence goes on from NZ_QTQF01000017.1 coordinate 51,007, forward strand.
TCAGCGTAGGACCGCGACGAGATCGGATGCGGGCGTTGCTTCAGGCACATGCGACCGTGCTGTGCGTACATGGCAGCAAGACGCTGCTCGTGTGTCTCCTGCATGCCAGCAAAATGCTCGAGCATCGCCGTCAGGTGGAGAATCACGTCACGCTCGTTGAGCGATTCAGCTCGATCAGTCACGGTGCGTTGATCCTCCAGCTCGTAATACCAAGCCTTGCGTAGATGCGGGCCGTCTTGATGGTTCTTGATCACCATGCCGCACTGCTTGGCCATGTTGTCGATGAGCACGTCGAGCGGCAGGTTCACGTCGCGTTGTTCATCGTTCAGCTGCTCGAACACGCTTGCAGTAAGCACAATCTGCATCGCTCGTTCGACGTATGGTGCGCGCTGGCCAGCGTCGCTCATCATCTCTTCGAAACTTTCAAACGGGCCGTAGGTGGTGGTGTTGCCCATGATGTTTGATCCTTGGTTCAGGTTGAACCAATCAGAGCGTCGAACTCTTCTTGGTCAAGGTGGTAGTTGCGTTGGGATTGCGCGTCCTCCGTTACGAGGCGTGCCGCGACGTCCCAGGTCTCAGCCGTATTGCGCTGGCAACCGTAGACAAAGTAGTCCCAATGCCCGTCGTCACGCGGCACGATGAAGACCGGAAGGCCCTTCACCAGCGCGCAATCAACGATCGGCTTGCCCGCGATACTCGGGCACCGACCTTTTCTCCATTCGACGGGATTGGGCCGACGTGAGAACAACATGGCCCCTCCTAGAAAATCCGCTCAGCTGTAGACCGGCTCCAGCGGCAGATGCGTAGCCGCGTTGCTGAACTCCTGCAACACGTCACGGATGACTCTTGCGTTGCGTCGATTGAGAACCAGCGTTGCGCACATGCGATCGAACGTTGCCTGCTCGATCTTGCTCGTGATCGCGCCGTGCTCTTCCTGATAGAACTTCAACAGGCGCTGCCTCAATTTCGCCGGCACCGTGGTCGAGCATTCGTGTTCGGCACATTCGCGCTGCGTGGCGAACTCCCTGCCGTCCGAACTGGTGTACTTGCGGATCTCACGCATGGCTCACCCCAGGATCGATTGCGACTGGGAACGCTCGGTGGCCTGCTGCACGAGTTCCAACCCGTCGAGTTCGAGCCTGCCACTCTTGATCTGCTCAAGAATCTTCTCGACTTGCTGGAGGTTGTTGATGACCCCGTCGACGATCTTCATCAGCGGCTCGTCCTGCAACGCAACGCCGCACGACGCCTTCGCGTACTCATCGTTGATGATCTGCGCGAGGTTGTCGGGTAATACCACGGTCACTTCGTGGCGCAATGCCTCGACGTAATTGGTGAACTGCCGGCCATCGGCCGTCACATATGTCTCGATAGTCTTCATGGTGGTGGGTTCTCTTCAGGGAATGCAGGCCGATCTCTGTCAGCTCGTGAACACGGTCAAGATCGGTCGAATGTCCTGCTCACTGTCTTCACGCGACTTGAACAGCTCGTCGATTGCGTCAAACAGTTGGGGAGCCTCGGAATAGATAGAGTTCATGGTCTACGTTGATTCTTCTTGTTAGGTCTCAGGCGATGGTTCAAGTTGAACCTATCGGGTGTGGGTCGACGCCTTGAAACAACGCGTGATGAAAGACGTCGTGCAGGTAATCCTTGATGCTGTTCCGGTTTCGGCCAGTGATCCGGATAACAGCCCCCGTTTCCAGCGATGGCGTGACGATCACGTGGTGTTCCGACCATCCGTCGTACATCCCGTGTCCGTTCATGTGGTGAAAATCAGCTTGAAATACCAGCTTGTTGCTCTTGCATTCGCCTTCGAGCAGTTGCGTGCCCGAGTCAAGGCCCGAGCCTGAAGGAAGCATGTCGAGCAGCTTTCGGAGGTGCGCTTCGTGGTTTGGCAGGAAGGAGCTGCGTGCGGACTTGCAGCGCTCGATAGTCGCGAGCGTGGACGCAATCGCGGCATAAAGCGGCATGGTGGTGGTGTGCATGATTCCTAGCGGAATGGTTTTGCCAGAGGCTCTATATGCCGCTGGCGTTGTTTTAGGCTAGGTGGGTATACGGGAGATCCCGCAGTGCCCGCCTGGGCCTGGGAAAACGGTCTGGCCCGGAGATTCAGCCGAAGATGTGCGCCCACACTCCGATCACGGCCAGTATCACGGTCGCGAGAGCGCACAGTCTGCCGATGGTGCGATCGGCGGAATCAGCGGAAGCCAGCTCGCGAGCGGTGAGTTCCACCCGGACGTTCCAGCCGCGGATGGTTCGAGTCGTCGAGACCGTGGTCGTCCGCACATAGGCTCGGGCGTCATACAGCGAAGGTGCAAGTTGCACGTTTCGCGGAGCACGAGCTGGAGCGAGGACGACGAGCGCGCGGCCTGCTACTGGAGCACGAGCTAGAGCACGAGCTGGAGCGGTAGCGAGCAACGCGTTTCTTTGAGCGGTCTCGATTACTTGCTGCGAGGGGGACAAGCATATCCGGTTTACAGGTGTAATTTTCATTGTCTTTGGCATTTATCGTATAGACGCGACAGAAACGCGATTCGGTAGCGCGTCGCAAATTCAGAGGGGACAAGGATGGAGGTCTGATTCGTTTCTTATATAAAACTAGAACTATCAGATAGATGCGATCTCGCAATGAAGTCGACTTTGGCGCTCATCCTTGTCCCCTCCCTTTTCTTCTTCGGAACGGAAAGAGAAAGAGAAAAAGAAGAGAAGTTAAATAGCTAAGTCATTGATTACAGACGACAAACCAACACAACTATCAGATAGTTGCCGCTGCGCTTTGCACCCCTCCTGGCCATTGACCGGAGCTGGAGTTGGAGGGGGCGTGGTAGCGGACTAGGGACAAGGAAAATTATGTTGTATAGAAACAACATAGTTTCAGGTGCCGGGTTACGCTCCGCACATTCGCTACCGCTCCCACAAAATCTCCCGGTCCAACTATCAGATATATGTGCGCGTTTCGCGTAACGCGGAATACCGCACGATTAACCATTTCGGTTCAAGTTGAACGTTTGCACTCGCTTTATTTCCCACTTATCGAATGCGCCCCATACCAATAACGACACGATCGCCAATGCCGCTACCGCTCCCGCGACCATGTCAGCGCCCTCCGCGCAGCGCGCGCAACGTTGCCCCGTCGCGGACGGTCGCGCCCCATGCGTCGACCAGCCGGCCGAGATCGCACCGGACCTCCTGGACCTGCACTTCGCGCCTGTATCGCGCCTCTGCCGCCCGCTGCCGCTTCCGCGTCATGGGTTGTGCTACCGCTTCTGCCGCAGGAGCGGTAGCGGCTTCGCGGGCGAACTCGGGCCATTCGTCTTCCGGGAGGTTGGCCCGGATCATCGCGATGCACGCCAGCCGCTCGGCGCGCTCGCCGTGCTGCTGATCAAACCGGAACGCGCGCTGATACTGGCGCTGCGCGTCAAGGCCGCTGGAAATCGCTTTCGAATAGTTGCTGATCGTCGGATCAAGGTAGCGCATCGGAATTCTCCGGATAGTTCAACTTGCACTTTTCATCCAGTTTCCCGATCAAGCCGCCTACTGGGCGCTACTATGCCTGCCGCAGAGGCATGACCGGATTCATGGATGTGAAGGTGCCCTTGCGACCGGCGCGTAAGCGGTAGCGCCGGCCCCCTATAGGGCGAAGAAAAAGGAACGACTCACGCCACCACGCGCGAGCCGTTCAAACCTGCCCAGTCTGGCAACTGGGCGGGGTTGACTTACGCTGCTACCGTTTCAGTCTCAGCGACTGCGATATTCAGGGCTGCTGCTGCCTGAACGTCAGCGAGAATCGTTTGTGCAAAGAACTGCCGATCCGAATCGGACATGCCAGCCATGACCGCACGCACGGATTCAGCGAAACGCGCCGCGTTTTCGCGCGATACGTCCGCAACGCTGCGGTTATCGGCTTCTTTCACCTCTGCGGCCGGCGCTTGTGCGGGTTGTGCATCGCTCGCGGGCACTTCAGGCGTGCTGCTCGTCACTTCAGACGGAGTCTTTGCGGTTGCGCCTTTCGGCTCGCGCTTGCCGGCCGCTTTTGCGAACCCGAACGCGGCAAACAACGCGTCTTGCGATGTGCAGCCCATGCCGAGAAGCCACGCGCGCACGATACCGGCCGCGTCTTCGTCTTTCTCTGCGTTCGCGATTTCCGTCACGGGCGCACCCTTGTCGGCTGCTTGCTTCGCGATGCCAACCGATTTTTCCGCGTAACGCTTCGCGGTCGGAAACGCGGCGCGCGTGGCGCTAACACGATCGGCCGCGCCCATCTCCGCCCACTTTTTACCGGCGCGTTGCTCGGCGATTTGCTCGCTCAACACGTCAATCAAACGAGCCGCGTAGCCGCGCGCGCCGTGATTGTCGTCGCGAAGGCACAAGGCAACGATTGCCGAGTAAGCGCGCGTGATTGCGCTGCGTTCCGTGCCGATGATTTCCTTCGCGGCATAGGTTGCCGCGCCCGATGCAATTTGAAACTCAGCCATGTTAGTACCCCTAAGCGTAGGTTGCGAATGGCGCGGGATTGCGCCGTTTGCTTTGGTTCAACTTGCACCTTTCATCTACTGCGCTGCGAAAGGTTCAACGTTGCACCTTTGGGACTGACCCGTGCGCAAGGCGCACGTCTCCCCCAGCGCGCACGGGGCGCATGCCCCGCGGTCGCTGCGTTACTGCATTTACCACGGTTATAAGGATACTATGATTTAGCGCGAAGGGGTTGCGCTGCGGTTTCGACTATGGTAGGCACACTGTTTTTGAATTTTTCGATTTTCCAACCATAGTATGTTTTATACTGATTGCGCTACCGCCCCAGCCCCTAGCCGTGCGGCCGGCAAGCGTCGACGCAACCGAAACATCTGGTAACAACATTTTGGGGACGGATATTGCGGCATAGGCCGCTTGGACTCCGAATGTTCTGGCCCCCGCTCTCAGCACGACCCCATGAAGCAGAGATGACAATGGAGAAAGAGAAACTAAAGCGCCAAGACTTTACAGTTGAGATGGCGCGTGAGCACTTTGGCTACGATCCGGTAGTCGGTCGCGTTATTCGTCTGACAAACAGCCCAAGAGGACCTAAGTCTGCCGGAAAAGTCGCCAGCTCCTTACATAAGGCGTCAGGTTTTCGGCAGATAGTTTTCAAAGGGCTTGTCATCTATGAGCATCATCTCGTATGGGCACTAGCTTATGGATACTGGCCTACAGGGTCGATTCGACATCGCGACAATGACAAGCAAAACAACCAGGTAGAGAACCTGTTTGACCCCGCTCAAGTTGTAACCGTAAGTAACCTTGCAGACACGAAAGACGCCTTCCCTGGCGTCATCGTTACTAACTCCGGGAACTATCGAGCGACAATTTATCGAGATAAGGCAATCCACCTTGGTACGTTCGCAAGCCCTGTAGAAGCGCATGAGATGTACCTTGCTGCCAAAGTCGTTCTTCATAGTCCTCTTAACAGAGGAGTAAGTACCGATGAACTCTTAAAACCTCTTTTGATAAGCCGAAAGGGACTTGCAAAGGTAGGATGAGACAGGTACAGTTAACAAAGTGCTTGATGATCTGTGGTGGTGAGTCAAGCATGACAGGTTGAGAGACTTGTCTCAGACAGTCGAGGTGGCCAGCCTCACTGTCAGCCCTCTTCAGGGGCATGTTTTGATCAATGTTAGCTGTTAGGTCGCCCCGAGGATTAGCTACCCTCGGGGCGATTTTTTTCGTACTCGCGTTTTTAATAGTTCTCTTCGCGGTTGTACATGCTCAACATCAAGCGGCGATGGGCTTCACGCCAGAAGGGGCCGTCGACGTACTCTGCGAACCCGACGATCCCACAAGTGTGAGGTTTTCGTACTGAATCTCCTGCCCACCCAGCTCCGTGTTTCTGATCGTAAGCTTGAATCCGAACTCGGTAGCCAATTCCCGCATCTTGGCTCTGAACTGCGTCGATCCAACAGGCTTGGCACTTCCCGGCCCTACGCAGAAGGACCAGTATGTCTGATAGAGCTTCGTTTCCACCACCGAGATGGGGGCTGAACTCCTCGACCCAGCGGATGCCTCCTGTTGGAGAGCGCCCATCCGCACCTTGCCACTCTCCGTGAGAAAAAACCGGACACTGTTGTTGAGGTTGGCTACTTCCCGCATGGTCTGCTTATGCGAGTCGGGCAACGTGAACTCGTTGTGCGCCTTCAACCGGCTCATCGACTGCACGGCCCACGCGACGATAGCTTCACGCTCTTCGACGACAATCACATCACCGAGGTCCAGGCGGCGCTCGGAGGCCTTCACGGGCCGGTTGAACTGAAGCACGAGCCATCGACGGTTAAACCCCTCGGACGTATCTTCCGTGCGCGGGTAGTGATTCGAGGCGAACCAGTGCGTGCAGATCGGCCGGAATCGGAAGATCTGCCCTCCCTTCAGCTGCCCCGACATCTCCGCGCCATCGATAATGTCCTTGAAGCGCTGGCCATCAACCAGTTTCTTCTCGCTCAGCTCGCCCGCGACATTGATGATCTTCTCGAACATCTGAGTCGGCAGGAACTTGTCGGCCCACTCGTTCGGCGGCACCGCAGCGCGCGCGTTGTCGGGCACAAGCGATTGCGCGATCTTCAACAACTGGCTCTTCCCGGACTTCGGCGCACCCTGGAGCAGCACAGCACGCTGGAAGCGCGGGCCGAGACCGAACAACGTGACGGCCAGCGCCTCTTGAATAGCGTCGAGCTTCTGCTGGTAGTCCTCGTCCTCACCCCAGCTCTTCTTCAGGAATTCGAAGAACATCGGGCAATTTCCCGAGATTTCCGGCAGGTAACGAAACGGCAACGTATAGATCATGCCGTAGCCGGGGTCGTGATTCAGCAGTTTCAGGTCTTCCGTGAGGAAGCCGTTCGCGAAGTTCACGCCGCGCACGTCGAGTGTGCGGATACCCTGCGGCAAGATGGTCTTCATCAGGTTGTGAATGCCACGGATGTCGTTGAACTTCTTGCACGCCGTCAGATGTCCATAGTCGGCCGAGATCTTCGACAGCACGTAGTTGTCGTCGAGCTTTTCCCAGTGCGAACCGGCCCACTTCCAGAGAAAGCCGTTGTGCGCGCGCACGGGAAACATCTGCTCAAGGTCCTTGATGACGGCCCGTGCTACTTCCGACTGGTCTTGACCCTTGATCTCACCCATACGCAGCTCTTTGATGCGCGCCTTGAGCGAAGAAAGCTTCAGACCCATGCCACCCGACGTCGAAATGAAGTCGAGAATGCGGTCCTCTTCGAGCTTGTTGAGGCTCGACGTCGTGGCCACCTTGTGCAACGCCTTGTCGATTGACTGGCTGCGCTGCGGTGAATCCTTCGGAAACCGCTCGAATTCATCCAGGAGGAACTGCTTGAGGTCGTCGAAACCCCACTCTTCCTGCTCTTTCGTGAATTCAAGGCTGTACGCCTGCTTCTCTTCATCGGTCAGACCATCGTCCCAACCGCTCGGCAGCACCTTCTGCTTATCGTAGACGTCACGGTGCAGGAACTTGATCATGTTCTTGACATGCTTGTCGACGTCGATCGGATCGCCGGCAACGTTCTCGACGAAATCAGCGGCGTACGCCTGAAGCATGCCAATCGCCTCCTTCAACGACCGGTCGCCTCGCATAACTGCATACGCGAAAAGGCCAGCGCGCTCCGTCAGCGATGTGTCGCGAGAGCCGGCCGATGCAAAGTCGACCACGCGCGTCCAACCCGAGTGCGACAGCTCGACGCCAGCCTCCTGCAACGCAGCGCGTAGCATCGACTCGATCTGCTGGTCGAGCGCCGGCAACATGTGGACGACGTCAACCAGATCGCAGTTCGCCTCGTACGGGCGCTTCGTGTCCGGGTGGATCGACGGCGGCAGTACGGATTGGGTACGAGCCGACAGCATTTCGCAGATCGTCTCGCCCGACGTGTTCTTGATACGGAACGTCTTCAGGCCAGTGTACTTGAAGGCCAGCATCATCCCCTTCTTACCGATACGACACCAAGGCGACGTTGGCAGCAAGCTCTGAATGATAGACGTCAGCCGCTGGTCGACCGTGTCGATGTCCATCATGACGATGCCCGACTGCGGGCCGAGCACGATGCCGATGTTTGACGTCGGACACTGCTCAATCCACGCTTGCTGCTGCTCGGGCTCGACCGGATGATCGAAGTAGCGCGACCAATCGTTCGGGATCGGCTTCTTCTCTTCGGGGTACAGCGGGATAACAGGCAGGCCCTTTGCGTAGTACCTCGGTGCAGTCTGCGCGAAGATCGGTTGACGTTCAGTTCTCATTCGAAGACTCTTGTGTGGTGGTGGGCGTAGCGTCATCATCCGAACGACGAGTGGTGATTGCGCTGCGCAAGCGCTCCATGACCTCGGTACGCTGATCCGGCGACATGCACTCTTCCATGATGCTCAGTACCGTGTCCTGGAAGTCCCGGATCTGCTTGATCCCCAGTGCGCGCTCCCGAGCTGTCACCAAACGTTCGAGAAGACTGGTCGCCGTGCGGAAATAAGCCATGCGCTCCGTCTGGTCGGATTGAGGGATGGTCTTTCCGTAGTTCTTGAGGTCGGTGAAGACTCGATACAAGTCGATGTCGAGACTCGAATCGATCTGGTCTTCGGTGATCTCGAAATCCGCTATGTCAACCTTCTTCTGCTCAGGTTGAATCTGACGACGGATCAAGTTCGAGATCACTTTCTTGAATTCAGCACCGTAAGGGCATGCTTCATCGTCGAGGTAGGCCGCGTTCTCCGTGGCCAGGGTAAGGATCATCTTGATCGACCACTCCACGTGATCGGTGATGACCGGATAGTGAAAGTCGTTGCTCATAGGGTTCTCGCTGAAGAGGAGTGCAAGAATACCGGCCGGCCTCTCCGCGAAGAATGGAAATCACGACGTCTATCTGATAAATCCTCGCCTCTATCATCTGATGCCCATGGGAGGGACAACAACTGCCCCGTGCATCAGATTTTCTTTGTACTCCGATGACCGGCCGCGTAAAAATAGCGCCTGCTTAGATGGCCGAATCATCTCCATGTCCAACCAGTATCTCCAACAGCTCTACGAACGCGCAGCGAACCGCTGGTCGAAAGACCGCGCGTCAATGACCTATGGCGACTGGATCTGCGAGAACACCACGCACAACGACAGAGCTTTCTCGTTCAAGCGTTATCCCTTCCAGAAGCAGATCGCGGACGACATGCACGACAACCTCGACTGCATTAAGCCGTCTCAGGTTGGCCTGACCGAAGTGCAGATCCGGAAGGTGCTCGCGTTCATTGCTCGCAACCGCGGTGTAAATGTCATCTACACGCTGCCCGACGAGGCCATGATGGAGCGGATCTCTGTCGGCCGCGTTCGCCCACTCGTCGACGAGGAGCACGCATTCAACCTCGAATCACTCGGCGGCAAGAAGCCGACGCGCACGAAGGAGATCATTCAAGTCGGCAAAAGCTTCCTCTACCTCACCGCTGCCGGCGAAGGTGCGGCGACGTCCATCTCCGCAGACATGGTCGTCAACGACGAAGTGGATTTGACTGATCAGTCGATGCTTGCCCTCTTCAACTCGCGACTTCAAGGCTCAGACTGGAAGCTGAATCACCGCTTTTCGACGCCAACCTTCCAGGACTACGGCATCGACCAGACGTTCAAGGTCAGCGACCAGCACGAGTACATGTTGAAGTGCGCCTGCTGCAACCACTGGCAGGTGCCCGACTTCGAGCGCCCGTTCGTACGAATCCCTGGCCTTCCCGACAGTCTGGATTTCGAGGAGATCGAAGAGGCGATGATCGACGCCGGCACGATCGACCTCGACGCCGTCTCCATCCACTGCGAGCATTGTGGCGCGCCGCTGAACCTTGGTGACCATGAGCGCCGCGCATGGGTGCCGAAGTACCCGCAGCGCAAGCATGCGCGCGGCTATCGCGTGCGCGCCTTCTCTACCGAACGCCTACCGCCGAAGTACATCCTGCGTCAGCTCTTCATCTACAAGCGCAAGGACTTCATCCGCGGCTGGTACAACACCGTGCTCGGTCGCTCCCACACGGGGGGCGACCAGCGCCTGAATGACGCGGACATCAACGCGGCGTTCACCGAGTTTCAACTGGTCCGCCCGTCGAACAATGCGATGCCGGCGTGGCTTGGCATAGACATTGGTCAGACCTGCCACATCGTCGTCGGCGAAGGCTATGACGTGTCTTCGATTCATGTGGTCGAGTTCCTAACCGTTCCTGTCGGCCGCTTGCTTGAGGAGATCGCGCGCATCCTGACGACCTACCGCCTCGTTGCCGGTGGCTGTGACCGTCACCCGTACACGCCTACCGCTGAGGCAGTGCGCGACGCGTCCCATCGCCGCGTCCTGCCGAACGAGTACCGCGGCTCCAAGGAAATCAATCTCGTGAAGGACCCCGCCGGCGAGATCACACACATGCAATCCAACCGGACGCTCCTCCTCGACGAAGTGGCCCGAGCCATCCGGCTGCGCAAGATCAAGTTCTCCGGTTACGGGACGCACCGCTCGGCGATCGTTGAGCACCTGAAAGACATGGTTCGCAACGAAGAACCAGAGAAAGAAGCGGAATGGAAGAAGCTGAACGGTAACGATCACTTCTTCCATGCCTTGGGCTTCATGTTGTCTGCCGTGAAGCTACACACCACCAACGCATCCGCCCTCTTCAACACGGAAACGCGCAGTGTCATCCAGATCGTCGGCGCGACCGTGGGCATCAACGAGACCAGTCAACTCACGCTGGCCAATACCAAACACACCACTGGCAACTTGATCTATGGCAACGACCACCACCCGCAACTCTTCTTCTAAGGGAATCGGCGGGGCGCTCGGCGCGGCGCTCTCCATTATCCTGCCGCGTCGTTCCGCGAAGGGCGGCATGTCGATGCCTGGCACTTATAACCCGAGCGCGCCAACTCAGCTGCTCACGATGCCGACGTATCGCGAGCATTTGACCGACATCTTCAGTTCGCGCACGGCGAACGACTCGCGCGCCCTGATCAAGACCCTACTCGTCCAGGACCCGGACGTGTCGGCCGCAGCTAACGCGTACCTGACCGTGGCCAACACCGACCTGATGGCCGTCGTCTACGACGTGAACGGGATGATCGACCGCGACGGACAGAAAATCCTCAACGCAGTGATGCAAGGTTACGAGGTCCGCAACGACTACTCTAAGGGCTTCGACTTCAGGCCGTCGTTCAAGGAGCTGGCCGAGAACTTCCGGTACATGATCCTCGCGGGCGGCTCGCTGCCATGCGAAATGGTGCTCGACAAGACCTTCGTGCCGACCGAATTCCGCATGCTCGACCCGAAGACCCTCTGGTGGATCGAACCTCAACCGGGCGTCTTCACGCCTGAGCAACGCACGTCGGCCGGCGACACCATCGACCTGACGATCCCGACGTTCTTCTGCAAATTCTTCCGGCGTGACCCGACGACGATCTACACCTACTCGCCGTTTGTGTCCGCCATCAACACAATCGCCGGCCGGCAACAGGTGATCAACGACCTGTACCGGATCATGCAGTTGACCGGTTACCCTCGTCTCGAAGTGAAGGTGCTGGAAGACGTCATCACGCGCAATGCGCCGCTCGACACGAAAGCCAACCCCGTCAAGTTGCAGCAGTACGTCGCGAGCGTGATCAACGGGATCAGCGGTCAGATCGCGAACATTCGGCCGGATCAGGCGTTCGTCCATACGGACTCGTCGGAGGTCAAGATGATCAATGACAAGGCACCGGGGATGGGCATCGACATCTCGTCGATCATCGAGACGCTGAACGCGCAGAACCAAGCTGGCCTGCGCACGATGGGGACGATTCTCGGCAGGGGCAACGCTGGCGTGAACACAGCCTCGGTCGAAGCGCGCCTCTTCAGCATGACGGCCGAAGAGATCAACCAGCCGATCGCTGACCTGTTCTCAGACATGTTGACGCTCGCGATTCGTCTGCAAGGCTCGCAGTCCCGCGTGGTATGCAAATTCCGCCCCGCCGAGATGCGCCCGCTTACCGAGCTGGAACCGCAGCTCACGATGCGCGCGTCGCGCCTGAAGGCTGACCTGTCGCTGGGCATCATCGACGACGACGAGTACCACCTTGAGATGTACGGACGAATTCGACCCGACTCGGCTCCGATCCTCAGTGGCACGAACTTCATGCCGGGTACAAACGTCCAGGTCTTGACCGCTCAAGATAACCTTGACCAGCCGAACTCAGGTGGTTCTGGAGGAGACTCGGGAAAGACGAATGGCCCGCACGGCCCGGACGTCAGCAAGGTCAGCCCCAACTCCGACCCACTCGGCCGGTCGCTTTCCTCAAAAGGTTCGAAGTCCGCCGCGAGTAACGCGGTGAAGCCCTAAAAACTCTTTGACTCTCATTTAGCTGGTCGAAATAATACGGGCTACATTCACCGGGCAGCATGAAAAGCACCACACTGGCATGGCTAAGAGCGTTCCGATCACACCGAGAATTCAGAATCTGATCACCCGCAACAACGGGGGTGATCAGGTCGACTTCAACGCGATCGTCGTATTCGAAGCCTCGGTCACTAACACGCGCCCGCTGACGAAGCCCGGTTCGATTTTCGACAAAGGCCAGATCCAGGTTGACACGCTCAACCAGATGGCCAGCTATCTGAATAGCGGCGGCTTTGTCCCCCTCCAGACCCTTCACCCGAACGGAGACGAACTCCCCCTCGGTCGATTCTTCTACGGCGAAGTCCTCCCGTCGACGCTCGGCGACGGATCGAGCGAACTGGTCTGCCTCTTTTACCTGCCGAAAGACGATCCGAATGTCGCGAAGCTCGACAACGGGATCATCGACGAGGTCAGCGTAGGGTTTGTCGGCCAACAGCTGCTCTGTTCGAAGTGCAGTTGGGACTGGCGTGGCCCCGACGCCAGCTTCTCGAACTTCTACGACCGCGTGTGCGGCAATGATCACGTGCTCGGCGAAGACGGCGCGTATCTGAAGATCAACGGGCTGGATCGATGGACTGAAACGTCGCTCGTGTCGAAAGGCGCAGCGAACAACGCGAAGATTTTGGGCCGCACGAAGCAGCGGCTCGGCCAAGAGCAGTATGACCGCTTGGCAGCTTCGGGCGTCGCACCCGAGCATTTGATGCTGATTGCCACCACCACCACATCCCCTCGGAGTACGACGAAGATGGATAAGGAACTGATCGAAGAGCTGGCCAACCTGAAGGCGGGCCAGAAGATTCACGAACACACGATTTCGCTGAAAGAAGCGGAAATCGCGGCGCTCAAGACGACCAACGAGGCGTTGAGCACCGAGAACAAGACGCTGAAGGAAGGTACGGAGCTGAAGGCAGCGCAAACCTCGCTGGCCGAGTCGCAAGCGAAGGTGACGGAGCTGGAAGCTTCGGCAAAGACTGCTGAAACCGAGGTCGCCGATCTGAAGGCGAAGCTCGCGACCGCAGAAGCGCAGGTTGAAGTCCTGAAAGCGGGTGCCGGCAACGGTGGCCGCTCGCAAGGGTCCGATACCGGCACTGGTGCAACGAAGGGGACGACGCTTCACGCGTCGAGCGCGTTCAAGTCCGCGCCGCGTTAAGCGAACCCGCAACACGAGAGGTAATTCATGAGCAACGCTATCGGTAACGGCGTCTCCCTTCGTGGTCTCTACGATGAGGATTCGCAGTATCCGTTCAACCTGGCCGCGGGCATCAAGAAAGGTCAGGACGAAGGCAAGGCAGTGTCGATCGACCCGACCGCGCCCAATACGGTGAAGCTGGCCGGCGACGGTGATCTGCTCGCCGGCCGACTCGAAACGATCGAAAACCGCGTGACCGAAGGCCTGAACGTCGGCACCGTCTCGCTGGAAGGTGGCCTCGACTTCCTGGTCAAAGCGGGCTACGCCGCGACGCCGGGTGACCGCCTCGTCGGCGGTGGCGGCGGCACGGTTCGCAAGGCCGACCCTGCGAAGGACGCATTCGGTGGTTACTCGCCGTGGTGCGTCGTCGAAGTGCTGGCCAGCGGCAACGTGGTCGCGATCGAGCTGTAAAGAATGGCGGCAGATGACCTCGCCCACCACCGGGTTCATCTGCTGGAAGAGCTGCAAAACCCTCGTCAATTCCGACCACCACCGGGCTGACGAAGGTTCAAAAACAACTGACAACGGATCAAAACATGGCAGATCTGATCGACATCGAACGCCGCGCACCTGCGGAAGTTCTCGCCGGCCTCAAACCGGACGACACCACCGACGTCCAGCGCTCGATCAACGCTGGCCAGCGCCTCGTGCGCCTCGCCGCAGACTCGGGCCTCAACCTGCGTGACTATCTCACGCTCGCGATCGACCCGCGCCGTGCCGACGACGCAGGCCGCTACGATGGCCTGAACGGCTACGAAGCTGCGCTCGCCTACCTCAACCTGCCCGTCCGCCAGGATCTCTCGCAAGGCGTCCTGCTGCAAGCTGCATCGGAAACGTTCCAGACGTATCCGGGCACCCGCGCGATGTTCCCGGAAGTCATGGACGACATCCTGCGCTGGAAGAACCGCCAGGACCAGATCGAACAGGTCGCTCCGCTCGTCGCGCAGTCGCGCACGATCAACGGCACCGAGATGATCTCGACGTTCGTCGAAGACGACTCGAACGAGCGCACGACGCATACGATCCCGGAACTGGGCCGCATCCCGGTTCGCACGATCCGCACGTCGCAGCAGACGGTCGGCATCTTCAAGCACGGCTCGGGCTATCGTACCTCGTACGAATTCAACCGCCGTGCTTCGCTCGACATCATGACGCCGTTTGCAGCGCGCGTCGGCCGCGAGCTGGAGATCTCGAAGGTGCGCGCCGCGACGGCCATCCTGATCAACGGCGACGGCGTCAATGGTGCAGCTGGCGTGGTCAAGGTATCGGACTTCGGCGGCGATGCCACCAAGGCATTCTCGTCGAACTACAAGGCGCTCGCGAAGTGGCTCATGGCCCGCGCGAAGGCTGGCTACCCGATCGACACGATTATCGGCAACTACGACATGTTCGTAGAGCTGCTGTTCATGTTCCAGCCGGTGACGGGCATCTCGGGCGCGCATGCGACCGATATCGAAGCGCTGGTTGCGCAAGGTACGCCGAAGATCAACACCCAGGTCCCGATCCTCAACCAGTCGGTGAACTTCCACCTGTCGTCGGCGGTGCCGGAAGGAAAGCTGGTCGGCTTCACGAAGGCTGAAACGCTGGAAGAGCTGATCGAAGCCGGCTCGAACATCTCGGAAAACGAGCGTTCGATCCTGAACCAGTCGATCACCTACGTGCGTACGGAAAACACCGGCTACAAGCTGGCGTTCCCGGACACGCGCCAAGTCCTCGACGTGACCGCGTAAACCTCCGGTCGAGAGCCTGAAAGCCCGCCCCTCTCGGGCGGGCTTTTTTATGTCCTTTTATGGATAGATGATGAAGATGAAGAAGATCCTCGCACACACCACTGGCAAGTTCATGTTGCTCGACGGCATGAGCGGCGACGAGCTGGACGCTTTCCGCCCCTCGGTCGTTCGTCAAACCCCGTTCATCAACACTCGTGTCGGTCTGAATCAGGTTGAGATCGTCGCGGAGTTGAAGCCCGACGCCACGGACGCCGAATACGTCCGCTTCTTGAAGGAAGCAGATGGCGACTTCGACGTGGCCAACGAGTCGTTCCTCGCTCGATATGGCATCGACGCCGAGCCGACCGAGGCCGGTGAAGATGCCGAAGCCGCCCCGGCAACGTCCCGCCGTCGCCGCTCGTAAGGAGACGCGCCATGCAGTGGTTCCAGGCTGGTGAAGACCTGACCTTCGAAGTCGAGCTAATGGCCGGTGGCGTGCAAGCCCAACCTGATGCCGGTTCCGTGACGTACACCGTGCGTGACCAGAGCGGCGCTGTCCTGGCCGGCCTGGACCACGCTGCGCTCGATGTACCGGGCACGACCGCCCAAATCCTGCTGCCAGCTCACGTGAACGGCATCACCGCGGGAAACGACACCGAGACCCGATTCGTCTTCCTCGCCTTCAAAACGTCCGGGCAGAGCCGCCAGCAGCAGGTGGCCTATGGTCTACACCCCTTCATACCGATGAGCGCCGATGCGGACGCCGTGCGCGGTCTGATGGGGGTTTCCGTCGACGAGCTGCCAGACGAAGCGATCGACCTGATCCCGGCGTACTACTCGCTGCGCGCCGACTATGGTACGGACTTCACAAACGCCCTCGTGGTCGGGGACAGCCGTACGCGCTCGGCCGCGAATCGCGCTCTCGCCGCGCGCGCCGCGATCGACGCATTGCCCTCCTTCCAGTTGCGGCTCGTGCAGTCGAAACAAGTTGAGAACTCGAACTTCTCACGCTGGGACTGGGTCGACCTAGACAAGCTGAAGGAAGACCTGACAACTCAACTCGGCGCGAGCCTCGCGCAGCTGAGCGACACACTGGCCCGATCCGTCGCCGTGACGCCGACGATCTTCGTGGTCTCCTCCCCAACTGACCCGGTGACAGGCTAGTCATGACCACTCTACCTCAGCTCACCCGAATCCTCGTGAACGTATCACGAGGCAACGCCAAGGTGTACGGCATCGTCTCCTCACCGTCCGCGAAGTCGTCGTCCGAGCAGTTCACGACGCCCCAACGCATGCTTCATGTGCGCCGTGGCTCTGTCGCAAACCCCGGCGACACGGTCAACGACCTCGGGTTCTACTACGTCCTCGGGGATTTCAGCCGGACGGCAAACGATGCGATCTTCCGTATGTTCCATCTCCCGTTCAACGGGGATGTTCAACGTATCTCGCGCCAGACCGACCCCGTGTCCGGCTTCGCACGTAACGAGGCGATGTCGATGATCGGTAAGACGTGGTACGACGTACGCCCGCTCGGCCAGACCACTGACGTCAGTAACTCTAAGCGTCAGCGCTATCGAGTCATCACCGGGTTCCCGTTGCAAGAGGGTGACCTGATCGGGCCGAACAACTATCGCGTCTCGAATGTGAAGTTCGAGCTGGGCGTCACCGTGGCCGAGGCTGAGTAATGGCAGACGTCAAGGCTGTTCAAGACAGCGTGATGCAGTTCGTCCAGAACTTTATCTTTCAGAACGTCACGAACAGCCTTGCCGATTACGCCGACAAGGTTTCGGTGAAAATCAAGGATGAGATAACGAAGAAGCTGGACTCTTTCTTCACCGACCTTGTCGGGACCGGTTCGATCGGCTCGTCCGACCCACCCATGTGGCTCGGTCAAGTAGGCGCTCACTGGAACGAACTGACGTACTTCTATCTCCATTACGAGAAGAATGATCACGTCAACTATTTCCAGTACAGCACCCTCCCGCGCCGGGTGAAGAACAGTCCTGAGTCACGTCGTATGCGCCGCAAGCACATCGGTGATGCCAAGCAGATAAAGAACTCGCTGCGTAACGAGTTGATGCGTCTCGGCAACCCGTCGCAGTATTTCGGCGAGGTAAAGGTGACAATCGACGCGACTCGCATGCAGGGCCTTGGCCGCTACCCTGCTGGGACGATGCGCAATGGGGTCAAGGTCGGTGGACGATACTACAGCCGTCCGTCCGATACCGTTCGCATCGTAGTCGACTGGCTACCGAAGCTCAATAACATGAACGTGATGGTCGCCAACATGGTGGAGCAGTATCTGCCTGAGACAAACAACCTCGCCGCAAAGCTGACGAACAACCGGCGCGGTGCATACCGCCCGCTGGTGAGCGCATACATCCTCTGGTATCAGCAGAACATGATCTTTCCGATCATCAACCGAGCAGTCAAACCATACCTATGAAAAGCGAAAACCTCTATGGCGATCATCTGTCGAGTCTCCTGCGATTCTGCGCAGACCAGGCGACAAGCCTTCAGGCCTCGACGGGCATCGCGCTTCAACCCGTCTTCTTCGACTCTTACAACGACTACGACAAGCTACCGTCCGGTAATCTGATTGGAGTCGCACAGTATTCGCTCGACTTCGACGAACATCTGACGACGGTGTCAGCTGTCGTTGGTGTCGCGACCGAGAACGATACAAACGACTTTGATCTCACGCGAGTGATGAGCGCACTGGTTCAGCGGCTGCTACCGACGAAGTCGATCGACGTGCTCGATGCGTTGAAGGGGGAAAAGCTGGGGACGATGGTGGTGCAAAACGGCGTTCGCGTCTTGCCCGTAGGCGGTGGGCTGGGACGATCCATGAAGTGGGTCGCGTTCATGGCATCGTCCACGGTTACTGCGGATCTTTCTTCGTAATGCTGCTGATGAGCTTTTGATCGGCGCTCGTAGCATTGTCGATCGCAGTTTCAAGCAGATGGATGATCTCTGCATTCCGCGTTCGACGGTTAACTCTCGCACGCTGCTTGATCTGAACGTCGAGCGTGACGGGGATGCGTACCGTAAAGGCTTCGCGCTCTTCCAACTCCATTGCGTGGTTCCTCCATATACCAATAAAAACCTTTGATTCGGGAAGGTATCACACGTAGGATCGCCCCACCAGAATTTTAAACCGGAGAACTAACGATGGCTGGTGAAGCAAAGTCCGAAAAGTTCATGCTGGGGTCGGCCACCGTGATGATCGGCCCCCAAGCTGACCTGTTCAACCTCAATCCCGACGAGCACTCGATCGGTCTCGTGAAAAACTTCACGATCAGCGGCCAGCCGGCATACACCGAGCTGACGCAGGGTGTGAAGAACAGCGTCGTTTACTCGGTGATGACCGGCAACCCCGTGACCGCCACGATGGAAGTGTTCGAGCACACGTCGAAGAACCTCGCGTACGGCTTGGGCCTCGACGGTTCGGCACTGACCCCGTCCACAGTCAAGACCACGCTGAACGCCGACGTGCCCGCGAACGCTGCCGGCGCGGACACGCTGCCGGTCACATCGGCCACCGGCTTCGCGGTCGGCGACTGGATTCAGGCGGTTGTGCCGGGTTACAGCGACCGGATGCTCGTCGCCAAGGTCAAGACGATCGACTCGACGGCGAAGACGCTGCAAGTCGTCAGCTCGCAGAAGTTCGACTACCAGCTGCCGATCGGCACGGTGGTCCAGAAGGTCAACGTCGTGGGCATCGGCTCGAAGGCCAACCAGCCGTTCCTCGCCGCGAAGGTGGTCGGCAACCTGGCCGACAACACGCCGGTCGCACTGCTGATCCCGAAGATCCGAATCACGGGCGGCTTCACGCTGGCGTTCAAGACCGACGCATTCGGCAACCTGCCGTACAAGTTCCAGCCGTACGATCTGGTTTCGACGGACCCGTTCTACGACGACTTCCTGCCGTTCGGGCAAGCGATGCTGGCGTCGGCAAACTAAGGTTCACTCCGGTACGGAGAAAAACCTTGAAGCACCAATCCCCGCGACTCATAATCGTGGGGATTTTTCATTAGGGAACCAAAACATGTCGACCACCACCACGCGACAAGCCCCGCCCGCAAAACTCGAAATCACCCTGGCCGGCGCGAAGAAGATCTTGTTCATGTCCTTTGGCTTGCTCAATGAACTGTGCCGAGGTATTGGAGATGCTCAAGGCGCGTTGCAAGTCACCGCGAACTCTCAACTTCGCGATTTTGTACTGATGGTTGTGCTTTCCGATCGAGACGAAGAAGGTAACGTCGTCAAGCCGATCAACGTCAATCGCATCGAGATGTCCATCGAAGACGGTGAACGCCTGCTCGACTGGGTATCGCAGCACGCGACAGATTTTTTCGTCCGGACGATGGAGAGAATCGTCACGGGGCACAAGGACAAGGAAAGCCGGTTGAAGGCCCTGAAAGAGCTGGCCGAAAACCCGGCAAGCTAACCGCATACACGGACTGGTTCCGCGACCTCACTTTCAGCGAGGCAGTGTGCTGGGCATTCGATACAGTTCCTTCTGCACTGCCTATTATTTTCTGGAAGTACAGTCGCGAGGACATTAAAATCCGCACACGGTTGAAGCTCGGCGAATGCCAAGCAAACCACGTGCAACAGTTCCAGACGTTGGCGATCCTTCTCTCCGAAGTCCTCGGCACAGGGACTGCTTCGAGCACATCCGAATCCTCCCAAGAAGACGTGCCCAAAGACTTCGCGGACGCCCAACGCCGGTTGGCAGCAGTCTTCGGGAAACGATAAATGGCGGGCGAGAATCAAGTACAACAGGGGCAACTGGACCTATCCCTTGGTCCGAAGATCTTTCAGGACGCGCAGTCCCTCTCGACCCTCCTCACCGAGATCTTCAAGCGCCTCAACGACATCAGCGGGATCGCGAAGCAGATCTCGATCCCCGGCGTCTCTTCCACCGATCCAAGTCAATCCAACATCCTGGCCGCGATCGGTGGTCTTCAGCGCGACATGCGAACCATGCTCGCGACGGTGCGTACGGGCGGGCCGCAGGCGCAGATCAACCAAGCCCTGGTGCAAGGCACGCGCTCGCAAGCACTGTTCGGCTCCGACAATCGTGCGCAGCTCGAACAGCTAACCGCACTCAATGCCGCCGCGGAACGCCGCGTGCTCCTCGAGCGGCAACTTCAGGTCGCACAAGAGGCGAACCGCGAATACTCGACGGCGCAGATGAGTGCCGCGACGCGGATCTACGAGATCACGGCGCGGATCACCGACGCCCAGCAGCGGTACAAGCAAGCGATCATCGACAGCGACACCGCGACTCAGGCAGCGGCGAAGCGTGACATGCGCGATGGCCAGCAGCGTCTCGACCAATTGAAGCAGGAAATCGATCTGCGCGAGCGCGGGGCACGCGTGCGCCTCGGCCGCGCGCTCGACAGCGGCCAGAACGTTGATGTCGCGCAGGCCCAACTAGCCATCGTGAACGCCGACAAGGCGGATCTCTCGACGTCGCTGCGCACTACGGTCGGTGCTCAGCAGCGCGCCGAGCGTGAAGCGGCGAAAGCCCTGAGTAATGAGCGCAAGCAACTCGAAAAGGACTGGACCGCAGCACTCACTGAGGAACGTAGCCGCCAAGCCGCGATCGAAAAGGCATGGAATCAAGCCATTGTCGAAGACCGTCAGCGTACACAACGCGCCGACGCCACGTTCGAAAGACAACTGCGGGCCGCGCAGGTTGAAGACCACAAGCGCGCGCGTGATGCCGAGGCGTCGTTTGACAAGACCTGGAATTCAGCGCATCTCGAAAACCTCAAGCGCGACAAGGCTACGGAACGAAAATTCCTGGCTGACTGGGATGCCGCAATCCTTGAGGACCATAGACGGTCGAAGACAGCACAGAAGAAGCTCGAAGACGATTGGGATAGTGCCATTCGAGAGAATCGTCGCCGGCAGCAGCAGGCTGACGAGGCAGCGGCACGCGCCGCTGCTCAGTTTGGTCCCGATCGCGCGACGCTTATGCGCCTGCGTGACGCACACGCCGAGAACAACCGTCGCAACAGTCCGGAATTCCTGGATGAGCAGGACGCAGCCACGCGTGCTCGTCGCTATCGCCAGACATTTGGCGATGGTGGAGCATCAGTCGCGCTGACGCAGACCGCCCTCCTCGCCAACTACAGCGTGACCCGTGGAGTGCAGACTGCATTCACGTCCGCGTTGCAAAATACGATCCAGTACGAAGAAGCGCTGGCGCACCTCAAGACGATCACTTCCGCGACCGATCTTCAGCTCGCCTCGCTCGCTTCAACCATCGAGACTGTCTCGAATGCGACACGCTACAGCGCCACGGATCTGACCAAGGCAGCTGCCGCCTTGTCGGAGACTGGTGTGACCACCAATCAGCTCGGTGTAGCACTGCGCGGCGTCGCTGACCTCGCCACCGCAACGGGCGAAGACTTCAACAAGACGGTTGACACCGTTACCGGCTCGCTCGGCGCATTCAAGATCTCCGCGAGCGATACGGTTCAGGTGACGAACATGATCGCACAAGCGGTCAATTCTTCGCGCTTGACGATGGACAAGCTCAAGACGTCTATCGAAACCGCTGGTGAAACCGCGAGTGAAGCCGGCGTCTCATTCAAGGAAATGCTGTCGGCGACTGTGTCGATTACGAACACTGGTACTGCCTCGGGTGCGACACTTGGTGGCGGGCTGCGTCAGCTCTTGATCGACCTCGAAAAGCCGAGCCAGAAGTTCAAGGCGACGCTGGATCAGCTGGGTCTCACGCAGGAGGATATCAACGTCAAGTCCCAAGGCTTGTACGGTGCGCTGAAGAACCTCAAGGATGCGGGCTTTACTGCCGCCGACGCCATGCAGGCATTCGAGGCGCGCAGTGCATCGGCCTTCACGGCGCTCTCGGGCAACCTGTCCGAGATGAACGACTTTTCGTCGACACTCAACCACACCGACGCCGCAGTGCGCGCGAACGCCGAGCAGATGGAAACGCTCGGCGCGCAGTATGACCGCTTCAAGAACCAGACGTCGCTGCTGGTCGGCGAAGGATTCACGCCTTTGCTCGATGGCCTGAAGCACCTGCTCGACCTTACGTCGAGTGCCGAAACCGCGCTGAAGAACTACGCAGGTGTCACGGAGACAGTTGGCACGTTGATCGGAACCGGAGCACTCGCAGTCGGCCTAAAGTACGTTGGGGGTCTGCTTGGCGGCATCGCAGGCATGACGTTTGGTGGCTTCGAAGCTGCGGCTGGTCTCGCTGCAATGGGTGGTCAAGTCGGCCTCGTGGTCGGAGCCATTGCGGGCCTGACGGCTGGCGTCGTCTATCTCGTCAACAAGCTGAATGATTCGAAGCAGGCATTCGAGGACCAGCGCACTGCTGTCAACGCGGCTAAGGATGCCGTGACCTCTTCGAAGCAGTCGTTCGACAGCATCGGCAAGCAGATCGACACCCTGCGCTACAAGATGGCCGCGCTCAACGAGCACCCTGAACAGCTCAAGCGCGAGATCGACGACGTCAGCATGCAGTTCGAGAAGTATGGGGTGACGCTAGACAAGAGTGCTATCAGCAAGACCGAAGACCTGATCGATAGCCTGCAACGGCTGCAAGTTGAGCTTGGCAAGCGCTACGAGATGAACACGAGCGTGCTTGGCGCGCAACTCGATGTCATGGTTGAGCGTGCGAAAGAAGCCGCTGGCCAAGCCGCTGGAGATTTCCAGAAGGGGGCATTCTCCGGGCCACGCGACAAGCTCGAACGCGCGCCGGGTATGAGCACTCCCGGCGTCGGCATGATGGACGAGACCGCATTGTCCGGGTATGAGCCGAGCCGCTTCAACGCCCTGCCGGGAGGCAAGCAGTCAACCGGATATCTGCCCATCGACGAGGGGGTGAACAAGGACACCATTCCGGCAATCATCCAGTACCTGAAGGATGCCGGCGCGGACGTGTCTGGCAAGGTCCAAGCGGGCTTGGTGGACGCGGCCGGCATCAACGGCCAACCGCGCGACTTGGACGCCCAATCGGCCTTCGCAACGGCCGTGAACGCAGCAATCGCGAAGGCAATTCAGGCACGGGCCACGCCGGGGATCTCGGACGCCGAAAAGGCAAACTCGTATGCCGAGGAGCAGGCGCTATCCAACCTCCTGACGAATCTCCAGAAGGTTACGAACGGCCTGCAAACGGCACAGGGTTACCAGCACGAACTGGATCGAACGAACACGTCTCTAGCGAGCCAGCGCTATGCCAACTCAAATCCCGTCGCGCAGGAAATCATCACCGCAGTCACCGCGGCGGTCACGCGTACGAGGGGCGCACTCGGCTCGCCGGAATCGCGCCTAGACGCCCTCTGGACCGCCCTCAAGACGCAGGAGAGCGGCAACCGGCAGTTCGACGCCAACGGGCTTCCGGTCACGTCGAGCAAGGGCGCGATCGGCATCGCCCAGGTGATGCCAGACACTGCCCCCGAAGCTGCACGGCTGGCCGGCCTGCCGTGGGACGACAAGCGCTACCGGAACGACGCCGCTTACAACGAGGCGATCGGCCGCGCATACCTCAACGCGCAACTGAAGAAGTACGGCAACAACTCGACGCTCGCGCTCGCGGCCTACAACGGTGGCCCCGGCTATGTCGACAAACTGCTGGCCACTACAAGCGCAGACGGGCGGTCGATGGACTTCCGCAATCCAACCGGCGTCACCGAGACCGAGTTCGTCAGCGCGCTCAAGCCTGAGACGCGCAACTACGTGCAGCGCATCGGCAGCGGCGCTGGTGCGTTCGGCCGCTACCAGAGCCTCCTGAACAACCCGGATCTGGCGAGTCAAGGCGCGGCCAACAGCCAGCTTATGCGCCAACTTCAGACCCAGCTGGAAGCGTCCGACGACGACATCCAGAAGGCATTCCTACGCGCACAGATCGACCGGTTGAAGGTTGCGCAAAACGATATCCAGCGCAAGATCGAAAACGCACGCGTCGAGGCTGCACCGTCGTTGAAAGCGACAAACTCGGCCGCGCAGCGCGCGCTTCAAGCACAACTGGCCGAAGTCGAGACCCAAGCCGGGATTACCCGCGACCCAGACAAGGCACGGCAGCTTGGCGACGTCGCCGTCGAGCTGATCAAGAACCAGTACAACCGCACGATCGACACGCTGAAGAGGACCAGCCCGACGCTTCAGGTTGGCGACCACCGCGACTACGCTGACGACGTGAAGCAGCAGCTTCAGTCGTTGCAAGACGAGATGGACGCGAAGGTACGTTCGCAGATCGACAAGAACACAGAACGCGTTCGCAAGCTCAACGAGCAGATTAAGGCT
This sequence comes from Burkholderia sp. Bp8998, assembly GCF_003854235.1. Classification (NCBI taxonomy): domain Bacteria; kingdom Pseudomonadati; phylum Pseudomonadota; class Betaproteobacteria; order Burkholderiales; family Burkholderiaceae; genus Burkholderia; species Burkholderia sp. Bp8998. The sequence goes on from NZ_QTQF01000017.1 coordinate 75,601, forward strand.
GCGCAGTTCAAGGAGGACGAGGATCGGGCGCGAATGGCGTTCAACGCCTTCATGACCACTCTCAAGGGCGATGAGAAAACTCGTTCGAACAATCAAGCGATCGAACTGAAGCGAAACTCGTACCCCGTGGTTGCCGATCAGGCCGCGTCGGCATACATGAGTGATCCACGCTACTCAGCCCAGTTCAGCCAGGTTCAACGTCAATCGCTCAGCATGAAGGCAGCGGCGGATCAGGACGTCGTAGACGCGCGGAACCTCGTCACATATCAGGCGAACATCGCCCAACTGCGCGGCGAAATCGAGCAGTTGGGGAAACAAGTCAACGCCCGGACGGCGATGCTTGGCGAGGAAGCTGACGGCGCTGGTTCACCCGCAACAGGCCTGTACGCGCAGCTCGCCGCGGCGAAGGCTGATCCTGCGAAGCGGGAGGAACAAGCACGTCTCGAAGCGACGATCGTGCGCCTCACCACGGAACGCACCGCGCAGCAGGGGGAACTCAACGCGCTGCAAGATAAATCTAACGCACTTGTCGAGAGTCAGGAGCGTTTGCAGGAGAAGCTGGCGGCGAAGACCACCACGGGTTCATTCTCACTGATGCAGGGCATCAACGAAGCAAACAAAAACTTCCTCGACACGCACAACGCAACTTCAATGGCGATCGACGGATACGCCAACATGCTGAACGGCACCGACAACGCGTTGATCCAGTTCTTCGATGACTTGACCACCCACTCGAAGACCGCTGGTCAGGCCGTTAGGGATTTCGGCGTGTCGTTCCTGAAGATGGTCTTGCAGATCCTCGAACAGCAGGCCGCGCTCATGCTTATCAAGGGCGTCCTCAGCATGTTCGGGACTGCTGCTTCTGCTTCCGCCGCTCCCGCGGCTACGGGTGGCTTCGATATGCCCTCGACCGGCACTGCGTTAGCTGTCCAGGGTGGTTCTGTCAGCAACGGCCTAGTCTCTCGCTCGGCCGGCGTGAAGCGTTTCGTGTCGGGTGGCAGCGTGACGGGCGGGATGCCCGGTCGTGACTCCGTACATGCTCTTTTGAAAGAAGGCGAGTATGTGCTAAACGATGGGGCCGTGTCGACGGTAGGCACGGACTTCCTCGACAACCTCAACGCACACGGCAACCGCGTCATCTCGAAGAGCACGCCGGCCCCCAAGCCTGAACGTGAGAAGCAGCCACAGCACGTCAATGTGTGGGTCGTCGCTCCGGATCAGAAGCCACAGATGGGGCCGAATGACGTCGTCGCCGCGATTAGCAACGACATCGTCACGGGCGGTTCTACGAAGAAACTGATCAAGCAAGTTGCACTGGGTCAAATGTAAATGGCAACGTCACTCACTTTCGATTTCCCGAATCATCTGGTCGAAGAAAAGTACCCCGAGTCTGGCACGCGTATCCAGCTCGGGAATTCGTATGTCTTCGCAACACCCCCCACCGCTCCGGAACAACGCACGTTCGTTCTCTCCTTTGAAACGATGTGGCGCGGTATCAACGCGGACGGCACCGTGGACACCACCACGAATCCGCTCAACAACATGGGTCTTCTGAAAGAGTTCTACGAAACGTACAGACTCTACAAGACATTTCAGTATAAGCACCCCTGGCTGGGGATCTTGAATGTCCGTTTCAGCAAGCCTCTCGAAATGCCGAAGGGTAAGAAAGGGGCCGACGGGTGGTCTGAGTCATTCAGCATCGAGTTTGTGGAGATGCCGTGAGAGCCGATCTTCCTGATACCCATGTCTCCCAATCCTTCGAGTTGTCAGCCGATGGATTGGTCGACCTATTCAAGCTCGAACTCAACAGCATCTCAGGCGGTACGGTTCTTTGTATGACGGCCAAGAATCAAGTCACCTGGCAAGGCATGGTATTCGAGTCCATTCCGATCACCCTCGCCGGCGAGGGTGTTCGCACGGACGGCCAGTGGAATCGACCGAAGCTTACAGTTGCCAACCCTGACGGCATTTTCTCGGCGTTCATTGCACAGGGCAAGACCGACAGCGCAACAGTGACACGCTACCGCTGCCATCTTGAGGACGTAAAAAACAATGTCGGCCGATATCAAATCAACATCTGGCGTGTTTCGAAGACTTTGAGCATGAGCAATTCAATGGCGACGTTCGAACTGCGCACCCCACTCGACGGACAGATGTTCTATCTGCCGGCGCGTGCCTTCTACCCCCCGGAGTTCCCACATGTCTCTCTATGAAAAATACATTGAAGGGTTCGAGGGAATCCCATATGTGGAAGGCCGCGATGATTGCTACGGCCTCGTGCGCAGATGGCTGAACAAGACATATGGAATGAAGCTGACGAACTACGCTCGGCCGTGTGCCTGGGAAAACGATGGCTTCAATTTGCTTGGTGACTACTTCAACCGTGAGGGGTTCGTACTCGTCAACACGCCGTTGAATCGCTTGCAGATCGGCGACCTGTTGATGATGCACGTCGCCAGCAGGACAGGCATCTCGAACCACATCGGCGTCTACGTCGGCAACCAGTACGTATTGCATCACCTGTATGGACAGGTATCGAAAGCCGACCCTCTGAACGATCGATGGAAGAACCGCATCCTCGATGTCATCCGGCATCCGGACATCGCAGCCAAGAATCAGGAGCAAACAGAGTCCGTCGACTTCATGACCCTGTTGCCACCCCACTTGAGAGAGAAGTATGAACGACGACTTGTTGAGACTCTGGACTCCCCTGACCGAACGGTGCGGCTTCCTCCTAAATGACGGGTCGATCGTCGAGTGCCAAAACGTCCATGAGCAACCCGAAATAGGCTTTGAAATTACCCCCGCGTCTATCCGACAATACGAGGATCAAATTGCTGCCACATGGCACACGCATCCGCGCACGGGGCCTAACCTATCTGCTGAGGACTACCGTGCATTTCAGGCGTGGCCAAGGTGGTTCCACTACATCATTGGCGAGCACGATGTTTGGTGCTACTACGTCAGAAACAACGCGGTGATTCTGCTCGATGAAGACGATCTATCTGCATGGCTCCCTGAAGGAACTGCACCCGGAACCGATTAAAGTTCATGCCACCACTGCTGCTGAAGCGCTGACGGTGCTGAAGCAGCTCCCCGGCTTTGATGCGGAGAACCCCATCGACGTGCGCGTCGACGGCTTCGATTGCCGTGACGCGCTATTCGTCCAGACCGAGAAGACGGAGCTGCACGTCTACCCTGCCCTGCGTGGCGCGGGCGGCAACGGCGGCTTCCTACAGATCCTGATTGGGGCCGTCATGGTCGTGGTCGGCGCGGTCCTATGGTGGACCGGTCCAGCAGGGGCCACGATGGCTCAGGTAGGCATCGGCATGATGATGGGGGGCGCGATGATGATGCTTGGCGGGATCATTTCAATGCTCGCCCCACAACCTAAGCTGGGAACAGGTTCAGCGACGAACTCTAGCTTGATTATCCCTGCCAGCCAGAACACCGTGAAAATCGGAACTCGACTACCCCTCCTGTTCGGCCGCGTGAAACATTTCGGGCACTACCTGTCGTTCAACGTCGACGCGAAGCGGTACGACGATTCCAACATGGTCCTTGGTGGCTACTGCAACCAGAACGGGGACGGTCAGGCACTCCACTGCGTGCTCGCATAACGAAACCAAATAATGATTGTCGAAGAAGAACGCCCTATCCAGAGCATCCGTGGCGCGAGCGGCGGTGGCTCCAGCTCGCCCACGCGAACGGACGACAACCTGTTTTCCCGAGACGTCGTCGAGATCGTCCTTGGACTTTCTCAAGGCCCGATTCGAGGACTGGTCGACGGCATGAAGACCTTCTACGTCGGCGGGACGCCTCTCATGTCGCAGGACGGATCGCTGAACTTCAGCTCGTTCAATCTCGGCGTCAAGCTCGGCACCGCGCACGACTCTCCGGTCAACTACGTCCTTGGGGGCGAAAGCTCGAACACCCAGGTCGGCACGCGGCTATTTCAAGGGACGTGGGTCAACCGACAGACCGACCAGTCGTTGAAAGGCGTGATCGACCAACTGCAAGTACGAATGCAGTTCAATGTCCTCTACGTTCAGAACAACGACGGCTCCTTCAACAACACGGCGCGCTTCCGAATCCAGTATCGTCCAGCGTCCAGCTACGCCGCGTGGTCAGAGGTTCAGGGCGGATTGATCAAGGTTACCGGCAAGACCACGAGCGGCTACATGGTCGACTACTCGTGGGACGTACCTCGTATCAACGACAACTGGGTAATTCGGGTACTGAAGGAGAATCCGGACGCCAGTACGACGGAGTTCTGCGACCTGACCTGGGAAAGCTTCCAGATGGTCACGAAAGGGAACCGCTCGTACAACCAAGTCGCGCTCCTGCATCTGGTCGCCAAGGCGACGAGCCAGTTCAGCTCGATCCCCGACTTCGCTGGCATCTACGACGGGCTGGAAATCCTCGTGCCGACGAACTACAACGGCGACATGCACTCGTACGACGCGAGCGGCCCGTGGAACGGGACATTCAAGCTCGCGTGGACGAACAACCCGGCGTGGATTCTGTACAACCTCATCATGAACCCCACATGGGGTCTCGCGAAATATTACCCGTGGATCACCTGCAACCGCTTCGATTTCTATGATGCGGGGCGCTGGTGTGACGAGATGGTCCCTGACGGTCGCGGTGGCTGGCAACCGCGCTACACTTTCAACCTCGCTCTGACCGACCAGCAGACCGGCCTTGACATGCTGCGATACGTCGCCGGCAGCTTTGGTGCGGTCATCTTCGACGACGCAACAGGCATGGTTCACCTCCGCGTCGACAAGTGGGAAGAACCTACCTTGATGTTCACGCCCGAGAACGTGACGCCGGAAGGCTTCAGCTACACGTTCACGGACATGTCGACACGCTACAACGACTACGAGGTCCAGTTCGTCAACCCTGACATTGACTGGAACGTCGACCATCGGCGTGTCCCATATGACGAGCACATCGCGCTCAACGGCAGCATTCCCTATCAGTTTCAGGCGATCGGCTGCACGAACGAGCACGAAGCCGTTCGCCGCGCCACTTATCAGCTGATCACGTCGACCACTGAGTGTGCGACCGTATCGTTCATGACCGCGCGCCTTGGCCGCGTCATCGACCCTTACAAGCCGATCTACGTCGCCGACCCGATCACCGGCTGGTCGTCGGGCGGTCGCATTAAGTCCATCTTCAACAACAAGATCTATCTGCGCGACCCGGTCTACTTTACGATCAACCAAAACTACAACCTTCGGCTTCAGTCTGTCGACGGATTGTGGAACCTCGTCGTGAACCCCGGCAAGACCGGGGCCGTGACTGAGTTGACGATCGTGAGCGGCGTCATTCCGCCGAACATTCCGGATCGCACGGTTTTCACGATCGAGGACAACGGTGGATTTGGGATTGCGAAACCCTTTCGTACGATCGCGATCGAGCCAGTTGACAATCAACCTGACACCTACAAGGTTACGGCTGTCGAGGTCAACGTCAACAAGCAAGCAGCAGCGGACAACTGCGTGCCGATCGGCAGCAAGCAGTATTCGTTCAAAAACCCGCTGATCCCACCCCCGCCGACGAACATGGTCATGGCCTCCGGGACGGAGCAACTGATCATCGGTCAGGACGGCTCGATTCAAGCGCGCATCCTCGTATCGTGGGACCCACCTGCAAACGCGATCGTCAAGCGCTACGACGTGCAGTGGAAAGAGAGTTCTCAGTCGACATGGCTCACTGCGAGCACGACGGGTGAAAGCATTTTCCTCGGCCCTTGCAAGAGCGGCGTCGACTACGACATCACGGTGTGGGCAATTAGCACGTTCGACTACCGCAGCTCGCAACTGTCCGCGTGGAACTATCGATGCGTCGGTAAGGATGATCCGCCGAGCAACGTGACGAACTTCAACGTGATCCGTCGTCAGAACGACATTCTGCTGAAGTGGGACCCCATCCCTGATCTCGACCGCGCTGGTTATGAGATCCGCCTTGGCACATCGTGGGAGACCGGAACTGTTCTCGTGACCGACTACGCAGCGACGCAGTTCGCATGGACGACGGATACAGGGGGGGCATACTCCTTCATGATCCGAGCCATCGACACGAGCCACAACTTCTCGCCGATTCCGACGATCCAGACCATCGCGTTGTATGGTCCCTCCTCCGTGCGCGGCGTCATCGCTGTTCAGTCGGCGAACCGGATTGAGATGAGCTGGAAGCCGAACCCGGAAGACAACATCCTCGACTACGAGATCCGTGAAGGCGACACCTGGGCCACTGCGGTGTTCGTAGCGAAGACGAAATCTACAAGCTTTGGTCTTACAGCCGGCGCAGGTGGTACGCGCAAGTTCTGGCTGAAGTCGATCGCCGCGCCGGGCATCTATTCGGACAAGGCAACGTTCGTCACGACCGACGTCGCGCAACTCGACAACACAAACATTGTGTACGAGTCGGACGAACTGTCGAAAGGTTTCACCGGCATGCGGTACAACATGGTGGTCTACGGCGACTCTCTGCGGATGGACGACGGCAAAGCGAAGGCTGAGTACATTTTCAGCGTGTCGCTTCCGACGAGCTTCCGCGCGCAGAATACGCTCTTCATCGGTCTCGATGCGATTGTCGACTTCACTATGCGCTGGAAGGATGCAACCTTCCCGTGGGACGACGCCAAGGCACAGATGCCGTGGGCTGCGGAGGGCGACATCTCGTCGATCAACTACCGCGCCGAGATTGCAACACTCTCGGCTCTACCCGCCGACGTTCTTTATGCGATCAAGCTCGACAACACACTGGGTTTCTCCGGCCCCGGTGAGGATGGGGCGGTCTCCGAGCAACAGACGGTTAGCTACCGCGCTGGGAAGTACGGGTCGGGCCTTTTCGTGCAAACCGCACCGCTCCAACCGGTCCCGACTCGCGTCACCTTCGACGTCAATGTCCCGAACGTGTTCTCGACGAGCTTTTGGGTCATCCCGTACGACAACAACGACGACACATGGTCTAGCTTCTGCGGGAGAAATGGCGCGCAAATCACGATCGGCTATCAAGCATCGACGATGAGTGTCTACGCGATCGACAACAACGGCAAAAAGATCTCCATCCCGATCGATCTTGAAATAGGCGAACGCTATTTCGTCGCGATTTCGCAGGACACGAACACGCGCACATTGTATGTCGGCCGCGAAGGTGGATCGATATTCCGTGGGACCCTCAACGTCCAGGGTATCGGCCAAACTATCAACTACAGTCTGTACTGACATGGCACACGTAATTTCCGATATCACCATCTCAAAGAAGGTGCTCGACGACGATGGCTTCCTCACGCTTCTGACTTCGGACAGCCCTACCGGCTATGCACCATTTCAACCGTTTGTGCAGGGTGACTACGAGTATCAAACTGCCCTCTTCCGCATCTCGATGAACTCGACTTCCGGCGACCGGGGTGTGATCAACAAGCTTAGCGTTGTCGTCGACGTTCCGGATATGTTTGACAGCGGTGACAACATCATCGACGGTACGACACCGACACGCATATTCTTCTCGCGACCGTTCCACGTACCACCGAAAGTGACGTTGACCGTACAGAGCGCGAGCGACCCATGCACCGCGAAGCTGGTTTCAGGTTCGATCACACGTACGTATTTCGACTGCTTCCTGGAGCGAGTCTCGGATAAGGCGAAGATCGATGGCGCTTTGACTTGGGCAGCACACGCGTACTGAAATCCCTTGGGCGCTCTGGCCAGCGCTCGTAAAATTCGGTTTGCTAACGGACACCACCACGATGCAGAACTACACACAGATTCCGGAAAGTCAGCGAGTCTCCGACTCGCTGGCTCCGCTGCTCAACAACGACCTCACAGCGATCTCGCGCAACGCTGGCGACTCATTTCCGATCAACGGTCTTCAGATCGGCATGCCGTACCTGAGCACGTCGCAGAACAAGCTTTTCCGCCTTGCGAGCCTGACTCCGGTCACGTGGGTGGTCGAGATCGACTACAACCGTACGATCGCCTACCAAGATTCGATCGACGCGCTCTCAGCAGCAATTGGCACGCGCGTCTTGAAGAGCGGCGACAACATGACTGGTCCGCTCACCCTCTCCGGAGACCCATCCCAGGCGTTGCATGCCGCGCCAAAGCGGTACGTTGACGCGCAGGCGCAGGCAGCGACTACCGCAGCGAACAACCGCGTGTTGCGCTCGGGCGACCAGATGAACGGCCCCCTGACGCTTTCGGGCGACCCGTCACAGCCCTACCACGCCGCGACGAAAAACTACGCCGACTACCTCTACAACTCGCTGAATAACGCCAAGCTCGGCCGCAACGGCGACACGGTGGCCGAGCTGTATAACAACGGCTGGTTCCGTTCGAACGGTCAGGTAGGCTGGTACAACCAGACGTACGGCGGCGGCATCCACATGACTGACAGCAGCTACGTGCGGGTGTATGGAGGCAAAGGGTTCGCGACCGACACACACACGCTCGAACAAGGCACGGGTGGAATCTGGACCTCGCGCTACGGGTGGCTGGAAAACTGCTTTGCCGGCAAAGGTGCAGAAGATCGACTCAATTCGGTCGGCACGCTCGACGGTGGCGACGGATGGCGCCCCGGTGGCTGGCCGTGGGTGCCCAACGGCGTGATCGCGCCTCAGTCCTTCTACCTCCAGCGATCCGGCAATCAGGTCCAGCTCGTCCGTGTTTGGGGCAACTGCAACTGCAACTGTGCATGCACGTGCTTCCCAGCCGGCACTCGAATCATGATGGCTGACCGGAGTTGGAAGTACGTCGAACAGATCGAGATTGGCGACATTGTCATGACGCCGCTTGGGCCGGAAGCCGTGCTCGACGTCGAGACGCCGCTGCTGGGCGATCGAAAGATGATCTCGTTCGAGGATCGTTCATTCTTCTGGACCGACGATCACGCGTTTTGGACGCGCCGCGACGGCGTGCAGGCGTTTGGCGTGGTAGACAAACAGTCGTGGTTGCGAGGCGTCGAGACGGGTGTAGTGAAAGGCCTGCCGAACAATGACGACGTTCGCGTTCTGGATGACCGATGGGATGAGTTCGCCCACATCAACGGCTGGCAACGCAAGCGAGTGGTCGAACACGACATGAATCCCAACACGAAGGTCTATCTGCCAATCGTCGGCGGATGCCACATGATCATCGCCGAAGGATACGTCGTCTCGGCCGGCGCAAACGGATTCGACTTCGATTACAACACTTTCGAATGGAAAGGACTCAGCCATGTTGGTGCATAAGGTACTCATCCCCGACGATCTGACGGATGAGCAGCGCGCCCAAGCGTACGGCATCGTCACTGTCATCCCAACACCTACCGGTTTCACTATGCAGTCGACGGACCTGAGCCTCTACTGGCAGTTCGACTTGAACAAAGTGGAGCACGGTAATGACGTCCTGCATCTCGTGCGTGCTCGCAACGGACAGTACGTAGTCGTGTGGGGCAGCGACATCCACGAGTCAAAGGACAGCCTGTCGTCCGCTCTTCTTCGAAAGAACATTGATTCTTTTATGCCGCTCGTTCTCGTCGGTATCAACGAAGAGATGAACGCCTACACGGCGGTATTCTTTTGCCACACTGTCGAGCCGGCCAATTCAGCGCCAACCGTGGATCTGTCGGATGAAAGCGGCGACATGGTCCTAAAGCGGCTCATGCCGGCAATTGCGCCCGTTATCGACCGCTGGCATGCGAAACACAAGCTGCTGAAAGACATCAAGACAAACGACGCGCTTGCCGCACTGGAAGCGCAGGTGGATCTGCTCACCGAGTTGCTATTTTCGATCCTGCCGGCCGACGCATTTCCATCTGATAAACGACAGAAACTCCTTGACGCTGGTGTGCTGAAAATGAAGGATGGGGACCTCGCTTTCAACGACATGGTCGCCTTCAAGACGACGCTCCGCGCGCGGCAGGCGACGTACCTAGCCACCAGATGACCACCTTCCGCCTGAAGACGGTCGACGCCTCCGGAGTCGGCCGTGACTTTTTCTACAACAACCAACGAAGCACCCTCACCGACCAGCGTGGTTGCGACGTCGTGTCCGAGCGTCCGAGCGAGCCGCGCGCGCCGGCCGCGCCCCCTGGGCGTAAAGACCGCGTTGTTCGCACGCTGAAGATCCAGCTCGGCCTGTCGTGCAACTACAGCTGCGAATACTGCTCGCAACGATTCGTGCCGCACGCGGACCAAGCCAACCCCGGCGACGTCGACGTGTTCATGTCCCATCTCACGGCAAACTGCTATCTCACCGAGGACGCGACGGTCGAGTTTTGGGGTGGCGAGCCAATGGTGTACTGGAAGACGCTGAAACCGCTCGCTGAGCGGCTGCGGATGCGTTACCCAGGCGTCACCCTTCGGATGATCACGAACGGCTCTCTGATCGATCACATGAAGGCTGGATGGCTCATTTCGATGGGGTTCACGGTCGGCATCTCGCACGACGGGCCGGGGCAGAAGGCACGAGGTCAAGACCCCCTCGATAACCCCTTGACGCGGGAAGCGATCCTGATGCTGTACCAGCGCCTGCGCCCGCTGAACCGGATCTCCTTCAACGCGATGCTGCACAAGGAAAGCACGTCGCGACTCGCGGTGCGCGACTACTTCATCAAGCTGACGGGCGACACCGAAGTACCGATCGGAGAAGGCATGTTCGTCGACGCGTACGACGAAGGTGGCCGCTCGATGTCGTTTCACGACACGCACGAGCACGTCCGCTACCGCGCTCGCGCCTTCGACGAGCTGAAGAGCGGCAACGCACTCAATTTCGACAGCGTCACGCAGAAAATCGTGGACTTCGGCGAGTCCGTGGTCACTCGGCGCGAAGCACGCACGCTCGGCCAGAAGTGCGGAAGCGACCGCGCTGACACCCTGACGATGGACCTAAAGGGCAACGTGCTGACGTGTCAGAACGTGTCGGCGGTAGCGGTTGCGCCGAACGGCCAGCCTCATCTCGCCGGCAACGTTCAGGACATGGACGCAGTCCAGCTCAAGTCCTCGCGCCACTGGTCGACCCGCGAACACTGCAACTCGTGCCCCGTGCTTCAGCTCTGCAAAGGTAGCTGCATGTTCCTCGAAGGCGACTTGTGGGATGTCACCTGCGAGAGCGCGTACAGCGATAACGTCGTATTTATGGCCACGGCTCTCTACGAGCTGACCGGCTGCACACTTCAGCGTATCGAGCCGCTAACCGGCACGCTGCCTGAGCATCGCCAGATCGTCTTCGGACCTCTGGCCAACAAGCGGACCACCACCCGCAAAATCATTCAGATCAAAACGGAAACACCATGAGCGATCAACAAGCTACCCCCCTGATGAACGAAGGCCAGATGATGCACCACGTGCTGACGCAACAGCGCAATGAGCTGGCGGATCGCCTCGCTCACGCGAGCGTTGCAGCGGGTCAAGCCGAACAGCAATTGCAAGCTCTGGCTTCGGCAAACGCAACTCTGCAATCTGTGCTCGACGAGGCGAATGCCGCGCTCGAAGCGACGAAGAGCGCGCTGGTCGAGAGCCAATCGCGCGCCCATCGGCTTCAAATGAGCCTCGACGACGCCAACCGGAAGCTTTCCGCGCAGCCGCGTTCGGTTGAAGCCGCCCCCTCGTCGGTTGATCCGATACCCGCGTAACTACATGAAGTTGGTGCTAAGTGAACCACTTAGGTTCACTTAGCATTTCGAGTGCAAAACTCTTTGTGTCTGCGTAAACCCCAACCTTAAAATTCTCGGCACTCACCACCACCACACGAGTCCGAGATGTCTATTACGTCCGACCAGCTTCGGAAGCTCTGGACGCACGCACCGATCGACAGATGCGCCACGTACGCGCCCCTGCTCTCGGACGCGATGGCGAAGTTCGAGATCGATACCCCGGAAGAGATCGTCGAGTTCCTGGCTCAGATCTCGCATGAGTCAGCCGAGGGGCGCTACACGCTGGAGATCGCCAGCGGACAAGCATACGAGGGACGCAAGGACCTCGGCAACACGCAACCGGGCGACGGCGTTCGCTACAAGGGCCGCGGCCTGATCCAATGTACCGGTCGGATCAACTACCTGCTGATGGGCATGCTGCTTGACCTCGACCTGATCGCGCACCCGGAACTGCTGGAGCAACCGCAGTACGCGTGCCTCAGTGCTGCTGCCTTCTGGTGGAACCACAAGCTCGACAACCTCGCGTTGAAGAGGAACTTCATCGCGGTCACGAAGGTGATCAACGGCGGCACGAACGGTCTCGCGGATCGTCAAGCGTATCTCGCGCTCGCACGAAAGGTCATTCCGGGAGCCGCCTAATGACGACTCGCAACGGTGACTTCTTCGCCCGCCTCGGCTTCACGACATGGGTGCTTGTTGTCGTCGTGCTTTCGAGGTGCCACGCAAGTTCGATCCCCGCCGCGACGATGCAACACGGCGGCTGGTTCTTTACTGTCTTGCTGCTCGTTGCCGGCGCACTGCTTCTGGTCGACATCGTGGTCAATGACTTGATGCCCGACCGATACGTTTTCACGTGGGGGTTGAAGTGGCGTCATTGGGTTTATCCGATGGCGTCGTTCTCCTTTGCGTCTCATCTGTTCGTTGCTGAGCAGGCTTACAAGAGTGTGCAGATAAGCGCCCTCGTTCTCTATGGCTCGATGGCTGTGTTTGGCCTGACGCTGAGTTTTCGCAATCTTTTTCACGTACGGGGTCGAGCGTGCAGCGAACGATAAAGGTATGGGCGATGTTCCTCGCTCTCACGTGGTCTCTCGTCACCTACGCGGCAACGCGTAGCGACGTATCTTTCGGGCGGGATCTGGCCAGTATCCCCGTCATCGCGTACGTGATCACGGTCATCCTCAGCAGCATCGGCGGCGCTGCGTCGACGCTGCAAAAGCTGTCGAACGCCGAAGATCTGTCGCGCTGGAAGCTGCACGTCGCGCGAGACATGGTCTCCTCGATCGCAGCCGGCTTGCTTATGTTCTTCATCGCCGAATCGTTCCGCTGGGATTCCGCTCAGGAGGCCGCGGCCATCACAGTCGCCGGGTACGGCAGCTCGAAGCTGTTCGACGCGGTCATGACCCGCATTCTGCAAAAGGTGGATACCGCATGAAATTGACCACCATTGCCGCGCTCTGCGCCGCTCTCCTGAGCGGTGCTGGCGCTTTCTACTTCACCCGCGACCACTACGTTGCGCTCATGGCCGAGAACGACGATCGGCAGCAGAAAGCCGTGCGTGCCGCTCAAGAGCGGGCGGACGCGGTAGCGGCATTCGCTACCACAACGTCGAACCTGCTGGTCACGCGGATCTCGACCGATTACGAAAGGAAGCTCAACGATGCGAAGTCTCAAGCCGACCGCGACATTGCTGCTGCCCGCGCTGGTGCTCTGCGCCTGCGCGACCGAGCCGCAACCTGTGGCAATCAATCGACCCAAGGTACAGCTGGCCCCGGTGCCGGCATATCTGCTGACACCGGAGGAGCCGAACTTTCGCTGCCGGCTACTGAGTTTCTTCTCAGCGAAGCCGGCCGAGCAGACGGAATCGTGCTCAAGCTCAACGCCTGCGAAGCGGTCGTCCGGAGCGACCGAGACGTTCTCGATCGTTTGAATGCAGGTGCGCAATGATCGCCGCCCCTCTCCCGCTCGCCCCGACCAATCCTGACGGTCAGCCGCTCGTCTTGATGATGAGTCCGGTCTACAACAATCTCGGACAGCTTACCCCGATGAAACTGCTCTACGGCCGCGGAGCGCCGGCCAATAACGTCGGTAACGACGGCGACTCGTACATCAACCTGGACAACAGCTTCATGTTCGGCCCGAAGACGGGCGGTGTCTGGCCGAGCGGCTACAGCATCAAAGGCGACAAGGGCGACAAAGGCGATACCGGCGACGTCAACAAGACGCCGATCGCGCGCATGAACGTGACCGGCAACGGTCTCGACCTGGACCTGTCGACCGGCATCGGCTGTTTCAACGCGACGATCAACTCCCCGCAGACGGCTATCACGATCAGCAACCCGGCCACCGATGCGAACTTCGTCCGCTCGTTCTCGCTCGTGCTCAAGCAGGGCACCGGCTCGAACAAGGTCAGCACTTGGCCGGCGATTATCAAATGGAACGGTGGCGTCGCACCCGTCCTGTCGTACGCACAAGGTGTGAGCGACGCCTTCATGTTTGAAACCTACGACGGTGGCAAGTCGTACGTCGGCTACTTCGTCGGCAACAACATTCCTGCGTAAATGAACCGGCTCTACCTGTCCCGTCAGTCCCTCAACCAGCTCGCCGCGAATGCGAACTCGATGCTGGATGGCCTCATGCAGTTCGTGGATCGTCACACGAAAGACGACCCTGACACGGGTCAGGACTACATGATCGTCAACAGCAAGAGCGTGCTTTGCAACAACATGCACTACGAGACGGGGAGCGTCTGGTACACCCCGAATGGCACGGCCACGACCGAAGGTCAGGCCCTGTACATCCTCGGCCTCTACTACGCATGGAAGGGCACCGGCAAGCGCTCCTACCTCGACCGCGCCGTGCGCGCCATCGACGCGTACCTCGATCTGTTCTATGCCGGCCAGTCGACACCGACCACGCCGCAGATCTACCGTGCGAACTGGATCATCAACGGCAAGCGCCCGTTCCAGGCCTTCGGCCCGCTGGACCCGAACAACCCGGATAGCCCCGGTGGCAAGGGTGTCCAGGTTCAGTTCACGAACGGGGTGGGCCAGATCCCGACCGGCGATCCGTATAACGGCCAGCTCATCACGCGACTCTACTCCGTCTACAACGGAAAGCTCTCGTACGACTCAGTGCGCTCGGGGGTCAATGCTGGCGGCACGGTCTACCCGTTCGCTTCGTACGTAACGTACGACGGCGTACGGCACAACGCCGATCAGGATCCGATCGACCCGAACGGCGACGCGCCGGGGACGATTCGCCTCGTCGACGCGACGTTCACGGGCACGGCACTGGTCAACTACGCGAACATGACCGGCCCGATGATCGGTCGCAACCAACCGTTCGACGTCTGGCCGATCTGGATGGCGCTGACGCCCGACCAGTGGGGCAATTCAATCGACTCGGAGCAGTGGTTTGCCGAAGCCTGCTACTTGATGTTCCAGGAGACTGGCAATCCCCGCTACTTCAACGCATTCAACGCGTCGATCTATACGATCAACGACGCGACGGACCTTCAAGCTGACGGATTCTATTTCCGCCAGGATTCGAGGGCAGCGGACCCGTTTAACGTGGGCATCGCGTACGACTGGGAATACCTCGGCGACGCGAAGGCGACGGTCAATCGCGACAGCAGCGGTTACATCCACGTGTCGAAGACCGCTGAATCGAATGTGAACAAGGAGAGCACGGTCGCGCTCGAACAGATCGCCGTCTACACGCGCATCGACTCCAGCAAGACGGCGATGGTCAACACCATCGGCATCAACACGCCGAAGGCGCGCATCGAGTTCCTGACGCGGATGAAGACCGACCTCCTGAGCGCCGGCCGGCAGTATCGCTTTGCCCTGCCCTCGAACGGTAGCGTGACGCCGACGCCGATGGTGGTTCCGTTCGGCCAGATGGTCACGGCCACGCAATCGGACGGCCAGCAGCACGCCATGCTCGACGGTTCGAGCTTCGTGCCGTACGGCAACGCCGGCTACACCACCACGTACGAGGGCGGCATCCTCGGCGACGCTGGCCGCGCTGACTGGATCGGCACGGCCAACATCAATGACGGCACTTCCGGTGTCGTCGCCGGCTTCTGGCTCGCAACACCGACCACCCGCGCCCTCACGTCGTTGACGTACCGGGTGAACAGCGGCGAGATCTGGTTGAAGGTCACGGACGCGCTTGGCAATAAGTATCAGCGCGTGCTGCCCTCCGGTGGCTGGACCACACTGCCGCTGAGTTGGTCAGACTTCACGCTCGTGCCGAATCAGGCGGCAGGCACACCGGCCGCACCGACGCCGAATGGTGCGATGACGCAGATCGAATTCATCACGAACAACGGCCAAGGCGGCTCGATCTCGACGTACTGCTGGGGCGAGATCCCGCAGAAGCTCGTGTCGGTCAACGACTACTCGACCGAGTGGTTCATCCATGTGAAATGCCAGCCGGCGATGGAGATGGCAGTGGGAGACGTGTATGCGTCCAATCCCGCCCCCCTCGCGCTGAAATACACACCTGGAGTGCTTCCATTCACGACGAAGTATTCAGTCTCTCGCGCGCGGAAGGATTACTGGCGAGGCACACCGTACACCGGCTACCAGTATGGGCCGATGTGGGTGCTCTCGGGCAAGACCCAGTATTACACCAACTGCATCGCCTTCTACTACGACGCTCAGGAAGCGTACGCGAAGAAGATCGGCGTCATGGGTCCGGTTGCGCCGCTATATGTATGGCCACGCTATGACCAGCTCGATCAAGGCCCCATCGACACGTTCGCATGGGGTACGGACAAGCCGTACCCGTGGGCGGGATACAACGCGCGCGCGTTCTTTGCAGGTTGCCGGATGTGGCAGTTGCTCGTGCAGCAAGGTTTCCCTGTCGATACCCGACTCATCACGTTTTGTGAGCGCTACGCGAAGTATCTGGCTGACTTCCAGGATGCAAACGACAACCTGACGCCAACTGAATTTCCACCCGACAAGCCGGCGTTCAACGATGACTACGACCACACCGGCCATATGACGGCGCTGTACATGGCAGGTGCTGTCTGTATGAAGTTCGCCGGCTCGAAGTCGGCCTACGTCGATCGTGTGATCAACGGCTGCATGGTCGAATTTACACGCACGCAGGTGATCGAAGACCCGACTGGTCCCTACTCCGACATGAGCGGTGCCTATTCAAGCTGGTCACACGGACACTACTTCTACGGGTTTTGGGCGGGCGAAATCATGCGCGCGCTAGGTCTTTTAATGATGTGGAACCTACGCAACCAACAAGGTGCAGGCATCCAAATCGAAGAATCGAACATCCTGCTTGAAAACGCATCTGGCCATATCGCCGCAGAAGACGGCACCTTGATCAAAACAGAGACCTCCCTATGAGCGACATGAAAATCTCGGAGTTCAACGAACTCCAGAATCCAGTTGATGATGCAATGCTCGCGGGGGCATACGGCGGCAACAACTTCAAGTTGAAGCTCTCGACACTGCGCGCGTGGTTCGGAGTGGTGACGCAGAAAGCAGCCGGCTTCATGAGCGCTGACGATAAGACCAAGCTCGACGGTATTGCATCACAAGCGACAAAGAACAGCGCGGATTCGACGCTTCTGAACCGACAGAACCACACCGGCCAGCAAGACGCGAGCACCGTGACCGGTCTCGCGAAAGTGGCAACGAGTGGTAGCTATAAGGACCTGAAAGATGCCCCGTCCACGGGCATCCCGGTCGCAACGAACACGCAGCTTGGTGGCGTGAAGCTCGGTCCCGGCCAGACAACCGATGGGGATGGCACGTTGCGGATCTCGCGCTTCGCCGAGCGTGCAGCATTCGATCCGGTAATGAAGGCCGGCACGGTAGCGCTCTCGAACAACAACCTGACCGCTACCGTCCCTGGCGGTAAGCAAGTCGTAGCGCTCGGAACGACCGGCATGAAGGCCGGCAAGTGGTACTTCGAGACCACGTTCGTCTCGGGCACGTCGAGCGGGAACGCCTCCGTTGGCGTGTGCCCGCGCAACGAGGCGATGGACGCTCAGGTCGGATATGACGACGGCCAGGGGACGATCGGGAAGTTCCAGTCGAGCGGCAACGTGTATCGAGACGGCGGCACGAACTCCGGGTCCGGCGCGGCATTCAACGTCGCAGGGGACACGGTCGGCGTAGCGATCGACGCGTCGTCGCGCACGGCATGGTTCCGAGTCAACGGCGGCGTCTGGAACGGTAGCGCCACAAATAACCCGGCGACGGGTGTCGGTGGCTACCCGATTGGCGGCACGTTCCCCCTTTTCCCTGCCGTCTGCTCGGACGTCGCGTCAGTGTGGACCGTGAATTTCAGCGGACCTTTCGCAGCCGCGGCACCTGATGGCTTCATCCCGTGGTCGCAAGGCAGCTTGCAGCTCTCACTTGGGGATTGCGCTGACGTCGATCTGACCGGAGCAAAAACCGGCGACATGCTGAAGCTCTCAGCAAATGGGGTTTGGAAACCATCCTCGGTTGTGTGAGCCTCAAGGTTTCCGTCGTGTGATCAACTACTCATTGAAGAGGACGATATAGCGCCCCTCGGGAATATTGAGATAAATTACGCAGCCACGCGACTAAGATCGTGGATTCTGAGAGGGCCAAACAATGCAAAGAAGAATCGCGTCTGTAGGGGATGTTCTATCTAGTGGCGGCACCGTTCTACCTGCGGCGGGGCCGCCGATGACCTTCATGGGCCACCAAGTTGCCCTGATTGGCGGACAAGCCTTTTGCACAGCATGTAAGAGCAACGGCGTCATTGCTAAGTCCGGGGGACCCTACCGCATACAGTTCGTAGCGGAGATTGCCCTGGACGGCGACATCGTCATGTGTAAATGCCCGCGACCTCCACGGATTATTGCGGCGCTTAGCGGCGAGTCGTGGTGCGATGACAACTTAGGCGGTAGCGGTCAGCACACCTCTTCCGGTTTCGCCGCTGCGGGCGTCGCCGCTGCTGGCGCTGTTGCGTCCAACCTGGTCGAGCCGTACGACGAACAAGTGAAAGTGACGGCTGATGGTCCGGAGGGCTACCCCTACTACATCGAGACTACGGATGGTCGTGTCTTCCAAGGGCGTCTCGATGCAAGCGGCATGTTACCGCGCGTCCATACGGGCCACAGTGCAGACGACTACACGGTCTACTGGGGTGACGATGCAATCGCTAAGCAGAATGAGGCTTAACCATGCCGAACAAACCGTTGAAGGTACGCTCGAACAGTACGCGTGACTCGGTCAAGCCAACTCAACTGAAGTCAATTACGTTTCAAGAGCTTTGGAACGCCTACCCGAGCAAAGACCCGTACGACGATAAGACAGGTCAATACGAGAACCAGTGTGCCATCCGCATGAGCGTCACCTTTCACAACATCGGAAGCGATATGAAGTCGTTTTCGCAGAAGGTCGTGAAGCCCATGCCTGGAAAGAAGGAGCTGGGCCGTCTCATGCTAAACGACAAGCCTACGGCAACTCGTGCTTATGAACTTGCCGAGTGGTTGAAGCTGCAACCTTTCTTGGGACTCGGCAAACCGGAAAACATCACTGGCGCGGATTGGCAGAGCAAGGTAAAAGGGCGAACGGGCATCATCTACTTTTTCGGATATTGGCGACAAGAAGGTGACTCGGGCGATAGCACTCTTACCGGTGGACACATCGACTTGTGGAACAAGGATACGCTGACCCCCAACTGGGCGTCGTTTCTGCGATTCCGAGTTGGCATGTCTTCAATGCCGAACCCGTTGTCGTGGCTTCGAGGTCGAAGAGACAACGCGTTCTCCGATCTGGCCAACTCGAAAGAAATCCTTTTTTGGGAAGTGAAATGAAGCGTACAGGGCTTGCGTTGTTGGGGTTCGTGTGGGGTTTGCTGGTCACCTGGGCATCAGGCTACACATTCAGCCACATTCACTGGCCCACGCCTCCCTCACACTCGACGGGCTGCAACGACCTGGAGCATTGCGGCTCTCATGCCGCTTTTTTCCTGGTGACACTGGGATTACTAATTTGGCCTGCCATTGTGTTCTGCGTGTTGAATGCAGTCGCTTATAAGCGATGGTCGAATCGGAAATGGGGCACCGTGTTTGCCGTTGTGACGCTATTCGTCGTGTTGTTCTATCTCGCCACCTACGCCGTACCTGCGTTGGGCCCCTTCGGCTGACGCCGCGGACTATACGATAGTCACCTAGATTGTGTTGCGACGTGCCAGAGCGCTCCATACCATACGCGCTCTGGCCACCACCACAATAGGTCGAAACATGGAAACCACCACTTCGAAGAAGCTGTATCGCATTAAGGCTGTCATGGATATGCTCAGCATCTCCCGAACCACCGTCTACCGCCTCGTCGACAAGGGAAAGCTGAAACTGGTAAAGATCGGGGAGCGCTCAAGCGGTATCACCGCCGAAAGCGTCGAAGCGATCATGGCCGGCGCGGACGCCGCCTAACCCTCCCTCTGGCGCTCGGCCCCGAGCGCCGCCCCTCCCGCCTCATCTCCCTCCTTCGTTCCCTCATGGCTCGTTATAGCGCTTGACAACCTGCTTCGCCCAAAATACTGTATGGATAAACAGCTGTACAACCAACCAGTATTTGTGGCCACGGCAAAAGCTCGGCGCTACCGTGGAGAGCACCGGTTGGTGGCTCCAGGTCCAGCGCAGCCTTTCATGGTAGCTAGGGTGGTAGCCAGACCTGATTTATCGACGAAAACACCCCGGAGAGCCTTATGCAACAAGGGTCCCTGTTTAAAGTGGAACATCTGGTCCGTATCGTCAACGACACCGATCGCCAAGTACTGGCATGGCTGCGTGCGCAGGTCGGCGACGCCCGCGTCGAGCGCGCGGCGCGCCAGCTCGGGCATACACGCAAGCCCTTTCCGTCGGCGGTATGCCGGTACCTGGGCATGAGCGCGCCGGCCACGCTGCGCCAGGCGGAACGGCCGCGTGCCGCGCGCGACTTCTCGGTCGGCGATCGCTACCTGTCGCTGATCCGTCAGCACCTCGCCGCGCACGCGGTCGGCCGATGAAATCGCCAAAATCGTATCGCTGGCGCGTCATGGCGCAGCGGCCGGCCGGCGCACAGGCGACGTGCCGCATCGGTCGGCCCGTGCCCCTGTCACGACCGCCGAGCCCGGTCGCCGGCACGCCAGCCCGGCCGGCACCCGCCCCGCTTACGCAGCGGCCGCCGCGTCGCGTATCAACTGGCCGAGCGTTTCGATGGCCGCTTCGTGGGCCGTGTCGAACACCCGCGTGCAGGCAAGCCGGATATACGCGTCAAAGCGGTCGGAATTCGAGAAGATCGCGCCTGGCGCGATCCTTACCCCGCGTGCCAGCGCGGCATCAAACAATGCTTCGGAACGCACGCCGTCCGGCAACGCGATCCACAGCAGCATGCCGCCGGGCGGCCGGTTCATCCGCGTGCCGGCCGGAAAATGGCGCGCGATCGCATCGATCGTCACATCGCGCTGCACGCGCAGCTGCTCGCGAAACCGGTGCAGGTGGCGATCGAACGCACCCGAGCCGACGAACTCGGCCGCGACGGCCTGCAGCAACGCGGCGTTGTGCCGGCTGTGCGCGAACTTGAGCATCTTCACGCGCGCGTGCCAGCGGCCCGCGCTCATCCAGCCGAGCCGCATCCCGGGTGCGAGCACCTTGTTGAACGACGGGCAGTAGATCACCGTGCCGTCACGGTCCCATGCCTTCACGGGCTTCACCGCGTGCGGCGCTTCGACGAGCTCGCGATACGGCTCGTCCTCGATCACGGCCACGCCGTGACGCGAGCACAGCGCGACCAGCGCGGCCTTGCGTTCATCGGGCATCACGCTGCCGAGCGGGTTCTGCAGATTCGGCACGACGACCACGGCCCGAATGTCCGGGTACGCGGTCAGCGCCACGTCGAGCGCTTCGATCGACAGCCCGGTCGTCGGGCTGGCCGGAATCTCGAGCGCACGCAGGCCGAGGCTTTCGAGCAGCTGGATCAAGCCGAAAAAGGCCGGCGATTCGATCGCGATCGTGTCGCCGGGGCGCGCGACCGCGCGCAGCGCGAGATTCACCGCATCGACGCCGCCGCTCGTCGACATCACGTCGTCCGGCGACACGGTCACGCCGTACGACAGCGCACGCTTGGCCATCGTCTGCCGGAATTCGGGCGACCCGCCGACCGGCCCCGCGTCGGTGAGCAGCGTCGGCTTGCGCCGCAGCAGCCGGATCGCCAGCGCCTGCAGGCGCTCGGCCGGATACAGCGTCGCCAGCGCAGACGCGCCGCCAAGGTTCAGCGCATCGGGCATCGCATTCGCGCGATCGATCACACGCGACACGCGTTCGTGCAGCCCCGCGAACGGCGGCTCGATGCTCGGCGGCGGCCCATTGCTTTCCGGCAGCGCTTCGAGGGCGGCCGCCGCGCGCCGCCGCACGAAATAGCCCGAGCGCGGCCTGGCTTCGCACCAGCCCGTATCCTCCAGCCGCCGGAACGCCTGGATCGCGGTCGACAGGCTCACGCCGTGCTGCGCCATGAATGCGCGCACCGACGGCATCCGATCGCCGGGCGACAGCGTGCCGGCCGCGATGATGCGGCGGTAATGCTCGGCGAGCCGTTCGTACAGCGGCTCGCCGGCCATCGGCAACGGGGTGCGGGACGAGTCGGTGATGGGCGTCATGCGGGTCATCGTGCCCGCGCGCTCAGGCGCACGCCAGATACAGATTCCGGGAAAACCCACCGATACAGCGGCACGAAATCGTCGCCTGCACCGTAACAGATTCCCGTCCCCTGAATCTGTCCTGCCCGCATGCGTTTCCCTAACCTGATTGCACGCTCTCGCCTCGCCGTCGCGGGGCTGCGCAACCGGGAAAAGGACTCGCCATGCGAACGCAAGACATTCGGCTCGACGCCGGCCAAAGCCACTTTGCGTGGTTCGACAAGGGCAGCCAGGTCATCGTGCTCGACGGCGCGCTCGCGGTCACGTTGCGTCACGGCGGGCTCGACTGGCTGCCCGATGCGCCGCAATACGTTCGCCGCATGCTCGACGAAGGCGAATGTCTGACGATCGAGACACCCGGTCACGTTGCGTTGTCCGCCGGCGATGCGGGGCCGGTCGCCGCGACCGTCGCGGAACCCGCGCCCCGGTCCGGCGTGTTCGCCGCGTGGCGCGCGTGGCTGCGCCGGGTGTCCGCGCCGCTACTCGGCGAGCGGCATGTGCGCGGGCAATCCTGACGCAGTGGCTTGCGCCGTCGCCGGTGTCGTCATGTGACCACCGTGTCGCCCGCTCCGGCGACGAGCGCGATCGTGTCCGGCGCCCTCACCGCGCCGCGCCGACTCGAGCGGGCCGATAACTTCGGCCGCAGCCCCCGCCGTGCTATCGCGCCTTCCTAGCGCGCTCGATCCATTCGAATAACGCCATCCCGACCAGCATCGCGACGACGAACGCGATGCCCTTGACCGACCCGAGTCCGATCGATACGATCGCCGGCCCCGGGCAAAACCCGGCCAACCCCCAGCCGATGCCGAACACGGCGCTCCCCGCGACCAGGCGCACGGTAATCGCCCGCGCGGCCGGCCACTGGATCGGCAGGCCGAGCAACGACCGCGTCCGGTGCTTCGCCCACGCGAACGCGAACACGGCGACGCCGATCGCGCCGGCCATCACGAACCCGAGCGATGGATCCCAGCGGCCTGCCAGGTCGAGAAAACCGAGCACCTTCTGCGGGTTGGCCATCCCCGACACGATGAGGCCGACGCCGAACAGCAGCCCCGCAAGAAACGCGAATCCTGCCTGCATGTCAGCCCCCGAGCACGTGCCGTTGCACGAATACGGTCGCGAAGCCCGCGACCATGAACACCGCCGTCGCGACGATCGATCGCGCCGCACCCCGCGACAGCCCGCAGACGCCGTGACCGCTCGTGCATCCGCCCGCATAGCGAGTGCCGATCCCGACCAGCAGGCCGGCCGCCAGCAACGCGCCCCAGCCTGCATCGACCCGCGGCGTCACGGCGGCACCGGCGATACGCATCATCAGCGGCGCGGCGATCAGCCCGGCGACGAATGCGACACGCCAGTCGCGCTCCGCGCCACCGGCCGTGAACAGGCCGCCGACGATGCCGCTGATTCCGGCGATCCGCCCGTTGAACGCGACGAGCCACGCGGCCGCCAGCCCGATCAGCACGCCGCCGGCAAGCGACAGCCACGGCGTGAAATGAAGCGCATCAAGCTGCATGACGCGTCCCCTTCGCGGCCGGGCCGCAGAACTGTTCGTACAGCACGCCCATCACCGCGATCGCGGCCGGACTGTCGAGCGAATAGTGGATGTTCTTGCCCTCGCGGCGCGTGCGGACGAGCGTGTTGTCCCGCAACACGCCGAGCTGCTGCGACAGCGTCGGCTGGCGAATATCCAGCCGCGCCTCGAGATCGCTCACGCAACGTTCGCCCTGCGACAGTTCGCACAGCAGCAACAACCGGTCGGGATTGGACAGCACCTTGAGCAGCGCGCACGCCGACTCGGCGGCGGCACGCATCTGATCGGGCTCGGGCAGCCCGGAGGAGGGATCGGCGTTCATGAGGGCGATGGCATACGATTAACGGATAAATATTATATCAGTTTATATAATATTTATCCGTACCATCGTCGTCCGGCGCGCGCCCATCAGAACCAGAAAGCGCCTTCACCACCGCCCTCGCTTCGCTCCGCTACGCCTGTTCGCCGGCGATCGCATCGGCCGCCGCCGCGCGCTTCGCGCCGGCCCGTACCGCGCCAAGCACCAGCACCGCGATCCCGGCGATCACGCACGGCACCGCGACGCCAGCGAATGCCGTCGACAACGGCAGCCCCATCGCGAGCATCGCCCCGCCCGCCATCGATCCGACGACCGACCCGCCGCGGCCGATCCCGTTCGCCCAGCTCACGCCCGTGGTCCGGCATTCGGTCGGGTAGAACGCGGCCGACAGCGCGTTCGCGCCGACTTGCGAGCCCGACACGCAGAAGCCGGCCGCGAACACGACCAGCGCGGCACCCGCCGGCGACGCGGCCAGCACGCCGATCGCCGCGACGAACAGGCCCGCCGCCGCATAGCTGCACGCGAGCACGCGGTGTGGATCGAAGCGGTCCATCAGCCAGCCGAGGACGATCGCACCGAGCGTGCCGCCGACCTGGAACATCGCGGTCACGCGTGCGGCCGTCTGCAACGTCGCGCCGGTCGTGCGCAACAGCGTCGGCAGCCAGCTCGACAGCAGGTAGATGACGAGCAGACTCATGAAGAACGTGAGCCACAGCAGCAGCGTGCCGCGCAGCAGGTCGGCGCCGAACAGGCGGCCGAGCGGCGAACCGGCCGGCTTGCCGCGCGGTGCGACGAACGATGCGTGCGCGAGACGCGGGTCCGGTGCGATGCGCGCGAGCATCGCCGCGATCCGCTCGCGCGCCGCGCCGGTGTTGACGAGGTAGCGCACCGACTCCGGCAGCCGCCACGCGAGCACCGGCAGGAGCAGCAGCGGCGCGGCACCGCCGACGACGAGCACCGCGCGCCAGCCGTCGCGTTCGATCAGCGACGCGGCCGCGAGCCCGCCTAGCGCGGAGCCGATCGTGAAACCGCAGAACATCGTCGTCACGAGCAGCGAGCGCCGCCGCGCGGGGCAATACTCGGACGTCAGCGTGATCGCGTTCGGCATCGCGCCGCCGAGCCCGAGGCCGGTCACGAAGCGCCACGCGATCAATTCGGTCAAGCCGCCCGCGCTCGCCGACGCGGCACTCGCGATGCCGAAGCAGGCAACGCAAGCGAGCAGCAGGCGCTTGCGGCCGAACCGGTCGCCGAACGGCCCGAACACGAGCGCGCCGGCCATCAGCCCGGCGAGCCCCGCGCCGAATACCGGCGCGAGCTGCGCGGGCGACAGGCCCCATTCCGCGCGGATGACGGGGGCGATGAACCCGATCGATGCGGTGTCGAAACCGTCGATCGCGACGATCAGGAAGCACAGCACGACGATCGCGGCCTGAAACGGCGCAACGCGATGCCGGTCGATCCATGCGCTGATGTCGATGGACTGCATATCGGCCATGATGGTGTCTCCTCCATGAAGGCGGTCGCGCGCGATGTCGTTGGAATGCGCGCCGCCGGATTCGGGCTGAAGTGCGTCAGGCGACGGACTTCAGGCAATCCTCCGCGCGCCAGCCGTGCAGCCAGTCGAGCGCGTCGTAGAACTGCGCCTGCGTGCGTCCGACCCACAGCACGTTGCGCACTTGCCGCTCGACGCCCTTTGCGTGATAGATCCGCCCCATCTCGCGCGCCGAATACAGCACGCGCGCCGTGCGCGGAATCCGCACGCGCTCGTACAGCGCGAACGCGGCCTCGAAATCGCCGTCCGTCTGCGCGACGGCCGCGCCGAGCGTCACAGAATCCTCGAGCGCCTGGCACGCGCCCTGCGCGAGGTATTGCGTCATCGGATGCGCGGCGTCGCCGAGCACCGTCGCGCGGCCCGCGCTCCAGCGCTCGACCGGATCGCGATCGGCGGTCGCCCAGCGCTTCCACGACGTCGGCCGGTCGAGCATCTGCTTCGGCAGCGGATGGATGCCGTCGAAGTACGACAGCACTTCCTCCTTGCTGCCGTCGCGCACGCCCCAGGTTTCCTGCTCGCGACTGTGGAACGTGACGACGAGGTTGTACTGCCGTCCGCCGCGCAGCGGATAGTGGACGAGATGGCAATGCGGGCCGGCCCAGACGACCGGCGCATTGATCTGCAGATCCTTCGGCATGTTGTCGACGTCGACCACCGCGCGGTACACGACGTGTCCCGTCACGCGATGCGCGTCGCCGATCAGCGCGTGCCGGATCGCGGACTTCACGCCGTCGCAACCGATCACCGCATCGGCGCGATAACGCTCGCCGTGCTGGTCGATCACGGTCACGCCATTGTCGTCCTGCTCAAAACCGCACACCTGCGTGCTGGTCCGGAATTCGATCAGCGGATGATCCTTGACCGCCTCGTAGATCGACAGATGGATGTCCGCGCGATGGATCACCGCATACGGGTTGCCGAAGCGTTCGCGATACGCGGCACCCGTATCGATGCACGCGACTTCCCGCGCATCGACCGCATCCATCAGTTGCAGCCGGTCGGTGAACACCGCGCGGCTGCGCGCGGCCTCGCCGACACCCAGCGCGTCGAGCGCGTTGAACGCGTTCGCGGCGAGCTGGATGCCCGCGCCGATCTCGCCGATTTGCGCGGCCTGCTCGAGCAGCTTCACGCGAATGCCCTGGCGCGCGAGCGCCAGCGCGGTCGCGAGCCCGCCTATACCGCCGCCGATCACGAGTACGCGTCGGCCTGTGTTGTTTGTCTCGTCCATGTCTGTCTCCTGCTTCGTGTTACGCGACGTAGTCCGGTTGCCGCTGCGGCTGCGCCGCGTCGAATGCCGGCTCGCGCCGAGCGTGTTCGTAAATCGCCAGGCTGCGCGGATACGCGCCCAGGTCGCAATCCATTCGCAGCGCGTTCGCGACCTGCGGCACGAGGCATACGTCGGCGAGCGTCGGTGCATCGCCGAAACACCACGGACCGGTGTCCGCACGCGCGAGCAGCCGCTCGACGCCGGCCATCCCTTCCGCGACCCAGTGCCGGTACCACGCATTCTTCTGCTGCGGCGTGACCTGCAATTCGCTGTCGAGGTAGCGCAGCACGCGCAGGTTGTTGATCGGGTGGATGTCGCACGCGATCAGCGTCGCGAGTTCCAGCACGCGTGCGCGCTGCCGCGGTTCGAGCGGAATCAGCCGCGGCGCCGGATGAACCTGGTCGAGGTAGTCGATGATCGCGAGCGACTGGCCGAGACGGAAATCGCCGTCGACCAGCGCCGGCACCGACGCCGACGGATTCACCCGCGCGACGTAGCCGGCCTCGCGGTGCTCGCCCGTGCGAATGTTCACGGGCAGCGTGTCGTACGGCACTCCTTTCAGCGCGAGCGCGATGCGCACCCGATAGGATGTCGAACTGTTGAAGAAGCTATGGAGTTGCACGATGTGACCTTTCGAGGAAAGCGCGGAGCGCGCGTCAGACCACGCGCACGACCAGTTCGCCGAGACGCTCGATGCCGACCTGCATCACGTCGCCCTTGACCACCGCACCGACGCCTTCCGGCGTGCCTGTGAAGATCACGTCGCCCGGTTCGAGACGGAAGAACTTCGACAGGTCGGCCACCGTTTCCGCGACCGACCAGATCAGGTGCGACACGTCGCTCTTCTGCTTCGTCGCACCGTTGACGGTCAGCCACACGCCGGCCTGTTCGAAGCGACCGACTTCGCTCGCCGGATGCACGGGGCCGATCGGCGCGGAACGGTCGAACGCCTTGCCGATTTCCCACGGCCGGCCCATCTCGCGCATCTTCATCTGCAGGTCGCGGCGCGTCATGTCGAGACCGACCGCATAGCCCCACACGTGCTCGAGCGCGCGCTCGAGCGGAATGTCCGCCCCGCCCTTGCCGATCACCGCGACGAGCTCGGCTTCGTAGTGGTAGTTCTGCGTCTGCGACGGATACGCGAGATCGAGCGTTTCGCCGTAGGCGACCGGCACGATCGAATCGGCCGGCTTGCAGAAGAAGAACGGCGGCTCGCGATCGGGATCGAAGCCCATTTCGCGTGCATGGGCCGCGTAGTTGCGGCCGACGCAGTACACGCGGCGCACCGCGAAGCGGGCGTCGCTACCGGCGACGGGAAGCGCCACCGGCGCTTCGGGCGGGAAAACGTAAGTCATGAACGGCTCCAGCGTGAGCAATGAAAGAAGAACCGCGCACCGCGTCGGCGGCGCACCGGACGAATCAAGGAATCCGGCGGCGTCAGTCGCGCGCTTCGCGCAGCAGGTTCAGCGCGGACAGCACCGGTCGGTCGGAATAGCTGAACAGCACGCTGTCGGACGACGCCGACAGCCGCACCGCCGCCCACGACGGCGCGACGAAGATGTCGTGCGCGTCGAACGCGAACGCGTCGCCGCCGATATACGCGGTACCGCTGCCTTCGACGACGCAGTAGATCGTCGCGTCGGTGCTGCGATACGTGCGGCCGTCGAATCCGGCGGGCAGGAACTGCATGAAAGTTGCAATCGTCGGCATCGGCCAGCCGCCCGTCGTGGGGTTCACGTAGCGCAGCTTCACGCCGTCCCATGCGTCGAGCTCGCCGTTGCGGTACAGCGCGTCGAGCGCCTCGCGGGTGCGCGCATACGGATAGCTGAACACCGGCGACGTCGGATCGCCGACGCGATGCCGCACCGGCACCATGTTGTGGCCGAAGCGCGCGAAGCTGTCGCCTTCCGCGCGGCTGACGGGCTGCTCGGCTTCCGGATAGTTCTCCGCGAAGCCCGCGTCGAGGTTCGCGACGAGCGGAATGTCGAGCCCGTCGAGCCACACGACCGGCTCGCCGCCGTGTTCCGCCGACGGGTTGCCGTGGTCGTGCCACGCCCACGACGGCGTGATGATGAAGTCGCCCGGATGCATCGTCGTGCGCTCGCCGTTCACCGCGGTCCAGGCGCCCTTGCCTTCGACGATGAAGCGCAGCGCCGACTGCGTATGCCGGTGGCTCGGCGCGATCTCGCCGGGCAGGATCAGCTGCAGGCCTGCGTACAGGGTCGGCGTCATGCTCGACTTGCCGGGCAGCCCGGGATTCTCCAGCACCAGCACGCGGCGCACGGCTTCTTCCGCGCTGATCACGCTGCCGGCCTGCATCACGAGGTCGCGCACCTGCGCGTACTTCCAGATCGCGGGCATCGCGGCGGGCTGCGGCGCTTTCGGCACGAGGTTGTGCAGCGATTCCCACAACGGCGCGAGGCGCTGTTCGGCGATCCGTGCGTAGTAGTCGGCGCGCGACGTATCCGGGTGTCGGCTGGTCATGATGTCTCCTTGGGGCGACCGATCTCGGTCGGCGCTGTGTCGGGTCGGGGACCGCGTGCTTCAGTCCGTTAGCGCATTTATATGCGACGTAGACATACCCGGTAAAATGGTGAAATCATCTAATCCATACGATTCCGGATATACCTTCCGATACGGAGCGTGCGATGGACTGGACCCACCGGCTGCGATTGCGGCACCTGCAGGTACTGCTGAGCCTGGCCAGCACGGGCAACCTGAGCCAGTCGGCGGCGGCGCTCGCGACCACCCAGCCGGCGCTGTCGAAATGGCTGAAGGAACTCGAAGAGGATGTCGGGCTGCCGCTGTTCGAGCGGCAAGCACGCGGCTTGCGGCCGACGGCCTACGGCGACGCGCTGATCGAGCATGCACGCCGCGTCGAGGCGCAGCTCGACGTCGCGCGTGACGACATGGCCGCGCTGCGCGAAGGCGGCAGCGGCCTGGTCACGATCGGCACGTCGGGCGTCGCGGCCGCCGATACGGTGCCGCTCGCGGTGTCGCAGTTGCTGAAGCGGATGCCGCGCGCGCAGGTGCGGCTCGCGGAGAGCACGATGAACCAGCTGATGCCGCAGCTCGCGCGCGGCGAGCTGGACATCGTCGTCGGCCGTTCCGGCTCGGCGTCCGTCGATCCGCACCTGCACGCAGAAGCGCTGTACGTCGATCCGGTGGTGTTCGTCGCGCGGCCCGATCACCCGCTCGTCGGCGCGGCATCCGTCGGCTGGGACGAGGTGCTGGCCTACTCGTGGATCGTCTGGCCGTCCGGCACGCCCGTGCACAACGCACTGCAGGTCGCGCTGACGGCCGCCGGCCGCGTGCAGCCGCCGCACTGCGTCGAATCGAATTCGTCGATCCTGAACCTCACGCTGCTGAACAACACCGACCTGCTGGGCGTCGCGTCGCATCGAGCCGCGCGGCGCTTCGAGCAATTGAACGCGATCCGCATCCTGCCGATGCGGCTCGAGGGCCAGGGGGCGGTATCGATGTACTGGCACCCGGACAGCGCGAATCGCGCGGCCGTGGGCGCCGCGATCGAGTGCCTGCGTGCCTGTGCGGCGCCGCAGGTGGGCGGATGGGAGAAAGTGAGGGTGGAATGAGTGGCGAAGCAGCCCGGCGCGAACCGGGCCGCCTCACCGTCGCTCGTCAGGTGCCGTCGCAGGACACCGTCTCGTCCAGCATCAGCGTGCCGACCCGCGCGGGCACGAGCGGCGTGCGCGGTACCGACGGCGTCCAGCCGAACAGCGCCTGCGCGGCCGCGCCGCACACACGACCCTGGCAGGCGCCCATCCCGCAGCGCGTCTGCAGCTTCGCGGCCGTCCAGGCCGGCGCTGGCGCGACCGCGTCGAAGCGCACGTCCTCGCAACGGCACAGCAGCGTATCGGGCCGCGCGAGCCGGCGGATCGGCTCGCGGATCGCGAAGCGCTCGCGCACCGCATCCGCGAACGCCTGCCAGCGCGCGCGCTGCGCAACCAGCGCGGCCAGCGGCGCCGTCTGCCCGGTGGCCGCGTAGCCCGCGATCTCGCCTTCGACCATCGCCAGTTCGCTGCCGCCGACACCCGTGCACTCGCCCGCCGCGAAACACCCGTCGCGGCTCGTGTGCTGGTGCGCATCGACCACGACCGCACCGTTCTCGATCCGGCAGCCGAGATGGCTCGGCAGCACGGTATTCGGCACGAGCCCGAAGCCGCACGCGAGCCGGTCGCAGTCGACCTCGAACTCGCGCTCGCCCTGCCGGATCCGCACGCGTTCGAGCCGCTTGTCGCCGAACGCTTCGACGACGTGTGCATCGGGCCGGTAGGTGGTCGTGACGAGCTTCGCGGCTTGCGCGAGTTTCGACGGCCAGCGCCACAGCCCCGCGCCGAAACCGGCCACATCGCGCCACGCAGCCTGTTCGAGCACGTGCGACACCTGCGCGCCCGCCTGACGGGCCGTGGCCGCGCTCGCGAGCAGCAGCGGACCGCTGCCGGCGATCACGGTGCGCTGCCCGCGCACGTCGAGGCCGTACTTGATCAGCGCCTGCAGGCCGCCCGCGCCGGTCACGCCCGGCAGCGTCCAGCCGGGGAACGGCAGCAGCAGCTCGCGCGCGCCGCAGCACACGATCAGTGTGCGGAATTCGAGCAGGAACCCGCGCTCGTCGTCCTCGAGCAGCAGCGTGCCCGGCTGCGTTTCGGCGACGATGCGCGTGGCCGCGAGATGCGTGACATTCGGCTGACGCAGCACCGCCAGACGTTCCGCCGCGGCCGGCACGGGCGTCGCGGCCGCCGCCTGGCGCCAGATCTGCCCGCCCGCGCGCGGGTTGTCGTCGACGATCGCGACCGTCGCACCGCTTCGTGCGGCGGCCCGCGCCGCCGACAGCCCGGCCGGGCCCGCGCCGACGATCGCGACGTCGACGCTCAGTCGTTCCTGTTTCATCGCGTGCGCTCCACCCGCATCCCGTCGCGGCACAGCGTCTGACAAGCCAGACGACGGCGGCCGTCGATCGTCATCCTGCACTCCTGGCAGATGCCCATGCCGCAAAACGGCGCGCGCGCCGCACCCGTGCACGACACACGCGTCGTGTCGTCGCCGCTCGCCGAGATGGCAGCCGCGACGGTCGCACCGTCGGCCACCGTCAGCGCGCGGCCGTCCAGATGAATGATCATGTCAGCCTCCGCCGGGCCGCCCCAAGGGGGCTGACAGCCCCCGCGGGGGGCAGCGAACGAAGTGAGCGTGGGGGTCGTTTCATGTCAGCGCTCCGGCTACGGGGGACGTCGTCAGGAAACGTCCCGGCAAATACGGTTCTATGTCGATGGGCGGCCGTTCGCCGGTCATCAGCGCGGCGACGAGCCGCGCGCTGCCCGGCGCGGTCGTCACGCCGAGCCCTTCGTGCCCGACCGCGAGCCACACGCCCGGCCGCGCCGGATGTTCGCCGAGCAGCGGCAGGCCGTCGGGGCTCGCGGAACGGAAGCCCGTCCATGCGCGAATCCCGTTCAGGTCAGCCAGCGCCGGCAGGTAGCCGGCCGCGCGGCGCAGCATGCGCGCGAGCACCGGCGGCTCGATGCGCGCGTCCTCGGTATCGAACTGGCGCGACGAGCCGATCAGCAGCTGGCCGGTCGGCCGCGGCTGCACGTTGAATGCGACCGACATGCCGTCGCTCGCATGCGCGCTCGCCGCATAGCCGAGCTCGACGAGCTGGTGCGACACCTGGCCCGGATAGCGGTCGGTGATCAGCAAGTGCCCCTTCTTCGGGCGCAGCGGCAACTCGGGCAACAGCGTGCGCGCGGCAACGCCGTTCGCGACGACGACGCGCTCCGCGCGCACCGTGTCGCCGCTCGCGAGCGTCACGCCCGGGCCGTCGACCGCCACCGCGCGATCGCGCCGCAACGTGATGCCCGGCGCACGCTGCAACAGCCAGCTCGCGGCGACGGGCGCATAGAGAATCGCGTCGCCGGGAATCTTCAGCGCGCCGCCGAGCCCCGCGCGCAGCATCGGCTCCCATTGCGCGAGCGTCGCCGCGTCGATCAGCTCGCCCGCCACGCCATGGGCGGCGAGCGTCGCCTGCTTGGTGCGGGCGAGGTCCATCTCGTTGGAATCGGCCGCGAGCCACAGCGTGCCGCAGTTGCGGTACGCGCAACCTTCCGGCATCTCGTCGGCGAGCGCGCGCCACAGCTCGATCGAGTAATGACTCAGCGCGAGCTCGGCCGCGTTGTCGTCCATCGCGACCAGGTGCCCCATGCCGGCGCCGGTTGCACCGCCGCTCGCATCGTCGACGACGAGCACGCGCAGCCCGCGCTGCGCGAGTTCATGCGCACACGCCGCGCCGACGATGCCGGCGCCGATCACGACGACGTCGGTCCGGGTCTCGCTCACGACACGATGCCCCAGCCGAACGGATCGTCTTCCTCGATCAGCAGCGTCGCTTCCGCGCTCAGGTGCGCGCTGCCGCGGATCGTCGGCACGATGCCGCCGTCGGCCTGAGCATAGCTCGCCTGGAACACGCTGCCGATCACGCTCGCCTGCCGCCACACGACGCCCGGTTCGAGCTTGCCGTCGGCCGCGAGGCACGCGAGCTTCGCGCTCGTGCCGGTGCCGCACGGCGAACGGTCGTACGCATGGCCCGGGCACAGCACGAAGCTGCGGCTGTCGTGCTCGGGATCGTCCGCGAACAGCTCGATATGGTCGATCTCGCCGCCGTTCGCGCCGGTGATGCCCGCGCGCTCGAGCCCTGCACGCACCGCGGACGAATAGGCGGTCAGCGCCGCGACGTTGTCGCCGGCCACGCGCTGGCCGTGATCGCTGATCAGGAAGAACCAGTTGCCGCCCCACGCGATGTCGCCCTTCACCGGGCCGTAACCCGGCACGTCGACGTCGACGGCCTTCGCATGGCGGTACGCGAGCACGTTGCGCACGCTGACCGACAAGTCGTCGTGCAGCGTCGCCTCCACGGTGCCGACTGGCGTTTCGATCTGGTGCACGCCCGGCTCGATGCGGCCCATGTGATGCAGCGTGCGCACGACGCCGATCGTGCCGTGCCCGCACATCCCGAGGTAACCGCTGTTGTTGAAGAAGATCACGCCGGCCGCCGCCTCCGGCGACACGGGTTCGCACAGCAGCGCGCCGACCAGCACATCGCTGCCGCGCGGCTCGAGAATGCACGCGGTGCGATAGCGATCATGCTCGCGCGCGAGCACGTCGCGGCGCTCGGCCATCGTGCCGTTGCCGAGCGAGGGGAAACCGGACACGACGAGCCGCGTGGGTTCGCCGCCCGTGTGCGAATCGATGATCTGGATGCGCTTCATCATGAGCCGTCCGAAGTGGGGAAAGGAGCATAGCTTCCTCCGTCGTGCGTCCGTCCGCTTGTGGCTTTTCGATGAGGACGGCGACGAAATCGGCATAGTACGCAGCGCCTTTCGCGGCCCTTCCGGGCACTGTGCCGATTTCGTCATTCTGCTCCGCGATACGGCTCAAGCGTGATGGGTGTTTGCACGGCGATACTGGTTGCACGTCGACGCGCCAGTCGTCGCACCGATACGAAGCAGGAGCGTTCCCCCGGCGGTGCAACGGCTTCCCGCCGTCGCATCGCCACTTCCGGTCCGGCATGGTCCGCGCGGGCCGTTCGCCGCGGCGCCAGCCCGCGCCGCGCACGAGCGGCCGCCGGCCTGCCCCGGTCGGTCGAACCGGTCGCACGCCGGCCGGCAGGTGTGCGCAGTTGCTCCGCCGGAGCGCAGCGCAAGCCACACCTGCCCCGATATTTCCCCAGGAGACAAACCCATGCCAGGCCAAGGCAACACACACCCGTCCGTCCCGCTTTCCCGTTCCGTGCCCGCCGACGGCGGTCACGGCAAGTTCAAGAAGCAGCTGTCGCTGACCGACCTGACGTTCATCGGTCTCGGGGCCATCTTCGGTTCGGGGTGGCTGTTCGCCGCGAGCCACGTATCGACGATCGCCGGCCCGGCCGGCATCTTCTCGTGGCTGCTCGGCGGCTTCGCGGTGCTGCTGCTCGGCATCGTCTACTGCGAGTTGGGCGCCGCGCTGCCGCGCGCGGGCGGCGTGGTCCGCTACCCGGTGTTCTCGCACGGCCCGCTGCTCGGCTACCTGATGGGCTTCATCACGCTGATCGCGTTCTCGAGCCTGATCGCGATCGAAGTGGTCGCCGCGCGCCAGTACGCGGCCGCGTGGTTCCCCGGCCTCACGAAAGCCGGATCGAGCGACCCGACGACGCTCGGCTGGCTCGTGCAGGCCGCGCTGCTGTGCTTCTTCTTTTACCTGAACTACTCGAGCGTGAAGACGTTCGCGAAGGCGAACAACATCATCAGCATCTTCAAGTTCATCGTGCCGCTGTCGGTGATCGCCGTGCTGTTCACGTTCTTCAAGCCCGCCAACCTGACCGCGCACGGCTTCGCGCCGTTCGGCATGCCGGGCATCGAGATGGCCGTGTCGGCCGGCGGCATCATCTTCGCGTACCTCGGCCTCACGCCGATCGTGTCGGTCGCGAGCGAAGTGCGCAATCCGCAGCGCACGATCCCGATCGCGCTGATCCTGTCGATCCTGCTGTCCACGCTGATCTACGTGCTGCTGCAGCTCGCGTTCATCGGCAGCATCCCGACCGACATGCTCGCCACCGGCTGGCACGACGTGAGCAAGGCCTTCTCGCTGCCGTACCGCGACATCGCGCTCGCGCTCGGCGTGGGCTGGCTTGCGGTGATGGTGGTGGCCGACGCGATGATCTCGCCGAGCGGCTGCGGCAACATCTACATGAACGCGACGCCGCGCGTCGTGTACGGCTGGGCGAAGACGGGCACGTTCTTCAAGGTGTTCACGCGCGTCGACGAGGCATCGGGCATCCCGCGCGCGGGCCTGTGGCTCACGTTCGGCCTCGCGATCTTCTGGACGATGCCGTTCCCGTCGTGGGAAGCGCTGATCAACATCGTGTCGGCCGCGCTCGTGCTGAGCTATGCGGTCGCGCCCGTGTCGGTCGCCGCGCTGCGCCGCACCGCGCCCGGCCTGCCGCGGCCGTTCCGCGCGGTGGCGTTCGGCATCACCGGCCCCGCGTCGTTCGTGATCGCCGCGCTGATCGTCTACTGGTCGGGCTGGGGCACGGTGTCCTGGCTGCTCGGCCTGCAGATCGTGATGTTCGTCATCTATCTCGCGTGCCGCCGCTGGGTGCCGACCGCGCACCTGAGCCTCGCCGAGCAGGTGCGCTCGTCCGCGTGGCTGATCGCGTTCTACGCGGCCATGATCGTGCTGTCGTACTTCGGCGGCTTCGGCGGCACGGGCCAGCTCGCGCATCCGTACGACACGGTCGTCGTCGCGGCCGTCGCGCTCGTCATCTTCTACTGGGGCGCCAACACCGGCATCCGTTCCGACAAGCTGCAACTCGAAGACGACGAAGACTGACGCACCCGCTTTCCCCTTTCCACTCCGGCCGGGCGCACCACGCCCGGCCCCCGTATTTTCCGAGGAAGAACCATGCAACTCACAGGTCAGCTCCTGATCGGCCAGTCGGCCATCGCCGGACAGAACGGCACCCTTCACGCGCTCGCCGCCGCAACCGGCGAACCGCTCGAACCCGCGTTCGGCGGCGCGAGCCTGCACGACCTGGAGACAGCCTGCGCGCTCGCCGACGAAGCATTCGACACGTACCGCGAAACGCGCCCCGAGCAGCGCGCCGCGTTTCTCGATGCGATCGGCCGCAACCTCATGGCGCTCGGCGACGACCTGATCGAACGTTGCGTCACCGAGACCGGCCTGCCGCGCGCGCGCGTCGAAGGCGAGCGCGGCCGCACGGTCGGCCAGCTCGCACTGTTCGCGTCGCTGGTACGCGACGGCGCTTACGTCGACGCGCGCATCGATCCGGCCCGCCCGGACCGCAAGCCGCTGCCGCGCGTCGACTTGCGCCTGCGCAACGTCGCGATCGGGCCGGTCGCCGTGTTCGGCGCGTCGAACTTCCCGCTCGCGTTCTCGGTCGCGGGCGGCGATACCGCCTCGGCACTCGCGGCCGGTTGCCCGGTGATCGTCAAGGCGCACTCGGCCCACCCGGGCACGTCCGAGCTCGTCGGCCGCGCGATCCAGCAGGCCGTGCGCGAATGCGGGCTGCCGGCCGGCGTGTTCTCGCTGCTGTTCGACGCATCGCGCGACATCGGCCAGGCGCTCGTCGCGGATGCGCGCATCAAGGCCGTCGGTTTCACCGGCTCGCGCCGCGGCGGCGTCGCGCTGATGAACATCGCGGCCGCGCGCCACGAGCCGATTCCGGTCTATGCGGAAATGAGCTCGATCAACCCGGTGCTGCTGTTCCCGGCCGCGCTCGACGCGCGCCACGACACGATCGCGCCGCAGTTCGTCGCATCGCTCGCCCTCGGCGCCGGCCAGTTCTGCACGAACCCCGGCCTCGTGCTCGCGGTCGACGGCCCCGCGCTGCGTGCGTTCGAAGCCGCGGCGGCCACCGCCGTGCAGGCGACCGCCGCGCAGACGATGCTGACGCCGCACATCCACGCGAGCTATGCGCAAGGCGTGGCCGCCCTGCGCGCGCACGACGCGGTCGAGCGGCTGGCGCAAGGTGTGGAAGGTAGCCGCTACCAGGCGCGCGCGGCGCTGTTCGCGACGTCGGCGGACGCGTTCATCGCCCACCCCGAACTGCGTGACGAAGTATTCGGCCCCGCGTCGCTGATCGTGCGCTGCCCGGACGCCGACACGCTGCACCGCGTGCTGAAGTCGCTCGAAGGCCAGCTGACGATCGCCGCGCATCTCGCCGACGGCGACGCCGCGCTGTTCGCGGCGCTGCGCCCGACGCTCGAGCGCAAGGCCGGCCGCATTCTTGTCAACGGCTTCGGCACGGGCGTCGAGGTCGGTCATGCGATGGTGCACGGCGGCCCGTTCCCGGCCACGTCCGACACGCGCACGACGTCGGTCGGCGCCCGCGCGATCGAGCGTTTCCTGCGCCCCGTGTCATACCAGGACGTGCCGGACGCGCTGCTGCCCGACGCCATCCGCACCGGCAACCCGCTGAACGTGCCACAACGCATCGACGGCGTGCCCGCGCCGCGGGAAGCGCGCGATGTCTGAGCCGCTCGCCGACGTCGTCCTGTCGCTCGATGAGGTGCACGCGCTCGCGCTGCGGGTGCTGACGCACCACGGGATGTCCGATGCGCATGCGCGGGCGATCGCCAACGTGATCACGCAGGGCCAGCGCGACGAGTGCCATTCGCACGGCGTATACCGGCTGCTCGTGTGCGTGCGCTCGCTGAGGAAGGGCAAGGTCGATCCGCAGGCGGTGCCGACGCTGCGCCGGCTGTCGTCGTCGATCGTCGCGGTCGACGCGCATCGCGGCTTCTCGCTGTTGAGTTTCGAGACCGGCCTGCCGGTGCTCGTCGAGATGGCGAAGCAGCACGGGATCGCCGCGATGGCGATCAACCACTGCTACCACTTCTCGGCGCTGTGGCCCGAGGTCGAGGCGATTGCCGCCGAGGGGCTGGTCGGCATCGCGATGAACCCGAGCCACAGCTGGGTCGCGCCGGAAGGCGGCCGCGAACCGGTGTTCGGCACGAACCCGATCGCGTTCGCGTGGCCGCGCCCGGACGGCGTGCCGTTCGTGTTCGACTTCGCGACCAGCGCGATCGCGCGCGGCGACATCGAGCTGCACGCAAAACAGGGCAAGGCGATTCCGCCGCATTGGGCGATCGATGCCGACGGCCAGCCGACCACCGATCCGAAGGCCGCGCTGCAGGGTGCGATGCGCACCTTCGGCGGCCACAAGGGCTCGGCGCTCGCGGCGATGGTCGAACTGCTCGGCGGCGCGCTGATCGGCGACATGACGAGCCAGGAATCGATGGACTTCGACGACGGCATCGGCGCGACACCATGCCATGGCGAACTCGTGATCGCGTTCGACCCGAAGGTGTTCCTCGGTGACGATCTCGACGCGGGCCTCGCGCGCGGCGAGCGGATGTTCGCGTCGATCACCGGGCAAGGCGCGCGGCTGCCGTCGCAACGGCGCTTCGACGCCCGCGCGCGCAGCATCGCGCACGGCGTGCGGATTCCGAGGGCGCTGTACGACGAAATCCTGACGCTGCTCGACTGACGCGCGCCCCCGGAGCAGCGGCTTCATCGCCGGCAGGACGGGCGATGAAGCCGCTGCCCGGTTCGGCCGACGATGTCCTCCGCGCCCCCTGCGCGGCGCACCGCCCGCGCCGGTCGCCCGCTCCCGCGGGCGCCGCACGCCCGGCGGCTGTGGGATAATCGCCGGGTTTGCCCAGGGCGCAGCTCAAGAGGTTGTTCGCACGGGCGCGCGAGAGGCCTTTATTCCCGTGCCTCCACCCTTTTCCGCGATATTTCTTCAGCCATCACCATGCCCACATACCGTTCCAAAACCTCCACCGCCGGCCGCAACATGGCAGGTGCGCGCTCGCTGTGGCGCGCCACCGGCATGAAAGACGACGATTTCTCGAAGCCGATCATCGCGGTCGTCAACTCGTTCACGCAGTTCGTGCCCGGGCACGTGCACCTGAAGGATCTCGGCCAGCTCGTCGCGCGCGAGATCGAGGCCGCCGGCGGCGTCGCGAAGGAATTCAACACGATCGCCGTCGACGACGGCATCGCGATGGGTCATGACGGCATGCTCTATTCGCTGCCGAGCCGCGACATCATCGCCGACTCAGTCGAATACATGGTGAACGCGCACTGCGCGGACGCGATGGTGTGCATCTCGAACTGCGACAAGATCACGCCGGGGATGCTGATGGCCGCGATGCGCCTCAACATTCCGGTGATCTTCGTGTCGGGCGGCCCGATGGAAGCCGGCAAGACGCGTCTCGCGAACCCGGTCACCAAGACCGTCGAACTGAAGAAGCTCGACCTCGTCGACGCGATGGTGATCGCGGCCGACCAGTCGTATTCGGACGCCGACGTCGCCGAAGTCGAACGCTCGGCGTGCCCGACCTGCGGTTCGTGCTCGGGCATGTTCACCGCGAACTCGATGAACTGCCTGACCGAGGCGCTCGGCCTGTCGCTGCCCGGCAACGGCACGGTGGTGGCCACGCACGCCGATCGCGAGCAGCTGTTCAAGCGCGCCGGCCGCCGCATCGTCGAGCTGACCCGCCAGCACTACGAGCAGGACGACATGCGCGTGCTGCCGCGCTCGGTCGGCTTCAAGGCGTTCGAGAACGCGATGACGCTCGACATCGCGATGGGCGGTTCGACCAACACGATCCTGCACCTGCTGGCGATCGCGCAGGAAGCCGGCATCGACTTCACGATGAAGGACATCGATCGCCTGTCGCGCATCGTGCCGCAGCTGTGCAAGGTCGCGCCGAACACGAACAAGTACCACATCGAGGACGTGCACCGCGCGGGCGGCATCATGGCGATCCTCGGCGAGCTCGACCGCGCCGGCAAGCTGCACACCGACGTGCCGACCGTGCACGCGCCGACGCTGAAGGATGCGCTCGACCAGTGGGACATCGTCCGCACGGAAGACGCGGCGGTCCGCACGTTCTACCTGGCCGGCCCGGCCGGCATCCCGACGCAGGTCGCGTTCAGCCAGGACACGCGCTGGCCGAGCCTCGACCTCGACCGCGCCGAAGGCTGCATCCGCTCGTACGAGCATGCGTTCTCGAAGGAAGGCGGCCTCGCGGTGCTGACCGGCAACATCGCGCTCGACGGCTGCGTGGTGAAGACGGCCGGCGTCGACGAAAGCATTCTCGTGTTCGAGGGCTCGGCCCACGTGACCGAATCGCAGGACGAAGCAGTCGAGAACATCCTGAACGACAAGGTCAAGGCCGGCGACGTGGTGATCGTGCGCTACGAAGGCCCGAAGGGCGGCCCCGGCATGCAGGAGATGCTGTACCCGACGAGCTACATCAAGTCGAAGGGCCTCGGCAAGGCATGCGCGCTGCTGACGGACGGCCGCTTCTCGGGCGGCACGTCGGGCCTGTCGATCGGTCACTGCTCGCCGGAAGCGGCGGCGGGCGGCGCGATCGGCCTCGTGCGCGACGGCGACAAGATCCGCATCGACATCCCGAACCGCACGATCGACGTGCTGGTATCGGACGAGGAACTCGCGCGTCGCCGCGAAGAGCAGAACGCGAAGGGCTGGAAGCCGGCGCAATCGCGCCCGCGCAAGGTGTCCGCGGCGCTGAAGGCCTATGCGAAGCTGGTGATGTCGGCCGACAAGGGTGCCGTGCGCGACCTGTCGCTGCTCGACGATTGACGCCGGGCGACGGGCCGCGCGAGCGGCCCGTCCGATCGAAAAGCCGCTCTCCGGAGCGGCTTTTTTTCGTCGACGGGAGGCCGGATTGTCGCGCGCTCAGCGACGATACTCGTCGCTGCGACGGTCACCGCCGCCGCCACCGCCGCGGCCTCCCCCGTCGTTTCCGCCACCTTGCTGCCGCGCACCGTACCCGCCGCCGCCCGGATTCGCCTGCGGCGGCATCATTCGGGTCACCGCGCCGCCCTGCTCGGGAGCCGGACGCGCGACAGCCGCCGGCGGCCGCGCATTGCCGCCCGCGCCCGGCATGGGCGCGGGTGCCGGGGCGACCTGTGGTGCCGGCGCGCGATTCGGGCCGTTCCAGCCGCCGCGCGTGGCCGACGGCCGGGCATCATGCCGCTCGGGCGGCTCACCGCCCGGCGCGCGCTGAACCGGCCCGCCCGGCTGCGGTCGCCCGTAGGCCGGCGGCCTCCCGCCGGGTCCGACGCGCGGCTCGGCACGATGCTCCCAGCGGTCGCGATCGTGAAACCACGGCCGGTGGCGGTAGTAGCGATCCCAGTACGCGCCGATCGCGAACCCGGTCACCGGCACGCCGATGATCGCGCCGTACTCCAGCAACGGCACGTAATTGCCCTGGTACGGATAGTCGAGTTGCTCCGCGTCGATCCAGCCACGCACGCCCGGCAGCGCGACATCGCACCACGAGTAGTCGCTCAGGCAGCCGAACACGTCGAGTGCGGTGCCGGGCGGCACCTGCGCGACGACCGGATAATCGGGTGCCGGCCCCGCATAGATTTCGGCCCCGGAGTTCGTGTAGGCGCTGCTTTGCGCGTCGGCGATGCCCGGTACCGCGGCGATGCCGAACAGGACGACGCACAGACTTCGGATGATCGTATTGCTCATGTTGCTCTCCCGCGCGGTGCCGCCGCGCGTCGGTCAGTGTCGATGGCCCCCGCCCCAATGTCCGCCTCCCCAGTGGCCGCCGCCCCACGGACGGTGCCAGTACCCGCCCCGGTAGCCGCCGCCCCAATGTCCCCAGAAACCGAGGCCGATCGTGACGGGCGGCCCGTACCAGCCCGGGTAATATGCGGGATAGTAGGCCGGGTAAGGCACATAGGCCGGCGCGGCATACACCGGAGCCGGCACGTACGCGTAATCGTCCGCCGGCGGCGGCACGGCCGGCGCTACGGATGTCGACGGGACGGCCGGCCCGGCGTTTGCGGGCGCCACCGGGATCTCGCGCTGCGACACCGTGGCAGGCACGGGTGCGTAATACGGTGCATAGCCGTACGGGCCCGTGTAATAGCAGCCGCTCAGCGCGAGCATGGCCAGCGCCATGCCGGCAGGCCTCGCGGCGGGAATCGGGTTCATCTCATGCTCCGCAGGAATCCGCGCGGCGCCGCGTGGCGCGCGCCTGACTCTAGCTTACGTCCCCTGCATATTTCTGCGGGTTTGATCGGTTACTTTTTGTTTCCCCGGATCGAATGCAGGGGTCGGACCGCGCAGGTATGCCGCATGCTCGCGCTTCAACTGCGCCGGCGTTGAAGTTGGCGCAATCGCCCTCAACTTGAATATCGAGTCAGGCTGGCCGGCGCGGACGGGCGTTCGCGGCCCCCGGCGGCCTCCGAAACCCGCGGACTTCGACCCGCTCAGACAGGAACGCGGCTCACGCCGCCATCGACATGACTACGCCACGCCCCACGCTTCGGGCGGACACGCCCCTCGATCCGATCATCCAGCTGCTGGCCCTTGCCGGCGAACAGGGTTATCTGACGCACGCCGACCTCGTCGACGCGCTGCCGCCGGAAAGCGACAGCCCCGACGCGCTGGACGTCGTGCGCGCCGCGCTCGCGGACATCGGCATCGCCGTGCTCGACGAGCCGGCCGCGCCGGTGCCGTTCGCGAGCGCGGCGCCGGTCGACGTCGATCGCGACGCGCTCGACGAGGGCCGCGCGCTGCTCGGCGATCTCGCCCGCGGCACCGGCGCATCGACCGATCCGCTCGCGCTCTACATGCGGCGCATCCATGCGGTGCCGCTGCTCAAGCGCGAGGACGAAATCGTGCTGGCCCGCGAGATCGAAACGGGCCGCCACCAGATCCTCCATGCGCTCGCCGGCTGTCCGGCGGCCGTCGAGGCGCTGCTCGCGCGCCATGGTGCAACGGGTGCAACCGGCGCGGCCGCCAGCGAAGGCGATGAGGTCGACGACGGCGAAGGCGACACCCCGGCCGCTGCGCGCGACGACGTGCTGCAGGCCGCGGTGGCGGCCGTGCGCGGCGCATTGTACGCACCGGGCTGCCGTTCGGCCGAGTACCGTGACGCCCGCAACCGCCTGGCCACGCTGCTCGGTTCGCTTGCGTGGGTTGCACCGGCCGTCGACGACGCAAGCCGCGTCGTGCGCGCGCTCGCCGCCGCGCCGGTCGATGCCGCG
Organism: Burkholderia sp. Bp8998; assembly: GCF_003854235.1. Lineage (NCBI taxonomy): Bacteria > Pseudomonadati > Pseudomonadota > Betaproteobacteria > Burkholderiales > Burkholderiaceae > Burkholderia > Burkholderia sp. Bp8998. The sequence goes on from NZ_QTQF01000017.1 coordinate 119,207, forward strand.
ACGGACGCCACCGCGGGCACCGATGCCGCGTGCTTCGACACGGTCGCACGGCGTGCGCTCGGCGCGGCGCTGAGCGACGGCCAGCAGAAGGTGCGCGACGGTACGCGCGCGATGCTCGAGGCGAACCTGCGGCTCGTGCTGTCGGTCGCGCGCAAGTACATGAACCGCGGCGTCGACCTGCCCGACCTCGTGCAGGATGGCTGCCTCGGCCTGATGCGCGCGATCGAGAAGTTCGAATACCGGCGCGGCTTCAAGTTCTCGACCTACGCGACCTGGTGGATCCGGCAGGCGGTCGCGCGCGCGGTGGCCGACCGCTCGCGCACGATCCGCGTGCCCGTGCACGTCAGCGACCAGCACCAGCGCGTGCAGCGGCATGCGCGGCGCCTCCACCAGCGCACGGGCCGGCGCGCGACGCCGGCCGAGCTCGCGGCGGAAACCGGGCTCGCCGAGGACAAGCTGCGCGCGGTGCTCGCGCTCCCTGCCGAGCCGCTGTCGCTCGACACGCCGCTGCCCGACGCGGACACCGGCCTCGTCGACCTGATCGAGGACCAGGCGTCGGCAAGCCCGTTCGAGCGGCTGGCGGACACGCGCATGCGCGAATGCGTGACGTCGCTGCTGCGCTCGGTCACGCCGGCCGAGGCCAACGTGTTGCGCCGGCGCTTCGGCCTCGGCGGCGCCGAGCCCGACACCTATGACGCGATCGCGCAGGACGCGGGCATGTCGCGCGAACGCGTGCGGCAGATCGAGAAGCGCGCGCTCGCCACGCTGCGCACGGCCGCGGAGGCCGAGGGCGCGCAGTCGTTCCTCGAAGCGTAACCGGTCGCGCGTTCGTGCTGCAGCCCGGCACGAACGCGCGCGGCCCGGTTCCACCTGTGCAACGTTTGCCATTGACGCACGTCAAGTTTTGCTCGTCGCTTGCCATGACAATGTGATGAAATAAAAGGTGGACCGGCGCATTGCACGCCGTGTCCGTTCCGTTTGCACATTTCCGGGCTCGCACATGCAAACGACCATTGGCCAAACACACGAGGAAAACCGGCAAATCGCGGCGTGCCTGCGCGAAGCCGCGCAGTTGCTTGCCGACCAGGGGGCGAATCCCTATCGGGTTGCCGCCTACCGCGCGTCGGCCGACACGATCGAATCGCTCGACGACGCCATCCGCACCCGGTTCGACGCGGGCGGTGTCGATGCGCTCGGCGTACTGCCGGAGGTCGGTACCGGCGTCGCGCAGGCGATCGCCGAACTGCTGGTGACCGGACGCTGGCGCCTGCTCGACCGGCTGCGCGGCGACGCGGAGCGCGCGTCCGCCTTCGAGGCCGTGCCGGGCATCGGCCACGCGCTCGCGCTGCGGATTCACGATCAGTTGCACATCGATACGCTCGAGGATCTCGAACGCGCGGCCCGCAGCGGCCAGCTCGAAGCGATCGCGGGCGTCGGCCCGCGTCGCGCGGCCGGCATCCGCGCGGCGCTCGACGACGTGCTGAGCCGGCGCCGGCGCTGGCAAGGCCATGTGCGCGACGCCGATCTCGGCACGGAACCGCCCGTCGAGCTGCTGCTTTATATCGACCGCCTGTACCGCAGCAAGGCCGCGGCCGGCACCCTGCCCACGCTCGTGTCGCGTCGCCTGAACGCAGACCTGAGCGTTCAGCCGCCCGTCATGCACATGACGAAAGGCGGCTGGCATTTCACCGCGCTGTGCCCGTATCCCGTGCGCCCGCAGGAGTCCACCCGCACCGCGGACTGGGTCGCGCTCTACTTCTACGATGCGCTGCAATGCGAGTACCAGCGGACGGTCGTCACGGAAACGCTCGGCTCGCTCGTCGGCAAGCGCGTCGTGCGCGGACGCGAAATGGAGTGCCGCGTGTATTACGCGGGATGATGCGCCCGGGGCGCTAGCCGCCGCGGTGCGGCCGCCTCGCCGCACGCTCGATGGACCTGTGGGCGCTGCTGCGGCGAACCGGCGCCCGCATCATTCGCCGCCGCTTTCGATCAGGTTGTGGCGCACCCGCCCGAGCAGGCGCACGAGCGTGTCGCGCTCGTCGCGCGTGAAGCCGCGCAGCCCGTCGTCGGTGACGGTGTCGCCCACTTCCAGCATCTGCGGAAAGATGTCGCGCGACTTGTCGGTCAGCCGGATCACGAACGCGCGGCGATCGTCGTCGTTCGCGATGCGTTCGATCCACCCGCAGCTTTCCATCCGGTCGAGCAGCCGCGTCAGCGAGATCGGCGTGATCTCGAGCCATTCCGCGAGCCGCGCCTGATTCATCTCACCCTTCCACGTCAGGTACGCGAGCACGCGGCTTTGCGCGCGCGTCAGTCCGATGCGCTTCGCGCGCCGGTCGAACAGGCGTCCCTGCAGGCGGGCCACGTCGGAAATCAGGTAGCCGATCCGGTTCTCGTAAGTCTTGTCCATGCGGCGATTATAGGGGCAGGCCGCGAATGACTTGCGGCCCGGGCCAGGCGATGAGCACGACTATAATAAGCGTGCTTATAATTCGAGTGATACCGGATCGCCGCCCACGGCGACCGCCCCACGGAGACACCCGCTTGAATCCCGCCGCCGACGCCCCCGCCTCGCCGCCCGCCCTCAATCGGCCGATGCTGACCCTGTCGATCATGCTCGCGACGCTGATCCAGACGCTCGACAGCACGATCGCGAACGTCGCGCTGCCGCACATGCAGGGCACGCTGTCCGCGTCGCAGGACGAGATCACCTGGGTGCTGACCTCCTACATCGTCGCCGCGGCGATCGCGACGCCGCTGACCGGCTGGCTGTCCGACCGGCTCAGCATGAAACGGCTGCTGACGATCTCGATCGCGGGTTTCACGATCGCGTCCGCGCTGTGCGGGCTGTCCGAGTCGCTCGTGCAGATCGTCGGCGCTCGGCTGCTGCAGGGCGTGTTCGGCGCCGCGCTGGTGCCGCTGTCGCAGTCGATCCTGCTCGACATCAACCCGCGCGAGAAACAGGGCCAGGCGATGGCGATCTGGGGGATGGGCGTGATGGTCGGCCCGATCCTCGGCCCGACCCTCGGCGGCTGGCTCACCGACAGCTACAACTGGCGCTGGGTGTTCTTCATCAACGTGCCGATCGGCGCGTTCGCCCTGGCCGGCGTGCTGACCTTCCTGCCCGCGCGCGCGCCGCGCCCGCACGTGAAATTCGACGCGTTCGGCTTCGCGACGCTCGCACTCGCGATCGGCGCGTTCCAGGCGATGCTCGATCGCGGCGAGCAGCTCGACTGGTTCGGTTCGTACGAAATCCGCATCGAGGCGCTCGTCGCGGCCCTGAGCTTCGCGTTCTTCCTCGTGCATACGGCGACCGTCGGCAAGGCGTCCTTCTTCAAGTCGGAGTTGCTGCGCGACCCGAACTTCGCGACCGGCACGCTGTTCATCTTCGTCGTCGGCGCGGTGCTGTACGCGACGCGCGCGCTGCTGCCGCCGATGCTGCAGAACCTGATGGGCTATCCCGTCGCGACGACGGGCCTCGTCACCGCGCCGAGCGGCGCGGGCACGATGATCGCGATGCTGTTCGTCGGACGATTGCTGAAGTACGTGGACGCGCGGGCGCTGCTGCTCGCCGGGCTGGCGATTTCGGCGCTCGCGCTGTGGCAGATGATGCAGTACACGATCGTGCTGTCCGAGGCGGACATCGTGTGGCCCGGGGTGGTCCAGGGCTTCGGGCTGGGGCTCGTGTTCGTGCCGCTGAGCGCGCTGTCGTTCTCGACGCTACAGCCCGAGCTGCGCGCGGACGGCACGGCCACCTACAGCCTGATGCGCAACATCGGCAGCAGTATCGGCATCTCGATCGTGCAGACGCTGATGACGCGCAACACGCAGGTCGCGCATGCCGACCTCGCGACCCACATCACGCCGTTCGACCGGGCCGTGCAGGCAATGGCCGGCAGCCACCTCGACATCGCGCTGCTCGACCGCACGATCAACCAGCAGGCCGCGATGATCGCGTACCTGAACGACTTCAAGCTGATGTTCGTCGCGACGCTGCTGATGATCCCGCTGTTGCTGCTGATCCGCCCGCCGCAGAAAACGGCGGGCGTCGACGTCGCGCACGCGGCGATGGATTGACGGATACGACGGGTGCACGCCCGTCGCGGGCTGCAACGTCAGGCCTTCATCGTCCCGGTGCGCACGTAGCGCTCGTGCCACGACAGCGCCTCGGCGAGCAGGTGCGGCGTGTGCTTGCCGAAGCTCTCGCGCGACGCGCGCTCGAAGTAGTCCTCGAGCATCGGCCGGTAGTCGGGATGCGCGCAGTTCGCGATGATCTTGCGCGCGCGCTGCTTCGGCGACAGGCCGCGCAGGTCCGCGAGCCCCTGCTCGGTGACGACCACCGCGACGTCGTGCTCGGTATGGTCGACGTGGCTCGCCATCGGCACGATCCGCGAGATCGCGCCGCCCTTCGCGGTGCTGGCCGACATGAAGCACGACAGGTAGCCGTTGCGCGCGAAGTCGCCCGAGCCGCCGATGCCGTTCTGGATCTTCGTGCCCATCACGTGCGTCGAGTTCACGTTGCCGTAGATGTCGGCCTCGATCATCCCGTTCATCGCGATGCAGCCGAGGCGGCGCACGAGTTCCGGATGGTTGCTGATCTCCTGCGGGCGCAGCAGGATCTTTTCGCGGAACGTCGCGATCTCGTCGGCGAAGCGCTGCACGGCGGCCGGGCTCAGCGACAGCGCCGTGGCCGACGCGAAGCTCAGCGTGCCGTCGTCGAGCAGGTCGAGCATGCCGTCCTGGATCACCTCGGTATACGCGGTCAGGTTCGAGAAGCCGGCCGAGCTCAGTTCCGCGAGCACCGCGTTCGTGATGTTGCCGACGCCCGACTGCAGCGGCAGCAGGTTTTCCGGCAGGCGGCCGCGCTTCACTTCGTGGCGCAGGAAGTCGATCAGTTGCAGCGCGATCTGCTTCGACGTGGCGTCGGGTGCGGAGAACGCGTTGCTGCGGTCCGGCGCGTCGGTCTCGACGATCGCGACGATCTTGTCGGCCGGGCAGCGCAGGTACGGCTCGCCGATCCGGTCGTCGCTTTTCGTCAGCGGAATCGGCTTGCGGTGCGGCGGCAGCGCGGTGCCGTAATAGACGTCGTGCATCCCGTCGAGGCCGAGCGGCTGGCGCGAGTTGACTTCGAGAATCACGTGCTTCGCCAGCTCGAGCCACGTCTTGTTGTTGCCGATCGATGCGGACGGGATCAGCAGCCCGTCCTCGCGAATGCCCGCGACTTCGACGATCGCGACGTCGAGGTCGCCGTACAGCCCGAACCATGCGTATTGCGCGACGTGGCTGAGGTGGACGTCCTGGTAGTCGACTTCGCCGTTGTTGATCTTGTCGCGCAGCGTCGGGTCGGACTGGTACGGCAGGCGCATCGAGATGCCGTTGGTGCGGGCGAGCGCGCCGTCGAGTTCCGGCGCGGTCGATGCGCCCGTCAGCACGTTGATCCGGAAATCCTCGCCGCGCGCGTGGGCGGCGTCGATGTGGGCGGCGAGCGCGGCCGGCACGGCCTTCGGATAGCCGGAGCCGGTAAAGCCGCTCATCGCGACGGTCATGCCGGGACGGATCAGCGCGGCGGCTTCGTCGGCGGTGCGGACGAGCGAACGCAGGGCGGGAGCGAGGATGCGTGAAGAAGACATGGCGGGTTATCTAATGCTTGGGTCTGTCGTTGACGTCGCGGGGGGTGTCTCCTGAGCGACGCGAAGCCCTTGGGGCCGCGAGGGGCGGCCCGGCACCACGGGCACGGTCCGAGTATCGCAGAGGCCATCGCCGCGAAATGTCCGCCGGATGCAAAAGATACTTGCTGAATGCACCGGGTATCGAACGGCCGTTTCATGACAGCGCGCGGCTCGGACGCCGAATGCAGTCGAAAGGCATGCGAAAGCTGGTTGCCATTTTTCGGCTCGAAGATTACGAACAGCTGAACATCAATCAACCGATACCTTTCCGGATTGACGGCGTAAACGCAGGGAATCCGCATGCAATGGCCGATCGGCGATCGCCGCGACCGATTGTCAGCCGGCACCGCGTTTTCGGGCCTGATGCACGTCAATCCGTTTCGGGCCTGATGCACGTCAATCCGTCGACATGCGCGAATCGCGGCCAGGCCCGCGCGCAAGGCCCGTCCGCCCTTGACAGACGCGTGATGCGAACCACACTGGATCAGGTGAGGCCCGCCTGCGCGAACGCCGTTTCGCGCATCCGGTTTGCAACCGGCCGATGTCCGGAATGCGCGGTAACACTCCCGTATGTCAGGACATTGATCGAATAAAAAGCAACAAATTACAATTCCGTATATATTTCGCCGATGGACCAAAGAAAAACCGCCACACGTTCCGAACCGCCTCTGCCACGCACCTGGGATGCGCGGCTCGCGCGCTCGCTTGTCCGGCCGCTGATCGACACGCCGGTCACCCCGAATCACCTCACTACCCTTCGTCTGCTGATCGGCCTCGCCGGTGCCTGGTGCCTCGCGCAAGGCGGCTTCGGCTGGAGCAACGCGGGTGCATTCCTGATCGTGCTGTCGAACTTCGTCGACCACACCGACGGCGAACTCGCGCGCATCAGCGGCAAGTCCAGCAAGATCGGTCACTTTTACGACCTCGCGGCCGACGCGCTCGTGACGGTCGCGCTGTTCGTCAGCATGGGCCTCGGCATCGTCGCCCAGGGCGGCCAGATGACCGCATCGCCGGTACTGCTCGGCGCGGTGGCCGGCGCGGCCGTCGCGCTGATCTTCTTCCTGCGCATGCGGATCGAATCGTTCGCCGGCAAGTCCGGCACCAAGCAGGCGTTCGCCGGCGGCTTCGAAACGGAAGACGTGCTCTACCTGCTGCCGATCGTGACGCTCGCCGACGGCGTCCAGCCGTTCCTGCTCGCGGCGTCGATCGGCGCCCCGCTGTTCGCCGCGTGGGTCGTGATCGACTGGTGGCGCATCGTGCGTCGCGGCAGCCTCCCGCAGAACTCCACCGAAATCCAGGTTTCCAAATGACTCCTAGCACGCGCGACGACTCCGTGCTGAGCCCGGCACGCCCCGCGCCTGCGCGCGCGGCAGCGGCCGATCCCGATCGCACCGTGGCCGACAGCGTCGGCCGTCTCGACCTCGACCACCTGCGCGACGACTACACGCGCCAGGGGTCGTTCCTGTATCTGGATGCATTCCTGCCGGCCGACGCGCACGCGAAACTCGCGGCCGCCGCCCGCGCGATGCAGCCCGGCCTGAACCGCAATTACCTGCCCGGCCACAAGCAGGGCGGCAGCGTGAGCCGGCACACGATCGACGAGCAGGCGCCGTACATCGCCGAGCTGTACCGCTCGAAGGCGCTGATCGGCTTCCTCGAGAAGATCACGGGCGACAAGCTGATGGTGTCGCCGGACAACGATCCGCATGCGTACGCGCTGTATTACTACACGAAGCCGGGCGACCACATCGGCTGGCACTACGACACGTCGTACTACGATGGGCGCCGCTACACGCTGCTGATCGGCGTGATCGACGAATCGTCGTGCCGGCTCGACTACGAGCTGCACACGCGCAACCCGGACGTGCCCGACGAACCGGGCTCCGTGCAGATCGCCGACGGCGGCATCGTGCTGTTCGACGGCGACAAGCTGCGCCATCGCATCACCCCGCTCGGCCAGAACGAGACGCGCGTGTCGCTGACGTTCGAATACGTGACCAACCCCGGCATGCGGCCGTGGAAGCGCTTCATCTCGAACATGAAGGACGCGATCGCATATTTCGGCTTCCGCCAGGTGTTCAAGCAGCTGGCCACACGACGGTCGACCGGGTCATGACACGCGCCGGCCTGATCCTGCTGTCCCTCGGAACGGCACTGTTCGTCGCCCTGCTCGCGTGGCAGGGCGTCGGCGCGGTCGCGTCGACGTTCCTCGCGGCCGGCTGGGGCCTCGCGCTCGTCGCGGCATTCCACGTCGTGCCGCTCGTGATCGACGCGCTGGCGATCTCGGTGATGTTCCGCCGCGGCCAGCCGGGCGCCGAACTCGGCAACGCGCTGCGCGCGCGCTGGGTCGGCGAATCGGTGAACAGCCTGCTGCCCGCCGGGCAGATCGGCGGCCCGGTGCTGATGGTGCGCCACCTCGCGCAGCGCGGCACGCGGATGGCCGATGCGGCCGCAGCCGTCACCGTCAGCACGACGATGCAGGCGCTCGCGCAGATGGCATTCGCGCTGATCGGCATCGCCACGTTCAGCCTTTATGCGACGCACGAGTCGGTCGCTCACCTGCGCACGCCGGCGCTGATCGCCACCGGCGTGCTCGGCGCCCTCGCCGTCGCGTTCTACGCGGCGCAGCGGCGCGGGCTGTTCGGCCGCGGGCTGCGTCTCGCGTCGAAGCTGCTCGGCCCGCGCGACTGGTCGTCGCTGGCGACCCGCGCGGACGCGATCGACGACGCGGTCGGCGCGCTGTACCGCGATCGCGCGAAGGTCGCGAAGACCTTCGCATCGAGCCTCGTCGGCTGGATCGTCGGCACCGCCGAAGTGTGGCTCGCGCTGCACTTCCTCGGGCACCCCGTCAGCTGGCTCGACGCGCTGCTGCTCGAGAGCGTCGGCCAGGCGATTCGCGGTGCGGCGTTCGCGATCCCCGGCTCGCTCGGTGCCCAGGAAGGCGGTTACCTGCTGCTCGCCCCGCTGGTCGGCCTGCCGCCCGACGCGGCGCTCGCGCTGTCGCTCGCGAAGCGCGCGCGCGAACTCGCGCTCGGCCTGCCCGGCCTGCTCTATCTGCATTTCAGTGAAAGAAACTGGCAGCGGCGCCGTGCGCCGCAGCCGCTCGCCGACTGATCGTTCAGATCCGCCGGCTTTTTGGTTGGAGAACCCATGCGAGCCATCATTCTTGCGGCAGGCCTCGGCTTGCGCCTGCAACAACCGCCCGAGGCGCAATTCCCGAAGTGCCTGCTGCGCTTCGACGACGTGTCGCTGCTCGAGCGCCATCTGCGCGTGCTCGACGCCGCCGGCGTCGATGAAATCGTGCTCGGGCTCGGCTTCCAGTCCGAGAAGGTCGAGCAGGAACTGAAGCGCCTCGGCCGCACCGCCGAGATCGTGCTGAACGAGCGCTACGACCTCGGCAGCGTGCTGACCGTGCACACCGTCGCCGATGCGATGACGCGCGGCGGCGACGTGCTGCTGATGGACGCGGACGTGCTGTACGACGAGAACATCCTGCACGCGCTGGTCGCCGATGCCGACAAGTCGGTCGACCGCCTGCTGATCGATCGCGACTTCGAGGCCGGCGACGAACCCGTCAAGCTGTGCCTGAAGAACGGCGTGCCGGTCGAGCTGCGCAAGCAGCTCGCGGTCGACCTCGAGTACGACACGATCGGCGAGTCGGTCGGCTTCTTCCGCTTCACCGAAGGCACCGCGCGCCGTCTCGCGACGATCGTCGCGGGCTACGTCGACAGCGGCCGCGCGAACATGCCGCACGAGGAAGCCGTGCGCGACCTGCTGCTCGAAGGCGGCCATTCGTTCGACGTCGCCGACGTCACGGGTTCGCCGTGGATCGAGATCGATTTCCCGAACGACGTCGCGCGCGCCACGCAAGAGATTCTCCCCCTGATTCAACGCACCACCGCAGGAGCCGCGCGATGAACGCACGCGAACCCAACTTCTCCGAATCGCGCAGCGCACGCCTGCGCCGCATGCTCGTCAGCAGCGACCTCGAATTCCTGATGGAAGCGCACAACGGCCTGTCCGCGCGCATCGTTCGCGAAGCCGGCTTCAAGGGGATCTGGGCATCGGGCCTCGCGATCTCCGCGCAGTTCGGCGTGCGCGACAACAACGAGGCGAGCTGGACGCAAGTCGTCGACGTGCTCGAGTTCATGGCCGACGCGAGCGACCTGCCGATCCTGCTCGACGGCGACACCGGCTACGGCAACTTCAACAACGTGCGCCGCCTCGTGAAGAAACTCGAGCAGCGCGGCATCGCCGGCGTGTGCATCGAGGACAAGCAGTTCCCGAAGACGAACAGCTTCATCGACGGCGAACGCCAGCCGCTCGCCGAGATCGACGAGTTCTGCGGCAAGATCAAGGCTGGCAAGGATTCGCAGAGCGATCCCGACTTCTCGATCGTCGCGCGCGTCGAGGCGCTGATCGCGGGCTGGGGGATGGACGAGGCGCTGCGCCGCGCGAACGCGTATGCGGAAGCCGGCGCCGACGCGATCCTGATCCACAGCAAGCTGTCGCGCCCCGACGAGATCCTGCAGTTCGCCCGCGAATGGAGCGGCCGCGCGCCGCTCGTGATCGTGCCGACCAAGTACTACAGCACGCCGACCGACGTGTTCCGCCAGGCCGGCATCAGCACCGTGATCTGGGCGAACCACCTGATCCGCGCATCGGCGTCGGCAATGCAGGCCGTCGCGCGCGAGATCCACGAGAACGAAACGCTGATCAACGTCGAGGACCGCGTCGCATCGGTCAACGAGATCTTCCGCCTGCAGGACGCCGACGAATACTCGGCGGCCGAGCGCATCTACCTGTCGTCGTCGTCGCGCGCGTCGAACGCCGCGATCGTGCTCGCCGCAAGCCGCGGCAAGGGGCTCGAGGCCGTCACCGAAGACAAGCCCAAGGTCATGCTGCCGGTCGCCGGCAAGCCGCTGCTGCGCTGGCTCGTCGACGGCTTCAAGAAGCATGGCGTGAACGACATCACCGTGGTCGGCGGCTATCGCGCCGACGCGATCGACACGTCGGGCATCAAGCTCGTGGTCAACGAGCGCCATGCGCAGACGGGCGAACTCGCGTCGCTCGCGTGCGCGGCCGGGCGCCTGACCGGCGACACCGTGATCTCGTACGGCGACCTGCTGTTCCGCAGCTACATCCTGCGCGACCTCGCGGAGAGCGAGGCCGAGTTCAGCGTCGTCGTCGATTCGTCGCTCACGGAGACCAACCAGAGCGTGCGCGATTTCGCGCTCTGCTCGGCTGCGGACGATCGCGGCCTGTTCGGCCAGAAAACCTATCTGCAACGCGTATCGAGCGACGTCGCCGCAGGCACGCCGCACGGCCGCTGGATCGGCCTGCTGAACGTGCGCGGCGCAGGCGTCGACCGCCTGAAGGCGATGCTCGCGACGCTGCAGGCACGCCCCGATTTCGACACGCTCGACATCCCGTCGCTGCTCAACGAGCTGATCGCCGCCGGCGAGAAGATCGAGGTGCAGTACGTGCACGGCCACTGGCGCGGCGTCAACGATCTGGAAGACTTCCGCCGCGCGGGCGATTTCGCGCACGGCCAGACGCCGCTGTCCGAGCCGGGCGCCGGCAACGGGAGCGCACGATGATCGAAGCGGCCCAGTTCGTCGAGGCCGCGCGCGAACGCGGCTTCGACTGGTACGCGGGCGTGCCCTGCTCGTACCTGACGCCGTTCATCAACTACGTGCTGCAGGACCCGACGCTGCACTACCTGTCGGCCGCGAACGAGGGCGACGCGGTCGCGCTGATCGCCGGCGCCACGCTCGGCGGCAAGCGCGGGATCGCGATGATGCAGAACTCGGGGCTCGGCAACGCGGTGAGCCCGCTCACGTCGCTGACCTGGACGTTCCGGCTGCCGCAGCTGCTGATCGTCACGTGGCGCGGCCAGCCCGGCGTGCCCGACGAGCCGCAGCATGCGCTGATGGGGCCCATCACGCCGGCGATGCTCGACACGATGGAGATCCCGTGGGAGACGTTCCCGACCGACCCCGAACAGGTCGGCCCGGCACTCGACCGCGCGATCGCGCACATGGACGCGACGGGCCGCCCGTACGCGCTCGTGATGCAGAAAGGCAGCGTCGCGCCGTATGAGCTGAAGGCAAACCCGGCGGCAGCGCCGCGTGCGCATGTCGCCGCGCAGTCTGCGGCACGCGCCGAAGCGCCCGCCGCGTGGCCGACCCGTCACGACGCGCTGCAGCGCGTGATCGCGCACACGCCGGTCGATTCGACCGTCGTGCTCGCGTCGACCGGCTTCTGCGGCCGCGAGCTCTATGCGATCGACGACCGCCCGAACCAGCTGTACATGGTCGGCTCGATGGGCTGCGTGACACCGCTCGCGCTGGGTCTCGCGCTCGCGCGCCCCGACCTGCGCGTGGTGGCCGTCGACGGCGACGGCGCCGCGCTGATGCGCATGGGCGTGTTCGCGACGCTCGGCACCTACGGTCCGTCCAATCTCACGCACGTGCTGCTCGACAACGGCGCGCACGAATCGACGGGCGGCCAGGCGACCGTGTCGCGGCATGTGTCGTTCGCCGGCGTCGCGGCCGCGTGCGGCTATGCGTCGGCCGTCGAAGGCGACACGCTCGACGTGCTCGATGCGACGCTCGACGCATCGCATCCGGCCGACGGCACGCGCTTCGTGCGGATCGCGATCCGTACCGGCGTGCCCGACGGGCTGCCCCGCCCGACCGTCACACCGGTCGAGGTCAAGACCCGCCTGATGCGGCATATCGGCGCCGCGCAGGCTGAAGTCCACGCCGAAGGAGCTCATTGATGCTGCTGCTGAATCCCGGCCCGGTCACGCTCACCGAACGCGTGCGCCGCAGCCTGCTGCAACCCGACCTGTGCCATCGCGAAAGCGAATTCTTCGATCTGCAGGATGAGGCGCGTGCGCGCCTCGTCGCCGCATACGAACTCGATCCGGCCGAATGGGCCGCCGTGCTGATGACGGGCTCGGGCACCGCCGCCGTCGAAAGCATGATCGCGGCGCTCGTGCCGCAGGACGGCAAGCTGCTCGTGATCGAGAACGGCGTGTACGGCGAGCGCATCACGCAGATCGCGACGCAGTACGGAATCGCGCACGACGTGCTGAAGCATGAATGGATGCAGGCGCCGGATCTCGCGCAGATCGGTGCGGAGCTCGATGCGGGCGGCTATTCGCACGTCGCGGTGATTCATCATGAAACGACGACCGGGCGGCTGAACGACCTCGGTGCGATCGCGGACGTGTGCCGTGCACGCGGTGTGAAGATGCTTGTCGATGGCGTCAGCAGCTTCGGCGCCGAAGCGATCGACTTCGCCGGCGGCGTGATCGACGCGGTCGCCGCGACCGCGAACAAGTGCCTGCACGGCGTGCCGGGCGCGGCGTTCGTGATCGTGCGCCGCGGCGCGCTCGCGAAGGCTGCGAGCCGCACGTACTACCTCGACCTTGGTCGGCTTGCGAAGCTGCAGGATCAGCGGAATACGCCGTTTACGCCTTCCGTGCATGCTTACTATGCGCTCGTCGAGGCGCTGCGTGAGTTCGATGAGGCCGGCGGCTGGCGCGCGCGGCATGCGCATTACAAGGCGCTCGCGGATCAGGCGCAAGCCGGGCTCGCGGCGCGCGGGATGCCGCTCGTGTTGCCGGAAGGCGCGTCGTCGGTCGTGCTGCGCGCGTATCGGCTGCCGCAGGGCGTTACGTACGAGACGCTGCACGACGGGTTGAAGGCGCGTGGCTTCGTGATCTATGCGGGGCAAGGCGGGCTGTCGAAGGAACTGTTCCGGATCTCGACGATGGGGGCGATTGGGGCGGCTGATGTCGACCGGCTGCTGGAGGGGTTTACGGCGTTGACGCGGTAAGCTGTCGCCCTCACTTTCGTCGACGTAAGGCCCGCAAGGGCCTTTTTTATTCTTCGAAAATCTATCGGAAACACGGAACACGATGTCGGCGTTCGGCCAGTTTGGGACATTTGTTTTCGCCGCGTCGCGATGCTGAGGTGTCGCTTCGGTGCCAGCCTGCGGCCGTTCGGTTGCCCCCCGCCTAACGAGGTGTCTTCCCCGTGCTCATCGTCAGTACGAGTCCGGCCAGGACGAGAAGCGCGCCCCCTACGAACGACGCTCCGAGCGTATCGCCAAACATCGCGGACGCCGCGACGATGCCAACCAAAGGCTGTAGGTACTGAACGCTCGCGGCGACGCGCGCGGGAACGACGCGCAAGAGGTTCAACCACAGGAATAGACCTGCAACGGTCACCACGACACCTAGATAAACGGCAGCCGCAACGCCTTGCGCGGTGATGTAGATCGGTACGTGCCTGAATTCACTGATACTCCAGGGCAGCACGGCTACGAAACCGAACATCGTGCTCCACGCCACCACCGTGGCGGTACCGTACGCACTGGTCAGTTCCACGCTCCAGACGTAGTAGAACGCAATCGCGACAGCGGACAACAGAAGCCATCCCGCTCCGGCCAGGGTCGTTGGCGCGGTGGCCGCCGCACCATGACCATGCCCAAGCGCGACGAGCGCAATGCCCGCGAATGCGGCGAGCAGGCCGACTCGCTGTAAGGCTGAGACGTGCTGCCTGAGCCGTACGGCTGCGAAGAAAACGATGAATACCGGAATGGTTGCGGAAATGATCGTGCCGACGGACGCCGACGTACCGGCAACGCCGAAGGTCTGGGCAACCTGCCCCACACCGATGCCGAGAACGCCGAGCGCAACTACTCGGGGCACTGCCCGCCACGGCAGCGCATGGCGCCCCACGGTAAAGGCCAGCAGTAGAGGCACCGCCACGGCAAACCGGAACGCTGTCAGCGTCAACGGCGGCAACGTCTGAAGCCCCAGCTTCGTCACCGGAATGGACAGTCCCCACATCACTGCGAGCAGCAGCATGCCACTGAGATTTCTCAGCGTCAGTCCGGCAGTCCTTTGGGTGTACGCATCCGGAACGATTCCGGCTCCCGTGGGAGATAAAGAGCTTTGGCTGGACATTGGAACTCGGAACGAAGAATGGCTCGATCGGCACTCCTGACGGGAGCCGACCTGCGCGGATTTACACATGGAGCGGTAACACGGTACCAATCGCAACGAAGATGCCGCCACAGACGCGATTGAAGCGCCGCCCAGCTCGACCGAGCCACGGACGGATTCGGTTAGCGGCGATTGCAAAGACGTACTCGGCAGCAAATTCGGTGACCGCATATGTGGCCGCCACGATCGAGAACTGGATCACGAGGCTTCGCTGAGCATCGATGAATTGCGGCAGGAACGCGCTGAAGAACAAAAGCCCCTTGGGATTCGTGGCAGACGACAGCGCCCCTTGCCGCACGAGCGACCATGGTCGCGCCTCACTCGTGGCTGCTGGCGTGGCCGCAACGGCGATTGCGGGCGACCGCCACACCTGGACGCCCAGCCAGACGAGATAGGCTCCACCAACCAGCTTGAGGGCGGTGAGCCAGATGACAGAAGCCTTGATCAGCGCGCCGATGCCGAACATACAGAGTGCAATAACAGCGATGAAACCCGCCACGGCGCCTGAAATGGTAAAGAGCGTCTTTCGGCTACCGTACATCGCGCCGTGCGTCAGCGCGAGCAGCCCGTTTGGGCCCGGCGCCAGTGACATTCCAATGGAGGTCACAAAGAAGACGAGCCATGTATGGAACTGCATGTTTCCCCCTGGGCGCCTGCGAGCAGAATAAACCGGTCCCAAATGTTGGCGTCCGCAAAGACGATTGACAAACCATTTATCGTCATATAATGCATGAGTTAAACTCATGCATTAGCATTTATGTTCGACCGACTACCGCCGTTGCAAACCCTCCGCGCCTTCGAGGCGACAGGACGCCTGCTGAGCATGACGCTCGCTGCGCAGGAACTGCATGTAACGCAAGGTGCCGTCAGTCGCCATATCAAGACGCTCGAAGACGATCTCGGGATCGCCTTGTTCCAGCGACTGACGCGACGGATCGTGCTGACGGAGTCGGGCGCCGAACTGCTGCTGGCTGTGACCCGCCTTCTGGGCGAGCTGACCAGGGAAGCCGAGCGGCTTCGTGCTCAGGATAGCGTCGCGCGCATGACGATCAGCACCAGCGTCTCGTTCGCAAGCAAATGGCTCGCGCTCAGGCTGCATCGCTTCAAGGCACTGCATCCCGAACTCGATGTTCATCTGGACGTGACGGACATAAACGTCGATCTGCAAGATGGCAAGGTGGATGTGTCAATCCGCTACGGCAGTGGCCGCTATCCGCGCGCATTGGCAGAGCGGATCATGGACGAAACCGTCACGCCCGTGTGCAGCCCTGAGTATCAGGCCAGGATGGATGGTTTGCCGTCCGTCGACAGTTTGTCCAGTTGTACCCTGCTGCACGAGGACCGGATGTTGGCGAACTGGGAACAGTGGTTCGCGCTTGCGCAGGTCGACAAGGTCCGCACCGGCCGGGGACCAGCATACAGCCACGGCAGCATGGCCATCGAGGCAGCGATACGGGGCGAAGGTGTCGCGCTAGGACGGAGCGTGCTGGTCGCCGATGACATCGCGGCGGGACGGCTCGTAGCACCATTTGCCCATTTCAAGCTCAAGGCGGAACGCGGCTACGATCTCGTCTATCGCATCGGCAGTCGAGATCATCCTAAGGTTTGCGCATTGCGCGACTGGCTTGCTGAGGAAGTTCAACGCCCGGCATAAATTCCGCAGGCGACCGAAGTCGGTCCCGAAACGGCCACTGTCGACAAGGGAAACGACTGGCCGGATAGGGTCGATCTGCGCCGGTCGCGTGCGCTGGGCGGTGGCCGGCCGAGTTCGGCCACAATCGGCCATCGAGAACAGTCCGAACGAAGGCAATTGAGCGGCCGAACTACGCCGTACAACGGTTGTTCATCGACCTTTGTTGGCGACCGTAACGAAAAACAGCAGCAGCGTGTCGTAGACGACATAGATGATGCCGCGCGACCATGCGACGACGCCGTGGAGAAAGAACGCTCGCGCGAACAGCAGCAGCCACAGCACCGTGACGCCGCCGTGAATCAGCCTGCTGGCGCACGGCGTCAATAACGATATCGGCGTCCATCACGGCGCCATCCGTTTGAAGACCGACTGACGATCGAGCCATTGATGCTTGAGCGCGCCGCCGATGTGCATCGCGAGCAACGCATACAGCGCATAACCGAGCCACGTATGCAGCGTGCCCAGGCCCGTGTGCAGCGGTTCATTGACGGACGGATCGAGGTTCATCACGAAGCCGATGCGCGGCCACGGGAACAGGTTGAAAAGCCGCATCGGATGCGTGAGCGTATCCTTCCATGCGGAGTCGTGCGCCCATCCCGAGAGCGGCAGCGCGATCATCAATTCGTATAGCAGGAAGTGCGCGACGTGTGCGGCCACGCGCTCCCACGACGGGAACTCGCGCGGCAGCCGCGGCGGCCGGTGTGAAACGCGCCACAGGATGCGCATGAGCGCAAGGCCGAGCACGGTGATGCCGATCGACTTGTGCGTGTCGATTACCGGACGCACCCAGCCATCGGACAGTGAGTCCGCGCTCAAGCCAAGGGTCGCGTTACCGATCATCAAAACGGCGGTGGTCCAGTGAAGGACCATCGCCGTGCGTGTGTAATGCGACGGCGCCTGCGCGCGGTCGAGCGCGATAGGTGGCGATTCGATGCGTGCCGTCATAAGTTGATTGATGGGGCAAAAGTTTGGGGTCGAAAGCGTTTTGGAAAGCGCGTGTGAAAGTACGACCCATCCATCTCGGAGAACATTCCGGTGCGCCGTTTTGTTCCCTTGCTTCGTGTATAAAGGAAGCGACCTTGGACGAACAGAGCCCGCCGTGCCTGAAACACCACCCTCAAGCACAAAGCCCACTTCTGAAGGCTTGCGCACATCGGTCTGGCGCCGTGCCAGGCCATGGGCCATTGCCGGCGGCATCGGCCTTTTGCTTGTGAGCCTGTTGGTGGTGTTGAGCCCTTTTCGGGAAAAACTGGATGAACGGGCGCTGATCGATCTGGGATTTTATGCGGGCGCCTGCAATGACAGCGGCGATTCCGCTACGACACCCGAGTCGGGATGCCTGGCATTGCGGGCAAAGCCGGCATTGACGACCTCGCAGCTCGCCGCGGCGCTCCCGCATCTAAGCAAGCTCCGCCTCAGACTCGAGTTGAATCTGGCAGACACCGAAGTCGATAACGTCGACTCGCTTGACGGACTGGGTGGCCTTCAATCGCTCGACCTCACGGGGACTCCGGTCTGGCGCATCGACGCGCTCAAGGGCATGCGTTCCCTGAAACGACTCGTGGTCCACCGCACCCAAGTCCAGAACATCGATGCGCTTCGAGGACTGACCGGCCTGCAATCGCTCAATCTGTGGGAGACCCGGGTCTCGAACCTCGATGCGCTGAAGGGCTTGACCGACCTGCGGGAACTCGATCTCCGGGACACACAGGTTCGGGACCTCGACGCGTTGGAGAAATTGCCTCACCTGGAAACACTCAAGCTGGGTGGCGCGAGGAATGTCCGGAACATCAAGCCGCTCAGCCAGCTGACCGCGTTGAAAACGCTCGATCTCAACGAGACGCAAGTCGAGCGCCTCGATGCGTTGAAGAAGCTGGGCGATCTGCAGGCGCTCTATCTCGCCAATACTCCAGTTCGGAACCTCGATTTGCTAACGGGAATGCACACCCTGAAAACGCTCGTGCTCGACGGCTCCAACGTCGAGAACATCGATGCGATGAAGGGATTGCGCCAGTTGGAAACACTCGTGCTTGCGCGCACGCAAGTCAGGAGCATCGATGCGCTGAAGGGCCTGACGGACCTGCGAAGGCTCAATCTCGCCGACACCAGGGTCGAGAACATCGATGCGCTGAAAGACCTGACGGGCCTTCGAACGCTGAATCTCTTTCGCACCGACGTTCAAAACATCGATGCGCTGAAGGACTTGACCGGTCTGCAAGAGCTCTATCTCGCAAACACGCCGGTCCAGGACATCGAAGTACTGAAGGGCCTGACAGGACTCCGAGAGCTGGTTCTCTACGGCACCAGGGCCAAGAACGTCGATGAGCTCAAGGCGGCCCTGCCTAACACTCGAATTGTCTGGTGACCATTCGAATCGAATCGCAGCGTTGAAAGGATCCAAATGGCTGCCGACCTCGCCCAATTCTGGTTGAACTTCAGCGCGCCTGTGGCCGCCGCACGGGCCGCCGGCCGCCCACTCGTGGCGCTGGAATCGTCGACCATCATTGCCCACGGCATGCCATACCCGGAGAACGTCAACACTGCGCGCGAAGTGGAGGCCTTGATCCGCGATTTGGGAGCGGAACCCGCGACTATCGCGCTGATCGGCGGGCGCATCCACATCGGCCTGACCGCCGACGAACTCGAACTGCTCGGCCGCTCGGACCAGGTACACAAGGTGAGCCGCCGCGAAGGCTCTAAATCGCTCGCGCTCGGCGATGGTCGGTGGCAAGCTCGAAGCTTAATCGGCGATCGTCTCATGTCGGCGCGCGACCGGACATTCGAAAATCCTGACTGAGTGTCTCACACGGCTCGATAAGCGACCTCCACGGAAACCTGCGCCCCCCTTCCAGCGTGACCATAAGAATCCTTCGCTTCGCCCCGCTGCTGATACTCGCCGCCGCCCCGGCGGTTCAGGCCGCCGACAATCAGCCCTGCGACGACGCAACCATCACGGCCGTCGCCCGCTGGGCCGGCATCGCGAGCGCACGCATCGCCACGCGCGACGCGGACCGGCTCGTCGTTGCGTCGGCATGCAAGGTCATGCCCGACGCGCCGGGCACGGCGATCGCGGCCGTCGCGTTCGATTCGCTGCCGAAGAGCAAGAACCCGGACGAAAGTGACAAGCTGCAGGTCATCGCGCTCGTCGAAGGCGGCAAGGTCGTGGCCGCCGACCGGTCGGTGGTCCAGGAGGACGCGGTGACGGAGTTCGGCGAGAACAGCTATCGCATCGATACCGCGCGATACCAACTGTCGCCCGAGGCGCGCGCGTTCGGCGTCGTGTTCACGAGCAGCGCGCGCGGTCCAAGCTGCCCTGACGCGAACGCAAGCGACGAGCTGACGCTGTGGGTTCGCGAAGGCAATCGCATCCGACCGGTGTTCGGCACCAACCTGTACGGCTGGGTCAGCGTCGAAGGCGAAGCCTGCGACCCCGGCGTCGGCGATGCCCGCAGCGAAGACGCAAAGATGACGATCGCGGTCGAGAAATCATCGAGCCACGGCTTCGCCGACCTGTCGATCACGGCACACGTCACGAAGACGCAACGCAAGGACGGCGACTACTCGGATACGGGCCAGCGAACCGCACGCACCGTCGTCAAATACGACGGCAAGTCGTACGGGATTGATATGTTCCGGACCTTCTGGTATTCGCCCGAGGCGCTGAAGCGGCTCAAGTGAAGTAGCGGACGGATCACGCCACACCTCGCCTACTCCATCACCTTCGCCCCGATCGCATCGCCCGGCACCGGCATCCGCCGCGCGTCGTCGCACACGCGTCGCGCCTCGCGCGCGGTGTAGCGATCCTTCAACCGCAGGAACGGCTTCTCGACGAGGAAATAGCTCGCCGTCGCGGCGATCAGCGCCCACACGATCCCGAGCGGAAACGCGTGCGGCACCGCCAGACCCGGATTCGCGAACGGCTGCTGCCACAGATACAGGCTGAACGAGATCGTCCCGACGAACACGACCGGCCGCGCCCGCAGCCACCGCGCACACCAGAACTCGCCGCGAAAATTCAGCACGACGATCACGATCGCGATCAGCGCGGCCTCGAGCGTCACGCCGTAGGTGGCATTCCAGAACCCGCCGAGCCGATGTTCGGCAAGCGGCATCCCGAACAGCACGACGAAGACGATCACCGTCACGATGCGCGTCTCGCCGCGCCACGAGCGAATCCATGCTTCGAGCCGTTCGCGGTTGAGCGCCGCGTAGCTGCCGATCAGGATCGGATCGACGCCCGTGTGCAGCATCATCCCGAGCTGCCCGCGCAGCGCCGGCGCGACGAAGTACGTGAGCGCGCGCACCAGCGGCACGGCCAGGATCAACGCGCCCAGCCAGCGCGTGCCGCGACGGCGCGCGCCGTACACGAACAGCAGCGGCCAGAACCAGTAAAACTGCTCCTCGAGCGCGAGCGACCAGAAATGGCCGAGATACCACGCGCCGTCCGGATGCAGCGCGTTGTCGCCGGCCAGCCCGAACCACGCCGAGTAGTTCCACAGATGCAGCGCCGCATACAGCCACTGACGGCGATCGACGTCGAGCCAGCCGGCGACGGCGAGCACGCCGATGGTCGCGAGATACACGTAGCAGGCCGGCCAGATTCGCAGCGCACGGCGCACGTAGAACGACGTCAGCGCGATCCCGCCGGTGCGCGTGAGTTCCGCGCGCAGCACGTTGGTGATCAGGAAGCCGCTGAGGACGAAGAAGATCAGCACGCCGAGCCGGCCGTCGGCGATCAGCCGCAGCGGCGCGAACCAGCCGTTATAGCCGCCCGGCAGCACGTGCTCCGCATGGCCGACGACGACCATCGTGACCGCGACGGCGCGCAACCCGGTCAACTGCGTGACGCGATGGTTCATCGGCTCGTTTCCCGTTGGCACGGTGGAGGAACGGTATGAAGGCCGGCGCCCGCGATCGGTACGCCGATATGCCGCCGGGATTTTGTCTGAAAAATATCGGAATGAAATTGCTCAAAAAATTCCGGTGCCCATGCGGCGCCGGACCACCGGCCTGCGCCGCCTGTGCCGATCGGCACGCAATGAGCGAATTGAATGGGCATAATGACAAGCCTTGCCCGGCGGCGGCCGGTCCGATGCAGACACAACGAATTTTGCGGCACCGCAATATCGGCGCTACCGATACTGCGTCCGCACACCGGCCCCTGCGTCGTCCGCCCTCCCGTCGACCCTCACCCGGAGCCTGCCTGTGTACCCACCGATCGAACCCTACGCCCACGGCCACCTCGACACCGGCGACGGCCACCGCATCTACTGGGAGCGCTGCGGCAACCCGTCCGGCAAGCCCGCGGTGTTCCTGCACGGCGGCCCGGGCGCGGGCTGCAGCCCCGACCATCGCCGCCTGTTCGATCCCGCGCGTTACGACATCCTGCTGTTCGACCAGCGCGGCTGCGGGCGCTCGACGCCGCACGCGAGCCTCGACCACAACACGACCTGGGACCTGGTGGCCGACATCGAGCGGCTGCGCGAGATGGTGGGCGCGCAACAGTGGCTCGTGTTCGGCGGCTCGTGGGGCAGCGCGCTCGCCCTCGCCTACGCGGAGACGCACCCGCAACGCGTGAGCGCGCTCGTCGTGCGCGGCATCTTCACGATGCGTCGCGCGGAGTTGCTGTGGTACTACCAGGAAGGCGCATCGTGGCTCTTCCCCGACCTGTGGGAGGAATTCCTCGCGCCGATTCCGGAAGCCGAGCGCGGCGACCTGATGGCCGCCTACCATCGCCGGCTGACGGGCGACGACGAAGCCGCGAAGCTCGAAGCCGCGCGCGCATGGAGCCTCTGGGAAGGCCGCACGATCACGCTGCTGCCCGATCCGGCGCTGGCCGCGCACTTCGCGGACGGCCACTACGCGCTCGCGTTCGCACGAATCGAAAACCACTACTTCGTGAATCGCGGGTTCGTCGACGAAGGCCAGTTGCTGCGCGACGCGCATCGCCTCGCCGGCATTCCGGGCGTGATCGTGCAAGGCCGCTACGACATCGCGACGCCCGCACGCACCGCGTGGGATCTCGCGAAGGCATGGCCCGACGCGACGTTCGAGATCGTGCCGGATGCCGGACATGCGTACAACGAACCGGGCATCCTGAAGGCGCTGCTCGCCGCGACGGACCGGTTCGCCGCGTAAGCAGTACGACACTGCGCAACCCCACACGGCGAGCTGCAGCCGGCCATGCCGGCCTGCACGCGCCGCCCGCTCAAAGCGCGGCTTCGACGATCGTCCGGCCGCTGATCGCGCGCTCGACGAGCTGTTCGTCGCCGACCTTGCGAATCGCATCGTCGAGCAATCCTTCCGGCTGCTCGGTCACGACCTTCAGCAGGCCCGACAGGCCGCGCGCATCGAGCACCACGAGCGTCTCCATCGAATCCGCACGACTCACGAGCACGCGCCGGAATGCCGGGCCCGCGCCGAAGCTCGCGCAGAGCGCGATCGTCTCGTTGCCGAGCGTGTAGTCGAAGGTCTTGATCATGTGTGCCGCCGTTGCAAGGAAATGGCGACGCGCGACGGCGCGGCGCCGTGACGTCGACGCACCCGTGCGTGCCGCCGGCGCCGGACCAGGGGCCGATCCGGTCGCCGGCATCACCATGCTAGGCGGGCAGTATTAACGAAGACTTAAATGGCGGGCGAACGGTGCGCAAGGCCCATCACGCCGGATGACGCGACGCATCGTCCAGCGGCTCGACCGTCACGCCGACCTTCAGTTCCTGATCCGCGCCGCCGCCGCGGATCACGCCGCGCAGCGGCGTCACGTCCGCATAGTCGCGGCCGATCGACAGCATCACGTAGTCGTCGCCCGGCGCGCGGTCGTTGGTCGGATCGAGCTGCAGCCAGCCGCCGTCTTCGGGCCATGCCGGGTCGTACACGTCGACCCATGCATGCGATGCATCCGCGCCGATCAGCCGCGGCTGCCCGGGCGGCGGCTGCGTCAGCAGATACCCGCTCACGTAGCGCGCGGCGAGCCCGAGCGAGCGCAGCGCGCCGATCATCACGTGCGCGAAATCCTGGCAGACGCCCTTGCGCAATCGCAATGCATCGAGCGCGGTCGTCGTGATGTCGGTGCTGTTCGGCGTATACGCGAAGTCGGCGTGTATCCGCCGCATCAGCTCCCACGCGGCCTGCACGAGCGGCCGCTGCGGCGTGAAGCTGGCGGCCGCATACGCGGCCAGTTCGGGATCGCACGCCACATGCGGGGACGCGAACACGAATTCGCTTGCCGCGTCGTACGGCTGCCCCGCGCGAAACCGCAGGCGGTCGCGCACGGCTTCCCATGCCGTCGCGTGTTCGGCGTCGGGATGCGCGATCGCGGGCGGCGGCGCGCCGCGTGCCCCCTGCGACCAGACGGGCGGGCTCACGCGCACCGTGCTGCGGCTGCGCACGAGCAGCGCATCGTGAGGCTGGTTCAGCGCGAACGATGCGCGCGCGTTGCCGAATGCGTCGATCTCGGTGCAGACCGCTTCCGGTGAAGGCTCGATGTCGAGCGCGAACGACAGCACCTGCTGGCGCGGCGTCGCGAGCGGCTGCAGCCGCGCCTGGTGCTGTGCGGATTCGACGCGTGCCGCGTAGCGATATTCGGTGTCGTGCGTGACGCGCAGCACGCGGCCGGCCGCGACAGCCGTCGGCGCGGCGCGTGGTGTTGCAGCCGTGGCCGGCGCCTCCTTCACGCTGCCGGAACCGGGCGCGGGCGGCGTCTTCGCCGCGTGTTTCGTCGTCACCATAGCGTCCTGCCCGCCTCGCGAACGTGACTGAAATAGCGCTCGCCGATCCGGTTCGACAGTTCCCACACTGCCTTCACGGTCGTGTCGAGCGCATCGAGCAGCTTGTCGTGCCGGCCGTCGTCGCCGGTTTCGCACAGTTCGTGCAGCGACCAGGCGGGCACGTCCGGAACCGTCTCGGCCAGTTCGGACAGCGCATAGCCTTCGCCGCGCTCGACCTTCGTCAGCCGGCCGCGCAGCGCCTGCACGACCCAGCCGAGCGAGCGCGGGTTGTCGGTGTCGAGCAGCACGAGAGACAGCAGCGGCGCGACGTCGAAGCCGCGCTGGAACCGCGAGCGGAACGTGATCGTGCTGTCGAACAGCTCCAGCACGAGTTCGAAGCCGTCCTGCCGGTGCACGGCGCCCTCGTCGAACGCGAACTTCAGCACGCTGCACAGGAAGTCGAGCCGGTCGATCTGCCGGCCGATCGACAGCAGCCGCCAGCCGTCGTCGCGCGTCATGTTGTCGGTCTGCGCGCCGGTGATCGCGCCGAGCAACAGCCCCAGCCGCTCGAGCAACTGCAGCGCCTCGTTGCCGATCTGCTCCTCGGCTTCGGGATGGTCCGCGCTATCGGCGAACAGCTGCGTCGCGTCGTCGATCAGCCGCCACTGATCGCTCGACAGCCGCTCGCGGATCGCGGCGGCGGCGCCGCGCATCCCGAACAGGCAGGACGCGATGCCCGACGTGCGGTCCGCGCCGCGCGTCAGCGAGGTCGCGAGCGCGTGCTGGAACGCGCGCGGCGCATCGACGGCGTTCGGCCCGTCGGGCGCGATCAGCCCCGTGTCGCGGCACAGCGTGTCGATCAGCTCCAGATGCGCGGGACTGTCGACGTCGTCCTCGCCGCGCAGCCGCTCCAGCGCGGCGCGCGCGAGACGCATCAGGTTGGTCGCGCGCTCGGTATAGCGGCCGAGCCAGAACAGGTTCTCGGCCGCGCGGCTCGCGATCGCGCGCGGGCGCTCGACCAGATCGTCAGGGCCGAGACGGGTCTGCAGCAGCGTCGTCGAATCGACGATGCCTTCGGTCATCACCCACGTATCGACGGTGCTGCCGCCGCGCGGCATCGGCGCGTTGAACAGCGTGTCGCGCGTGCCGACCCGCGACAGGCCGCCCGGCAGGAGCCGCCAGCGTTGCGCGCCGTCGGCGAGCGCGAACACGCGCAGCAGCAGCGGCTTCGGCACGATGCGCGCGCCGCCGGACCCGTCGGGCGCGTCGTGCCCCGGCCAGGTGGGCGCCTGCGACAGCGGCAGGTCGGCCTGCACCGTGTAATGCTCGGGCCGGGCCAGGATCCGCGCGCGCCACTCGGCCAGCTGCGCCGGCGTGAGCCGCGCGCCGATCACCGGGTCGGCCGCGCCGTCCGCCTGCACGTCGGGCGGATACGACGGCTTCACGATGCAGCGTGCAAGCTGCGGCAGCGCGTCGTCGCACGCGGCCGCCTCGCCGCACCACCACGAATGCACGGCGGGCAGCGTCAGCGTTTCGCCGAGCAGTTCCTCCGCGAGCCGCGGCATGAACCCGAGCACGCCCGGCGATTCGAGGAAGCCCGAGCCCGGTGCATTCGCGAGCAGCACGTTGCCCGCGCGCACGGCCTGCAGCAGCCCCGGCACGCCGAGCATCGAATCGGGCCGCAGTTCGAGCGGATCGAGCCACGCGTCGTCGACGCGCCGCAGGATCCCGTGCACGGGTTCGAGCCCGCGCAGCGTCTTGAGGAACACGCGGTTGTCGCGCGCGGTCAGGTCGCCGCCCTCGACGAGCGTGAGGCCGAGGTAGCGCGCGAGGTATGCATGCTCGAAATACGTCGCGCTGTGCGGCCCCGGCGTCAGCAGCACGATCCGCGAATTCTTGCGGGCGGGGCTGAGCGCCTGCATGCTCTGCAGCAGCGACCGGTACGCGGATGCGAGCCGCTGCACACGCAGCCCGCGGAAGCCGCGCGGAAAGAGCCGCGACACGATCAGCCGGTTCTCGAGCAGATAGCCGAGGCCGGCCGCGCCCTGCGTGTGCTGCGCAACGATCCGCCATTGGCCGTCGGGGCCGCGCGCGAGGTCGAACGCGACGACGTGCAGCCACGTGTCGCCCGGCACGCGTGCGCCGCGCATCGCGCGCAGGTAGCCCGGGTGGCCGGTCACGAGCGCGGGCGGCAGCAGCCCGCGCTGCAGGATCGTCTGCGGGCCGTACAGGTCGGCCATCGTCGCGTTCAGCAGCCGCACGCGCTGCAGCACGCCGCGCTCGATCGCGACCCAGTCCTCGGGCGTGACGATCAGCGGCAGCAGGTCGAGCGACCACGGGCCGGCCGCGCCGTCGCCCGCGCGTTGTTCATGGAGCTGGTAGAACAGGCCGTTCTCGCGCATGCGTCGCTGCAGCGCGTCGGCGCGGCGATCGAGGTCGGCCACGCCGTCGCTGCCGATCGACGTGAAGAAGCTGCGCCATGCGGGTGCGAGCAGCGGCGCGGTGAGGCCGGCGGCGCTGCCGCGCAGTTCGTCGTAGCGGCCTGCCGCGGCCGGCGCCGCGAGCGCGGCGGCCAGTTCCGCGGCATCCGGCTGCGCGCCGGTATCGAAGAGCGTGGGCATCGCGTCGGCGTCGGCGAGATCGTCGGGGTGAATGGGCGGCACGGTCAGTATCGGTCCGTCGTCAGGGGGCGGCCACGCCCGCGCGCCGCCGCACCGGCGGCCCGGCACGGCGGTCGCGGCGGGTGGCCGCAGTCTGCCCGCATCCTAGCACTCCGGGCGGCGTGCCGGGAGGTCGCGAACCGCGCATCGTCGTCCGTCCTTTCATCCGACGATCAGGGCCGTCGCAGGTCGAGCGTGAACGGGAATTCACGGCTCGGCGCGGCGGCTGCCACCGTCATCTGCCCCGGCGTGTGCCCCATCGCAACGAAGCGTGCGAGCCGGCGGCTCTCGGCCTCGTACGCGTTCACCGGGAACGTCGCATAGTTGCGCCCGCCCGGATGCGCGACGTGATACCGGCAGCCGCCGAGCGAGCGCTGCAGCCACGTATCGACGATGTCGAACGTGAGCGGCGCATGCACGCCGATGGTCGGATGCAGCGCCGACGGCGGCGCCCACGCCTTGTAGCGCACGCCCGCGACGTACTCGCCGACGGTGCCGGTCGGCTGCAGCGGCAGCGCGCGGCCATTGACGGTCACGACGTAGCGGTTGTCGTTCAGCCCGGTTACGCGCACTTCGAGCCGTTCGACCGACGAATCGACGTAGCGCACCGTGCCGCCGGGCGCGCCCTCCTCGCCCATCACGTGCCACGGCTCGAGCGCACTGCGCAGCGACAGCTGCATCCCGTTCACCGCGATCTGGCCGAACAGCGGGAAGCGGAATTCGAAGTGCGGCGCGAACCACGCGGAATCGAACGCGAAACCGGCGTCGCGCAGCTCGGCCAGCACGTCGTCGAAATCCATCTTCAGGAACGCGGGCAGCATGAAGCGATCGTGCAGCGCGGTGCCCCAGCGCGTGAGCGGCGTCGTGTACGGCGCGGCCCAGAAGCGGGCGACCAGCGCGCGCAGCAGCAGTTGCTGCACGATGCTCATCCGCGCATGCGGCGGCATCTCGAACGCGCGCAGTTCGAGCAGGCCGAGCCGCCCGGTCGACGAATCCGGCGAATACAGCTTGTCGATGCAGAATTCGCTGCGGTGCGTGTTGCCGGTCACGTCGATCAGCAGGTTGCGCAGCACGCGGTCGACGAGCCACGGCGGCATGTCCTGCCCGTACAGCAACTTGTTGCGCTGGATTTCCGCGAATGCGATGTCGAGCTCGTAGACCTGGTCGTTGCGCGCCTCGTCGACGCGCGGCGCCTGGCTCGTCGGACCGATGAACAGGCCAGAGAACAGGTACGACAGCGACGGATGGTTGTGCCAGTACGCGATCAGGCTCGCGAGCAGGTCCGGGCGGCGCAGGAACGGGCTGTCCGCCGGCGTCGCGCCGCCAAGCACGAAGTGGTTGCCGCCGCCCGTGCCGACGTGCCGGCCGTCGACCATGAACTTCTCGCTGGACAGCCGCGACTGCCACGCCGCGTCGTACAGGAATTCGGTCTGGCCGACGAGTTCGTCGAAGCTCCGGGCCGGGTGGATGTTCACCTCGATCACGCCGGGGTCGGGCGTGACCTGCAGCAGCTTGAGCCGTGCGTCGCGCGGCGGCGGATAGCCCTCGAGCACGAGCTTTACCCCGAGCGCGTGCGCGGTCAGCTCGATCGCGGCGAGCAGGTCGAGATAATCCTCGAGCGCGGCGAGCGGCGGCATGAACAGGTACAGGACGCCGTTGCGCACTTCGGCGCACAGCGCGGTACGCGTGATCCACGCAGCCGATTCGAAGCGCTCGGGGCGACGCTGCGGGTCCTGCTCGCCCGTCGGATGCGCGTGCCGCCCGCCCGCGGCGGTGCCGTCGCTGCGCCACTGCATGAGCGTTTGCACGGGTGCTTCGCGATGCGCGCCGGCCAGATAACGCGGCGCGTCGGCCGTGCCCGCATGACGCGCACGGAGCGTGACCGCGTCCGGCAGCGCGTCGCGCGGCGCGAACGGATCGCGTTCGACCAGAAACGGATAGTCGGCGCCGGAGACCCACGGCAGGGAATCCAGCGGCAGCCGATAGCCCATCGGCGAATCGCCGGGCACGAGGTACATCCGCTCGTCGCGGAAGAACCACGGGCCGGTCTGCCATCGCGGACCGTCGAGGCCCGGCCGATCGCGGCCCGACGCATCATCCGCGCGCTTGATCGGCAGCACGTAGCCGACCACGCTGTCGAGCTGCTGGTCGAACACCTTGCGCAGCCGCGCGCGTTCGAGCTCGTCGTCGAGACGCGAATCGAACGGATCGACGTTGACGGGCAGCCGGCGCTCGCGCCACAGGTAGTACCAGACATCCTCGTAGCCGGGCCGCACGAATTCGTCGGTCAGGCCGAGGCGCGCGGCCAGCGCGTCGATGAAGCGCTTCGCGTCTTCGGTCGTGCACGCGGACGGCTCGCGCTCGTCGGCGAACAGCGACGGATCGTGCCACACGGGCTGGCCATCGGCGCGCCAGAAGATC
Source organism: Burkholderia sp. Bp8998 (assembly GCF_003854235.1). Lineage (NCBI taxonomy): Bacteria > Pseudomonadati > Pseudomonadota > Betaproteobacteria > Burkholderiales > Burkholderiaceae > Burkholderia > Burkholderia sp. Bp8998. The sequence continues at coordinate 148,378 of NZ_QTQF01000017.1, forward strand.
GATAGCGCCCAGCGCGGCAACTGCTCGCCCGGATACCACTTGCCCTGCCCGAAATGCAGGAAGCCGCCTTCGCCGTATTCGGCGCGCAGCCGCTGCACGAGTTCGGTCGCATAGCCGCGCTTGGTCGGGCCGAGCGCATCGGTGTTCCACTCGGCGCCGTCGCGATCGTCGATCGACACGAAGGTCGGCTCGCCGCCCTGCGTCAGCCGCACGTCGCCGGCCGCCAGCGCGCCGTCGACCTGCGTGCCGAGCGTGCGCACGGCATCCCATTGCGACTCGCTATACGGTTTTGTCACGCGCGGCGATTCGTACACGCGCGTCACCACCATCTCGTGCTCGAACGACACCTCGCATTCGTCGATCAGCCCTTCGACCGGCGCGGCGCTGGTCGGCTGCGGCGTGCATGCGAGCGGGATGTGCCCTTCGCCGGCGAGCAGGCCCGAGGTCGGATCGAAGCCGATCCAGCCCGCGCCCGGCAGGTAGACCTCGCACCATGCGTGCAGGTCGGTGAAGTCGACCGACGTGCCGCTCGGGCCGTCGAGCGCCTTCACGTCGGGCGTGAGCTGGATCAGGTAGCCGGACACGAAGCGCGCGGCGATGCCGAGATGCCGGCACAGCTGCACGAGCAGCCACGCGCTGTCGCGGCACGACCCGGACGCGAGCTCGAGCGTCTGCTCGGGCGTCTGCACGCCCGGCTCCATCCGCACGAGATAGCCGATGTCGTGCTGCAGTTGCTGGTTCAGCGCGACGAGGAAGTTCACGGTGCCGGCCGGCGTGCGGTCGACGCCGTCGAGATACGCGCGGAACAGCGGCGCCGCGGTCGTCTGCGGATCGCACGCGAGGTACGGCGCGAGTTCGGTCTTCAGTGCATCGTCATAGCTGAACGGGTATTGCTCCGCGCTGGCTTCCAGAAAGAAGTCGAACGGGTTGTACACCGACATCTCGGCAACCAGGTCGATCGTGATCTCGAAGTGTTCGGTGCGTTCCGGAAACACGAGCCGCCCGAGATAGTTCGAGAACGGGTCCTGCTGCCAGTTGATGAAGTGCTGCGCGGGCTCGACGGTCATCGAATACGCGAGGATCGGCGTCCGGCAGTGCGGCGCGGGCCGCAGCCGCACGATCTGCGGGCCGAGATTGACGGGCCGGTCGTAGCGGTAGCGGGTGGTGTGATGCAGCGCGACGTGGATGGGCATGGGAAAGCCGCTCGGTTCGGGTTGGGCCGGCCGCGCGCGCCGCGTCGCCGTCGCTGCGGCGGCACGGCACGGCGGATTCGGCGAAGGGATGCGTCAGACCAGTTCCGGCGACTGAACGACGCTGATCTCGATGCCGACGGCGCTCGCGCCGAGCCCCGTCACGGGCTGCGCGTCGCGATAGTCGAGGCCGACGGCGATGCGCACGTAGCGCTCGTCCGGGCACCGGTTCATGAACGGATCGAAGCCGACCCAGCCGAGCCCTTCGACATAGGCCTCGGCCCATGCATGCCCGGCCGGCTGCTGCATCAGCGTGACAGCCTGCGGCTGCGCGCCGAGTGCCGCCTGCGGCAAGCCCTGCGACTGCGCGGCATGCGATGCGCCGAGCACCTGCTGCATGCCCTCGCCCGTCTGCAGCGCGAGCGCTTCCTCGACTTCGTCGTCGCTCGCGCTCTGCTTCGCGTCGGCGATGCGCTGCATCGCGCTGTCGGCGAGCACGTAGCCCGAGATGTAGCGCGCGGGCACCTTCAGCGCACGCGCGGCCGCGATGAACGCATGCGCGTGGTCGCGGCTCGTGCCCTCGCCGCTTTGCAGCGCGGTTTCGGCATCGACCGGCGCGTCGGCCAGGTTCGGCGCGTACGCGATGCGGCCGTGCACTTCCGTCATCAGCCAGTGCAGCGCATCGAGGCTGTGCGGCTCGATCGGCATCGCCTGCGTGAGCTCGCGCACGGTGTCGCCGGCCTTCGTGAGCGCGGTCTCGCGTTCGAAGATCCACGGCGGCGCATAGCCCTCCGGGTTGCCGAGAATGCCGGCGCGGTCCTGCGTCTCGACGACGCCGGCCGCGACCACGACGACCTCGTTCTTCGCGCCGCGGTCGTGGCGCACGAGGTCGATCCGGTTGCCGAACCCGTCCGCATAGGAGAGCGTCGGCTCGACGCCGTCGATCGTGACCTGCCACGCACGCACCGTCTGCCCGGGCCCCGATTGCGGGCGCAGCCGCAGCCGTTGCAGCGCATGGGTGGCTTGATCGTCGAACTGATAACGCGAGATGTGTCGGATGGCGAGGCGCATGGCAAGTCTCTCAGTCGAAGTTGTAGGCCTGGGCGATATCGATCCCGAGGCTGTTGTTGCGGCCGATGAAGTCGGTCAGGAACTCGTGCAGGCCGCTCTTGAAGATCCGCTCGACCGAGGTATCGGACAGCATCTGCAGAATCTTCGTGGCCGTGTCGTGACACGGGTGTGTCACGCCGTAATCCTTCGCGAGCAGGTTCAGGCTCGACACCACGCGCCCGTAGCAATAGCGCAGCGAGCGCGGCATGCGGCCGTTCAGGATCAGGTAGTCCGCGATGTTCATCGGTTTGTACTGCACGTCGTACACCCAGCGATACGACCGGTGTGCGGCCACGCAGCGCAGGATCGTCTCCCACTGGTAGTTGTCGAGGATCGTGCCGACGTGCGACACCGACGGCAGCAGCAGGTGGTATTTCACGTCGATGATGCGCGCGGTGTTGTCCGCCCGCT
>NZ_QTQF01000018.1:0-148703 GCF_003854235.1 Burkholderia sp. Bp8998
GGTGTAGATCTCGATGTCGTCGTCGTTGACCGTGTTCGCGGGCAGCAGCGAGATCACGCCGTTCGCGGTCAGCCAGCGGCCCTGGATCAGGCGCGCGAGCATCGACTTGGCATCCGAGAACACGCGCCGCGCCGATTCGCCGACGATCTCGTCGTTCAGGATCGCCGGGTACGGGCCCGCGAGATCCCAGGTCTGGAAGAACGGGCCCCAGTCGATGTAGTTCGCGAGCTCGTTCAGGTCGTAGTTCTTGAACACGCGCCGGCCGATGAACTTCGGCTTCACGGGCTGGTAGCCCGCCCAGTCGACCTTCGTCTTGTTCGCGCGCGCCTCGGCGAGCGTGACCATCGGCTGCGCCTTGCGGTTCGCGTGCTGGTCGCGGATCCGTTCGTAATCGGATTTCAGCTCGTCGAGGTATTTCGCCGCGCCTTCGTCCGACAGCAGGTTCGACGCGACCGACACCGAGCGCGACGCGTCCGGCACGTAGACGACCGGGCCTTCGTAGTGCGGCGCGATCTTCACGGCCGTGTGCACGCGCGAGGTCGTCGCGCCGCCGATCAGGAGCGGAATCTTCTTCACGCGGAAGTAGTCGTCGCGCTGCATTTCCGACGCGACGTACGCCATTTCCTCGAGGCTCGGCGTGATCAGGCCCGACAGCCCGATGATGTCCGCGCCCTCGACCTTCGCCTTCGCGAGGATCTCGTTGCACGGGACCATCACGCCCATGTTGACCACTTCGAAGTTGTTGCACTGGAGCACGACCGACACGATGTTCTTGCCGATGTCGTGCACGTCGCCCTTCACGGTCGCGATGACGATCTTGCCCTTCGCGCGCACGTCGCCGCCCGCTTCCGCGAGCAGCCGCTTTTCTTCCTCGATGAACGGGATCAGGTGCGCGACGGCCTGCTTCATCACGCGCGCCGACTTCACGACCTGCGGCAGGAACATCTTGCCCTGGCCGAACAGGTCGCCGACGATGTTCATCCCGTCCATCAGCGGGCCTTCGATCACGTTGATCGGGCGGCCGCCCGCCGCGGCGATCTTCGCGCGCACCTCTTCGGTGTCCTCGACGATGAAGTTCGTGATGCCGTGCACGAGCGCGTGCGAGAGCCGCTTCTCGACCGGCTGGTTGCGCCACTCGAGGTTCTCTTCCTTCTTCGCGCCGCCCGCCTTGAACTTGTCGGCGATTTCGAGGAGCCGGTCGGTGGAATCGTCGCGGCGGTTCAGGATCACGTCCTCGACGCGCTCGCGCAGCTCCGGGTCGAGGTCGGCATACACGCCGAGTTGGCCCGCGTTCACGATGCCCATGTCCATCCCCGCCTGGATCGCGTGGTACAGGAACACGGTGTGGATCGCCTCGCGCACCGGGTCGTTGCCTCGGAACGAGAACGACACGTTCGACACGCCGCCGCTCACCTTCGCGTACGGCAGGTTCTGCTTGATCCAGCGGGTCGCCTCGATGAAGTCGACCGCGTAGTTGTTGTGCTCCTCGATGCCGGTCGCGACCGCGAAGATGTTCGGGTCGAAGATGATGTCCTCCGGCGGGAAGCCGACTTCGTTCACGAGGAAGTCGTACGAGCGCTTGCAGATCTCGGTCTTGCGCGCGTAGGTATCGGCCTGGCCCGTCTCGTCGAACGCCATCACGACCGCGGCCGCGCCGTAGCGGCGGATCAGGTTCGCGTGGTGGCGGAACGCGTCCTCGCCTTCCTTCAGCGAGATCGAGTTCACGATCGCCTTGCCCTGCACGCACTTGAGGCCGGCCTCGATCACGTCCCACTTCGACGAGTCGATCATGATCGGCACGCGCGCGATGTCCGGCTCCGACGCGATCAGGTTCAGGAAGCGCACCATCGCCGCCTTCGAATCGAGCATCGCCTCGTCCATGTTGATGTCGATCACCTGCGCGCCGTTCTCGACCTGCTGGCGCGCGACGGCGAGCGCCTCGTCGAACTGGCCGTTGAGGATCATCCGCGCGAACGCCTTCGAGCCGGTGACGTTGGTGCGTTCACCGACGTTGATGAAGAGCGTCCCGGACGTGACGTTGAACGGCTCGAGGCCGGCAAGGCGCATCATGTGATCGGTCATGGCGGTGCGAATTCGTGTGAGGTAGGGCGGGCGTGGATGCGGTCGGTCAGGCGGCGTCGCTGTACTGGGTCGGCCAGCGGCGCGGTTTCACGTCGGCGAGCGCCTTCGCGATCTCGGCGATGTGCTCGGGCGTCGTGCCGCAGCAGCCGCCGGCGAGGTTCACGAGCCCGGCCTGCGCGAATTCCTTCAAGAGGCCCGACGTGACGTCCGGCGTTTCGTCGAAGCCGGTGTCGCTCATCGGGTTCGGCAGGCCCGCGTTCGGGTAGCACGACACGTAGGTGTCGCACAGCTTCGCGAGCTCGGCGATGTACGGGCGCATCAGCGCCGCGCCGAGCGCGCAGTTCAGGCCGAACGTGAGCGGCTTCGCGTGGCGCAGCGAATTCCAGAACGCCTCGACCGTCTGGCCCGACAGGATGCGGCCCGAGGCGTCGGTCACGGTGCCCGAGATCATGATCGGCAGGCGCTCGCCGGTGTCCTCGAACAGTTCGTCGAGCGCGAACAGGGCGGCCTTCGCGTTCAGCGTGTCGAAGATCGTCTCGACGAGGAACAGGTCGACGCCGCCGTCGAGCAGCGCCTTCGCCTGCTGGTAATACGCGTCGCGCAGTTCGTCGAACGTGACGTTGCGCGCGCCCGGGTCGTTGACGTCCGGCGAGATGCTCGCCGTCTTCGGCGTCGGCCCGATCGCGCCCGCGACGAAGCGCGGTTTGTCGGGCGTCGCGTAGCGGGCGGCCGATTCGCGCGCGAGCCGCGCCGATTCGACGTTCATCTCGACGACGAGGTCTTCCATCCCGTAATCGGCCTGCGCAACCGTCGTCGCGCCGAAGGTGTTGGTTTCGACGATGTCCGCGCCGGCCGCGAAGTACTGGTCGTGGATCTCGCTGATGATCTGCGGCTGCGTGAGCGACAGCAGCTCGTTGTTGCCCTTGATGTCGCGCGGGAAGTCCTTGAAACGCTCGCCGCGATACGCGGCCTCGTCGAGCTTGTAGCGCTGGATCATCGTGCCCATCGCGCCGTCGAGGATCAGGATGCGCGATTTGAGCAGCGCGGGCAGTTCGGCGCCACGCGTGTAGCGCGCGTCGAGCGGGGCGGAAGCGGCGAGAGGAGTCGCGGACATGGCGGAAGAGCGGCGAGGACGGGAAAACCGTCATTGTAGCCGGTGCGCCGGGGCGCCGCCCGGCCTCGCGCGGCGCGGCAGCGGCGCCGGCGTGACACGTGCCCGCGGCCGTCGTCCGCGCACCGGCGGCACCAAACGAAAACCCCCGCCCGGCGAACCGGACGGGGGCTTGGATCGGAGTGCTCGCGGTGCCGCTCGATCGCGGCGAATGGCCCGGCATATCGCCGGGCCGCGGGTCGTCAGTGCAGGACGACGGGCATCATCATCAGGCTGTCGAACTGTCCGAGGAATTCGTCCACTTCGTCGAGCGACGGTTCATCCTCGATCAGCTGCTTCACGTGCGCGCGGAATCGCTCGGCGAGCTCGCCGTCGATGAAGATCTCGCGCTGTGCGTTCTTGTCGACGATTTCGTATCCGCCGGCATTCATCAGATGGTGACCGGCCTGCGGCGCAAATTCGACGACGCAGTAGTTGGGGCTGTTGTAGATCATTTGCATGGCGGCACTCCTCTTCGCAGTGGCATCTGGCCTTGTTGTCCCATAGGTGGGGCAGGCCTTGCCGGTTTCAAGGGGCTTGCGCTGCACACCCCGTTCTCCCGTTTGCGTGGGGTGTATCGGGTTAGAAGCCGATGTCTATCAAACGTTTCCTATTGTGATCCGGTGTACCGAAATAGTTGTTAAAGAGTGTCATCGGCCATTTTAACGCGCACTTTAATCGGTCGAAATTGCCGATCGGCCGATCGTCATGGCGCGGACGGCGACGATGCGGGCGGTGCAGCCGCCGGCGCGGGCGGTTGCTCGGCGGGCGGCGGCGCGGGTTGTGCCGGCTCCGCGGCCGGTGCGCTGGCGGGCGCGTTGGTTGCGCCTTCCGTCGCGCCATCGGCCGGTGCATCCGGCGGGGCGAGCCGGCCGTGCCACAGCAGCTCGATCTGCGAGCCGTTCGGTTCCGATTGTACGAGACGCGCGGGCAGCCAGCCGAGCGACGGCGCGAGCCACATGTCGATGCGGCGCGTGTCGCCGTCGCGGCGCGGCAGCCGCATGAAGTGGCGTGCCCTGATGGTGCCGGCCTGCGTCTGCACGTCATCGTCGCCGATCACGGTGATCGGCCAGGTCTCGCCGCTGTTGTTGTCGATCACGAAGAACTGTTGCGTGACGCCCGGCTGGTACGCGGACGGATTGCCGCGCAACAGCCCCGACAGCTGCATCAGCATGCTGAAGCGATCCTGCACGCCGTCGGGCAGCGGCGCGTTGTTCGGCGTGCGCGTGAAGACCACCTGGTGAATCTCGCGGTTGAAGATCGCGATGTCCTCGGGCCGCTTGCCGCGCTTCTCGACATAGCGGTCGGGCGCGACGCCGAATGCGTCGATGCGGCCTTCGCTGCGGTAGGTGAACGGGCCGACGAACGGCACGGGCATCGATACCGACAGATCGTAGGTGCGCCCGTCGGTGCGCCAGTGGATCGTGCCGATCATGTTCTGCATCCCGTTGTAGAACGTGTCGTACTGCAGGTCGCCGGGCGGCGGCGCCGCGAACTTCACGCCGCTCGTCGCGGGGCCCGGCGTCGCGGCACCGCTGGCGCCGGCGGCCGATGCCGCCTGCGTGCCGGATGCGCCTGCCGTGCCGCTCGCGGCGGAGGCGGCGGCCGGCGGCGGCTCGCCGCGCTCGGCCGTCTGCGTCGACGTGAGGACCGGCTCGGGCGATGGGGCGGGCTTCCGTGCGGGTTTCGGTGCAGGTTTCGGTGCAGCGGCGGCCGGCTGAGCCGGCTCGGCCGGATGTTCGGCCGGCTTCGGCGCGGGCTGGCGTTCGATCGGCTGGGGCTTCAGCAGTTCGATCTGCACCGGTATCGCGGCGGGCGCGGGCGGCGTGAACGCATCGCGGTTGCGCGTCAGCCACAACGCCGCGAGCGCGTGCAGCACCAGCACGACGACGAGCGCGACGCCCACGCGCAGCCAGTGGCGGGGCGGGGCGTGACGAGGACGGGTGTCGGCAGGCGGCATCGGCGGTCGGAACAGGGTTGGGGCGGTCGTGGCGCGCCGCGCGCAGCACGCGTCACAGCCATCGGACCGCCGGAGGCGCCGCGCGTTCGCGGACCATCGCGCGGCGCGGCGCGCGCCCGGCGTCTGAGGCGTGTCAGGCGTCGCGCGCGTCCGGACTATAGCCGAGTTCGTAAGACAGTTTCTGCGCGCAGGCGCGCAGCGCGGTGTCCATCTCGCCGCCCCACGCGATGTCGAACGTGCCTTCCTGGCCGAGCGCGACGATCGCGAGCGCGAGTTCGCCGACCGCATCGAACACCGGCATGCAGAACGCATGGATCGTCGGCAGCAGCATCCCTTCGACACGCGCGGCCTGATGCGCGCGCACGTCGGCGAGCACCGCGTCGACCTCGTCGAGCGTGCGCGGGCCGCCGTGATGCGGCGAGCGGCGCGTATCGGCGAGCTCGCGTTCGAGCATCGCGGCGGTCTTGCTGCGCGGCAGGTACGCGGCGAACAGCAGGCCCGTCGCGGAGCCGAGCAGCGGCATCACGTCGCCGAGCTTAAGCGACGCCTTCGCGGGGTGGCTCGATTCCATCCAGTGCACGATCGTCGGGCCCTGGTTGCCCCATACCGCGATGCCGACCGTCTGGTCGACGCGGTCGCGCAACTCGGTCAGCGCGATTCGGGCGAGCTTGACGCCGTCGACGCGCGCGAGCCGCGCGAGCCCCATCTGCAGTGCGAAGCCGCCGAGTTCGTAGCGGCCCGACACGGGATCCTGCGACACGACGCCGAGCCGCGAGAAGCTGACCAGATAACGGTGCGCCTTCGCAGGGCTCATGCCCGCCCGCTGCGCGAGATCGCGCAGCATCATCGCGCGCGGCTCGCTCGTCAGCACGTCGAGCAGGCGGAAGCCGACCTCGATCGACTGGATGCCGGAGCGGACCTTCTCGCCGCCTTCGCCGTGCTCGCCGGAGCCGGTGTCGTCGGTATCGGAATCAGCGAGATCGTCGTCGGGAAGCGGGCTGGCAGGCATGGGCAACGGGGGCGCGACAAGGCGGCAAGGGTCGGACGAAAGCGGCAAGCACGATCATCGCGCGCCGCGCGGATTCACCATCGTAAAATAGATTCCCTCCATCGTCACTACAACGGCAGATACCCCATGAAACTTGCATCGCTGAAGGACGGCACGCGCGACGGCCAGCTGATCGTCGTGTCGCGCGACCTGCACACCGCGGCGATCGCCGACGCGATCGCACCGACGCTGCAGCGCGTCCTCGACGACTGGGCGTTCTACGCGCCGCAACTGCGCGACTTGTACGACGCGCTGAACCACGGCCGCGCACGCAACGCGTTCGCGCTCGACCCGGCGAACTGCATGGCGCCGCTGCCGCGCGCGTTCCAGTGGGCCGACGGCTCCGCGTACGTGAACCATGTCGAGCTCGTGCGCCGCGCGCGCGGCGCCGAGATGCCGCCGGAGTTCTGGACCGATCCGCTGATGTACCAGGGCGGCAGCGACGATTTCCTCGGCGCGCGCGACGACATCGTGTGCCCGTCCGAGGAGTGGGGCATCGACTTCGAGGCCGAGGTCGCGGTGATCACCGGCGACGTGCCGATGAGCGCATCGCCCGACGACGCACTGAAGGCCGTGCGGCTCGTCACGCTCGTGAACGACGTGTCGTTGCGCAACCTGATTCCGGCCGAACTCGCGAAGGGCTTCGGCTTCTTCCAGAGCAAGCCGGCCACCGCGTTCGCACCGGTCGCGGTGACGCTCGACGAGCTCGGCGACGAATGGCGCGAAGGCCGCGTGCACCGGCCGATGATCGTCCACTGGAACGGCAGGAAGGTCGGCCAGCCCGACGCGGGCACCGACATGGTGTTCCACTTCGGCCAGCTGATCGCGCATGCGGCGAAGACGCGCAACCTGCGTGCCGGCTCGATCGTCGGCTCGGGCACGGTGTCGAACAAGGACGCGAAGCGCGGCTACTGCTGCATCGCCGAGAAGCGCTGCCTCGAGACGATCGAGCACGGCGCGCCGCAGACCGAGTTCATGCGCTACGGCGACACCGTGCGCATCGAGATGTTCGACGCGGCCGGCAAGTCGATCTTCGGCGCGATCGAGCAGGCGGTCGCCCCGCCCGACGGCGCGGCCTGACGCAGGCGCGAAGCCCGGCCCCGGCCCGCGCGCCGGGTTTCGCCTGATGTTTGCCCGCGCGGGCTTGGCTACACTCGATTCAAGCGATTCAAGCGTCTCAGGAACCCGGGAGCTGCGCATGGCCGATCTCGCCGCATATGGCGGTTACGAAGCACTGAAGGTGACGCGCCGCGACCATGGCGTGCTCGACATCGTGATGAGCGGCGAGGGCGCGAACCGCAGCGGCCTCGCGACCGCGAACGCGCGCATGCATCGCGAGCTTGCCGACATCTGGCGCGACGTCGACCGCGATCCCGACACGCGCGTCGCGGTGATCCGAGGCGAGGGCAAGGGCTTTTCGGCGGGCGGCGATCTCGCTCTCGTCGAGGCGATGGCCAACGATTTCGACGTGCGCGCCCGCGTGTGGCGCGAGGCGCGCGACCTCGTCTACAACGTGATCAACTGCAGCAAGCCGATCGTGTCGGCGATGCATGGCCCGGCCGTCGGCGCGGGGCTCGTCGCCGGGCTGCTCGCCGACATCTCGATCGCCGCGAAGGATGCGCGCATCATCGACGGCCATACGCGGCTCGGGGTCGCGGCCGGTGATCACGCGGCGATCGTGTGGCCGCTGTTGTGCGGGATGGCGAAGGCGAAGTACTACCTGCTGCTGTGCGAACCGGTGAGCGGCGAGGAGGCCGAGCGGATCGGCCTCGTGTCGCTCGCGGTCGAGCCGGCCGACCTGCTGCCGAAGGCGTATGAGGTCGCGGAGCGGCTCGCGCACGGGTCGCAGTCGGCGATCCGCTGGACCAAGTACGCGCTGAACAACTGGCTGCGCAGCGCCGGGCCGACGTTCGATACGTCGCTCGCGCTCGAATTCATGGGCTTTTCGGGGCCCGACGTGCAGGAAGGCATCCGCTCGCTGCGCGAGCGGCGCCCGCCCGGCTTCCCCGGCGACGCACCATTCTGACGCGCGCTATGATCGAACCCAAGGCGGCCGCGCGACCCGCGCCGGCCGCTTCGCTCACCCAGTCAACCAGGATGCCCGTATGACGACCGATGCCTCCGGCTCCAATCCTTTCGCCGGCTTTGCCGGTTTCAAGCCTGCCGACATGCTCGACCGGATGTGGGACATGATGCGGATGTCGCCGTTCGGCGGGATGGCGTCGTTTCCCGGTGCCGCCTCGGGGCTGCCGCCGTCGCTGTCGAGCATGTCCGACATGATGGCGCCGCTCACGAGCGTCGAGGAGCTCGACAAGCGGATCACCGATCTGCGCGCGGTCGAGCAATGGCTCAAGCTCAATCTCGGAATGCTGCAGTCCGCGATCCAGGCGCTCGAGGTACAGCGCGCGACGCTCGCGACGCTGCGCGCGTTCGGCGCGTTCGCGCAAAGCTCGATGTCGGCGGCCGAGGAGGCCGCGGTTGCGGCCGCGCAAGCGGCGTCCGCGCCGCGTGCCGACGCGCAGCAAGCGCCGGACGCTGCCGCCGACGCGCCGCCGGCCGGCGACGCCGCGCAACAGGCGTTCGACCCGGCCGGCTGGTGGAACCTGCTGCAGGCGCAGTTCAACCAGCTCGCGAGCCTCGCGATGACGCAGCCGGGCGCGCAGCCCGCGGCGCCGGACGCCGCGCCGCCCGAGCAGTCCGAGCCGGCGGCGCGGGCGGAACCGCCCGCACCGGCCGCGGCCGCCGCGCCGCGCAAGCCGGCCGCGAAGCGTGCGAAGCCGGCCGGCTCGGCCGCGGCGCGCGCGGCGGCTGCTTCGTCGCCCGAAACGCGTCCGCCGAAGCGCTCGACGTGACGCGAACCGGATAGCAGGTCGATCATGCGGCTCGCGCTCGTTCTGATGGGGGGCGGCGCACGCGCCGCCTATCAGGTCGGCGTGCTGAAGGCGCTGGCCGAGATCGCGCGCGAGGCCGATCCGAACCGGCATACGGTGCCGTTCACGGTTGTCTGCGGCTCGTCGGCCGGTGCGATCAATGCGACGTCGATCGCGAGCCACGCCGACGATTTTTCGCACGGCGTGCGGCGTCTGCTCGAATTCTGGGAGCCGCTGCGCGCGGACTACGTGTATCGCACCGACTGGCTCGGCATCGCGGCGGCGGGTGCACGCTGGCTCGCGACGATGACGTTCGGCTGGGCGGCGCGCCGCTCGCCGCGCGGGCTGCTCGACAACGCGCCGCTCGCGCACCTGCTGCAGCGCGAGCTGAGCTTCCACCGGATCGAGCAGATGCTCGAGGACCGCCTGCTGCATGCGCTGTCGGTGACGGCACTCAGCTATTCGAGCGGCCGGCACCTGACGTTCTACCAGGCCGCCGAGCCGATCCAGGCATGGCGGCGCGCGCAGCGCACCGCGCGGCTCGTCGACCTGTCGGCGTCGCACCTGCTCGCATCGTCGGCCATTCCATTCGTGTTTCCGGCCGTGCCGCTCGTGCTCGACGGGCAGATCGAATACTTCGGCGACGGCTCGATCCGGCAGGTCGCGCCGCTGTCGCCGGCGATCCACTTCGGCGCGGACCGGATCGTCGTCGTCGGTGCGGCCGACCCGCGGCCCGAGATTCCGGCCGCAAACGGCTCGGGACGGGCGCGCGGTTACCCGTCGCTCGCGCAGATCGGCCAGCAGGTGCTCGCGAGCGTGTTTCTCGACTCGATCGGCGCGGACATCGAGCGCATCGAGCACATCAACCGGATGATCGAGCACCTGCCGCACCAGGTCGAAGTGGACAGCGGCTGGCGGCACGTCGACGTGCTCGCGATCGCGCCGTCCGAGCGCATCGAGCTGATCGCCGCGAAACACCTGAAGCAGATGCCGGCGACGATGCGCGGGCTGCTCGGTGCGATCGGCGGCAGCCAGCCCGCCGGCGCGTCGTTCGCGAGCTACCTGTTGTTCGAGGAAGCGTTCACGCGCGAGCTGATCGAACTCGGCTACCGCGACGGGCGCGCGCAGCGCGACACGCTGGCGGACTGGATCGCGCGGGCGGACGGCGGCAGCGCGCCGGCGGCCGGCACGCCACCGGAAGACGGCATCGCGACGGGCGAAATACGGGTCTGACACGCGCGGGCCTGGCCCGAAAGCGATGCAGCTTACATATCGGTTGCGTTTTCGCGACGGCGGCCCGCGACCGATCGCCGCACCGGGGTTGGCGGCACCTGACCGGGTGCGCGTCTCGGAACCGTCATGCACGCGTGCTATCATGGCCGCCGCCGTATACACCATATCGAGCAGCCCGCCGGTCCGGCGGTCGCACGGGAACCCGTCCGGGAACCGCGCGGCGCCGGGACGGGCTCGCCACCGAGCCGGCCTGCGCCGGCCCCCACATCAGGCACGCGCGGTCGGTTCCGTTCGAGCGGAGCGGGGCCGCGGCGTGCTTCAAGGCGGCGGCGCGGCCGCCCGGCTGCCGGACGTGGAATCTGCGTCCGGAGGCTGGATTCACGCGTAAAATTACAGTCTTGGCTGCAAAAAGCGCGCTCGCGCGCCGACGCGGCAACAGTCACGTTTAGAGAAGTCGCATTGCGCAGAACAGGGGTGGGACCATCATGAACACGATGCTTTATCCGGAACTTTACAGGTCGCTCGAAGCCGTCCGCTGGGACATGGAGAAGGACATTCCGTGGGACAAGTTCGACGCTTCGCTGCTCACCGACGAGCAGGCAAAGACGATCAAGATGAACGCGATCACCGAATGGTCGGCGCTCCCCGCGACGGAAATGTTCCTGCGCGACAACCAGCACGACAGCGACTTTTCCGCGTTCATGAGCGTGTGGTTCTTCGAGGAGCAGAAGCATTCGCTCGTGCTGATGGAATACCTGCGCCGCTTCCGGCCGGAAATGGTGCCGACCGAAGAGGAACTGCACGCGGTGCGCTTCGAGTTCGATCCGGCGCCGCCGCTCGAGACGCTGATGCTGCATTTCTGCGGCGAGATCCGCCTGAACCACTGGTATCGCTGCGCGGCCGACTGGCACACCGAGCCGGTCATCAAGCACATCTACGAAACGATCTCGCGCGATGAAGCGCGCCATGGCGGCGCTTACCTGCGCTACATGAAGAAGGCGCTGAACAATTGCGGCGACGTCGCGCGCGCGGCGTTCGCGAAGATCGGCGTGCTGATGGCGTCGGCGCGCCGCACCGAGAAGCCGCTGCACCCGACCAACCTGCACGTGAACCAGGCGCTGTTCCCGCGCGACACCGTGCAGTCGCGCCTGCCCGATCCGGAATGGCTCGAGCGCTGGCTCGACGAGCAGATCCGCTTCGACGGCGAGTGGGAAAAGAAGGTCGTCGAACGGATCCTGCACAACCTGTCGATCCTGTTCGAGCGCACGTTCGCGACCGCGCAGGAACTGAACCGCTACCGCAAGGAAGTCACCGGCCGCCTGCAGTCGGAAAACGGCCCGTCGTCGGCCGCGCAGCCGGCCTGAGGCCGCGCGGCGTCGCCACCGGCGCGAAGTGCCACCGGTCGCGATCGCCGCAGCGCATTCATGCATGAAGCCCGCCCGGTCATCCGGCGGGCTTTTTATCTGGCGCGGCCGTGTTCCGTCGCGACGTGCACCGCGCGCCGCTCACGCCATCCGAAATCCATCATGTCCGCTACCTTCGAACGCAAGCTGATCACCCGCGACGCCCTGGTTGCCCTGCGCGCTTCGCTGCCTTCGCCCGTCGTGTTCACCAACGGCGTGTTCGACATCCTGCACCGTGGCCACGTCACGTATCTCGCCGATGCGAAGGCGCTCGGCGCCTGCCTGATCGTCGGCGTGAACAGCGATGCGTCGGTGCGCATGCTCGGCAAGGGCGACGACCGTCCGATCAACCGCGAGGAAGACCGGATGGCGCTGCTTGCGGCGCTGGAAAGCGTCGACTGGGTCGTGAAGTTCGAGGAAAAGACGCCGGTGTCGCTGATCGAGGCCGTCCGTCCGGACATTCTCGTGAAGGGCGGCGACTACGACATGGACGCGCTGCCGGAGTCGGCGATCGTGCGCGGCTGGGGCGGGCTGGCGCTCGCGATCCCGTTCGAGCACGACCGCTCGACCACCGCGCTGCTGAAGAAGGTGCGCGCGCAGCAGTCCTGATGCAGGTGCCGCGCCGTCAGGGCGCGGATGCCGCGAGCGGCTCGGCCGTGACGGCCGACGCGCCGATCGGACCGCCGATCACGGGCTGATCGCTCGCCTGCGCGAGCGGCATCGCATGCAGCGCATCGGGCCGCACCTGCCGGGACAGCACGCCCGGTTCGCGCGGCCCGGCCGCCGGCAGCGGCCCGAACACGCCGCGCACCGCGACGAACGCGAGCAGGTTCGCCAGAAAGAGAACAGCGATCAGCCAGCGCAGCATCGTCGACACTCCTCGTCGTTGTTCAGTCGTTCAACCGTTCAGTCGGGCCGGCCGCCTGGCAGGCTGCGTCGTTGCAGCCGGCGATTGTTCGCATCGGCCGGGCCGTGTGTGCGGCCGGCGGTCTGCATGGGCGCAAATACCGGCGCCCGTTCTTCCATCCTCTGCGCGACGAAGCCTGCAGCCGGGCAATCGTCGACGCGGCCGGCGCGATGCCGGCCGGCTTGTCATCCTGTCTGCGCAGCCGTTTCCGTGGCGATCAGCGCAAGCCCGGACAGGATCAGCGCGTCGTGCCGCGTGTGCGGCAGCGTCAGCGCGCGCGCGACGTCGTCCGCCGCACCGCCTGCCAGCACGAGCCGCACGGGTGCCTGCCATGCGTCGGCGAGATCGCGCCAGGCGCGTTCGATCAGCCCCGCCTGCGCGTACAGGCAGCCGGCCGACAGCGAGCGCGGCGTATCGACCTGGAACGGCTCGGCCTGCGCGCCCGCAAGCAGCCCGCTCGCGATGTCGGTGGTCAGCGTCGGCAACTGCGCGGTGTGCGTGCCGAGCGCGCGCATCATCAACGCCCAGCCCGGCGCGATCAGCCCGCCGGTGAAACGACCGTCCGCGCGCAACGCTTCAAGCGTCGTCGCCGTGCCGAACGTCGCGATCAGCAGATGCTCGCCCGGAAACGCCGCCCGTGCGCCGATCAGGCCGGCCCAGCGGTCGCTGCCGAGCTGTTCGGGCGTCGTATAGCCGTTCGTCACACCGCATTGCGCGGGCCGCGAGCGGATCGTCGTGCGCGGCAGGCCCGGCCAACGGGCGTCGAGCAGCGCGTCGAGCCGGGCGGCCACGTCGGTGCCCGCGACGTTCGAGATCCATGCGCGGCGCGGACGCGGCAGGGCCGACCAGTCGGGATCGGCGCCGCCGTCGCGCGTATGGCCGAACGCGCCCGTGTCGACGAGCGTGCGCTGCGCGTCGGCGAGCGCCCACTTGATCCGGCTGTTGCCGGCGTCGATCAGCAGATGCGGTTCGTTCATTGCGCTTCGCGCAGCGACACGTCGCCGGCCGCGATCGCCTGCACGCCATCGGGCGTGTCGAGCAGCAGCTGGCCGGTCGCGTCGATGCCCGTCGCGATGCCGCGCACGCGTTCGACGCCCTGTTCGAGCAGCACGACTTCGCGCCCCGCGTATGCGTGCAGCGCATGCCAGCGCGGCAGGAACGGCGCGAGCCCGTCGGTGCCGAACTGCGCGAGCGCGGGCGTGAGCGCGTTCAGCGCGGCGGCGAGCGTATCGGTGAGGTTGGCCGATGCGCACGCGGCCGACAGCGCGGCCGGCGGCAGCCCGCTCGCGAGCGTCGCTTCGCGCGCGCGCAGCGCGTCGACCTGCGCGGCGACGGCTTCCGCGCCGCGCACGTTGATGCCGAAGCCGATCACGACGGCGGTCGCGTCGGCGGTGGTCCAGACGGTTTCGATCAGGATCCCGGCGAGCTTGCCGAGGATGTGCGACGTGCCGTCGTCGGTGGCCGTCAGCAGCAGGTCGTTCGGCCATTTGAGCGCGACCCGCGTGCGGGCGTCGAGCGGCAGCGTGGCGAGCCCTTCCGCGAGTGCGACGCCGATCGCGATGCTGAGGCCGCCGAGCGCGTCGACGGGGCGCGGCACGATGCAGCCGACCGAGCACAGCAGCGCGTTGCCGGGCTGCGCGAACCAGGGACGGCCTTGCCGGCCGCGGCCGGCCGTCTGCTCGAACGCGACGCGCACGAGCGGCGCGGGCAGCGCGTTCGCGGTGCGCGGCAGCGCCTTGAGGCGCGTCGCGACGTCGGCGTTGGTCGAGCCGGTGGCGGCGACGATGTCGAGCGGCCACGCGCGCGGCGCGGCATCGAGGTGCGCCTCGAGCCGGTTACGCGCGATGTGCGCGTCGCCGGAATCGGGCGTGTCGGAGGAGGTGGGGGCGTTCATGCGGCTATTGTAGCGACAGGGGGCGCCGGTGCGTGTCGAGCGGCGCTTCGGCCGCCGCGCTTGACGGCGCCGTGCCGCCTGTCGGGGTGGATCGGCGCCGTCGTCGCGTACCGCGTATGGCAATTCCGCGAGCAGTCGCGGGATGCCATACGCGTCAGGGCGCCGTGGTCTGGCCGCCCGCCGCGCGCCGCCGCACCGTCAGGGCGCGACGACCGGATGCTTCAACGCATGCGCGGTCTCGATCCACTGCGCGTGGAATTCGTCCGCGTCGGGCCTGAGCCCCAGCTCGCCGTTGCGATAGGCCATCGCGAGCGTCTGCACGGCTTCCGGCAGCTCGTGTTCCGCCGCACGGCGATACAGCGCGAGCGCGCGCGCTTCGTCGCGCGGCACGCCGCTGCCGTCGCGGTAGGCGTTCGCGAGCATGAAGTCCGCGGCCGGGATGTCCGCGCGCGACGCGCGCTCGAACCAGTGCGCGGCCTGCGCGGGGTCGGCGGCGGTGCCGTAGCCGCTGCGATAGATCAGCCCGAGGTAATACGCGGCGGCCGGATCGCCCTGGCCGGCCGCTTTGCCGAGCAGCGCGCGGGCGCGCACATAGTCCTTCGGGATGTCGCCGCTGCCGAGCAGCAGCAGCTTGCCGAGTGCCAGCTGAGCACGCCGTGCGGCGGGCGTTTCGGCTTTCGCGTCCACCTGAGCGGCGGTCTCGAGCCAGCCGCGCCCCTCGTCGCGCAGCCCCGGCTCGCGCGCATCGGCGAGCGCGATGCCGAGCGCCGCCTGCGCGTCGCCCGAACCGCGGCGTGCGAGGGTACGCAACTGCGCGAGCGCGTGCGGCTCGACGGCCTGCGCGACCATCGCCTGCCATTCGTCGAGCTGCGCGGCGCTCGGCGCGGGGCCGGCGGCGCGCCAGCCGGTCGCTGCGACGACGGCCGCGACGGTCACGGCCGCCGCCGCGAGCAGGGCGGCCGGCGGGAGTTTCGCGCGCAGCAGGCGCCGCGCGGCGGCGGTGAAGCCGGTCTCGGCCGGCCGTATCGTCCGGATCGGTTGCATCGCGGGTCTCGTGGTCATTGCGTGAGGTCGATCTCGTAGATGGCGAGGTTCTTGCCCGAGCCGTCGTCGGCCGCGACCTGCGTGAGGCCGCTCAGGCCGGCCGCCGCCGCGTCGCCGAGCCGGTTCGGCGCGGACGTGAACTGCACGTGCGCGACCGAGCTCGCGAGCTTCGTGAAGCGCCAGCTGCGCTGCGCGCCGTCCGCCGCGCGCGTGATCGCGCCGCGCTTCTTGATGAACGCGATCAGCACGTCGCGGTTCGCGTCGGGCGACGCGAAGATCGTCTTGCTGCCGTCGAGGCCCGGGAAGTTGCCGCCGCCGCTCGCGCGGTAGTTGTTGGTCGCGACGATGAACTGCGCGTTCGGGTCGATCGCCACGCCCTTGTACGTCAGGTTCTTGATCCGGCTGCCGACCGGCTGCGTGACGTCGATCTCGTACGCGAGATCCGCGGACGTGAACATGTCGAAGTTGTAGCCGGGGAAACTGCCGACGAGCGGCTGCACGGTCGCCTTGGTCGGGTCGATCGTGTTGAAGCGTTTCGCGGCCGTCTCGAGCCAGTTCTTCACGTCGCTGCCGCTCACCTTCACCGCGTACACGGTGTTCGGATACAGGTACAGGTCGGCCGCGTTGTTGATCGCGAGCGCGCCCGGCGCGACGTCGGTGTAGTCGCTGCCGCCGCCGAAGCCGCTCTTGAACGGCGCGCTGACCGACAGCACCGGCAGCGACGCGTATTGCGGCAGGTTCGCCTGCACGTAGGTCTTCACGTAGTCGGCCTGCGCCTCGTTGACGATCTGGATCGCGCCCGGGTCGCCGACGTCCGCGAAGTACGAGTTCATCCGGTAGTCGGTCGAGCCGATCGGCGTCTTCACGTAGTCGATCGTCGCCTGGTGCTCGGCCGCGATCGCGGCGGACACCGACGGATCGGCGGCGACGTAGCTCTTGTCCGCGTTCTGGATCGGCCGCGCCTCGACGGTCGTCAGCGACTTGTCGACGCTCCACGTCTTGCCGTCGAACCTGAGGCCGAGCTTGATCACGCCGAGATGCTTGCCCCAGTAGTTGGCCATCACGGTCGGCACGCCGTTGACGGTGCCCTTCGCCTTGTCGACGCCCGGCAGGTTGAACTGCGCCACGGTGCTGTTCGCGTCCGGGAACACCTGGTGCGAGTGGCCGATCAGCATCGCGTCGATGCCGGGCACCTTCGACAGCCACCAGCTGCCGTTTTCCATGGTCGGCGAGTACGCGGTATTGTCGAGGCCGCCGTGCGAGATCGCGACGACGAGGTCGGCCCCCTTCGCGCGCATCTCCGGAATGTACTGCTCGGCTGCTTCCTTCAGGCCGGTCGTGTAGACCTTGCCGTCGAGCCAGCGCTTGTCCCAGCTCATGATCGCGGGCGGCGTGAAGCCGATGATGCCGACCTTCACCGGCGCGCTGACCGTCTTGCCGTCGGGCGTGACGGCCGTCACCGTGCGGGTCAGGATCGTGTACGGCGTGAACAGCGGCGCATGGGTCCTCGCGCTGATCACGTTCGCGAGCACCTGCGGGAAGTTCGGGCCCGCGCACTTCTTCTGCTGCGCGGGGGCCGGCAGCCCGTCGACGTCGAACGTGTTGCCGGTCACCTGCGACAGGTACGGCAGCCCGTAGTTGAATTCATGGTTGCCGATCCCGCCGCCGTCGAATTTCGCGGCGTTCATCACCTTGTAGATCGCGAGCGTCTGGTCGCAGCCGATGGGATTCACGAGCGCCTGGTAATCCGACAGCGCGGTGCCCTGGATCGTGTCGCCGTTGTCGAGCAGCAGCGTATTCGGATACTGCGCGCGCGCCTGGGCGATCAGCGTCGACACGCGCTCGAAGCCGAGCGACTTGTCGGCGGCGAGCTTGAAATAGTCATACGACAGCACGTTGGTGTGCAGGTCGGTCGTTTCGAGCAGCGCGAGCGTGGCCGTCGTGCCGGCGGGCGCCTGGGCCTGCGTCTGCGACGGCGCGGTGACGTCGTCGCCGCCGCAACCGGCGAGGGCGAAGGCGAGGCTGGCGAGCGCGGCGGCGGCGGTCACGCGGCGGCGGGAAAGCGGGGGGAGACGCATCGATTGTCCTGTTCGGTGTTCTCTTCTATGAATCGCGAGGCGCGCAACGAGATGGCGGCGCGGGTGCCGACGGCCTGACATGCGGCGCGTGAGAGTATCGAAAGGAAACGTGACGGAAGAATGAAAGGTCGCGCGCCCGGCACGCCGAACCGGCGGCGAGCGTCGCGCCGTCGCGGGCCGGGCACTCGCAACCGGACGCTTCCGGCGGGCAGCCCGGGCCCGGGCGTCCCACCGGAAATCCTCACGTCGCGGCGCCGGGCGGTTCGCTACAATGGCCGCTGTCATCCTTTTGCAAACAACCCGCCCTTGGACTTCGAGACTCCTCCCGGCCTGTCGGTCGACGCCGGCAGCCAGGGTCAGACGGTGCGCCTGTTCGGCCAATGGACCGCACTCGCGCTCGCGCGCAACCGCGGTGCGGTCGCGCGCCGCGTCGCGGGCATCGCGTCCGGGCGCGTGAACGAATGGGATCTGTCCGGCATCGAACGGCTCGATCACGTCGGCGGCCAGGCGCTGTGGCGCGTATGGGGCCGCAAGCTGCCGGCCGGCGTCGCGCTGACCGCCACGCAGCGCACGATCTTCGAGCGGATCGAACGCCTCGACAGCCAGCGCGAGGCGCCCGAACGCGTCGTGCGGTTCGATCCCGTCACGCGCCTCGGCCAGGCGATCTTCGCGTTCGGCGAACACCTGCAGGGCGGTATCGCGATGTTCGGCCTCGTGATCCTCGATGCACTGTCGGTGCTGCGCCGCCCGCAGACGATGCCGTGGAAGGAAACCTCGGCGAACATCTACAGCGCCGGCGCGCAGGCGCTGCCGATCACCGCGCTCGTTGCATTCCTGATCGGCATCGTGCTCAGCTACCTGTCCGCACAGCAACTGCAGATGTTCGGCGCGAACCGCTACATCGTGAACATCCTCGGGCTGTCGGTGATCCGCGAGCTCGGGCCGGTGCTGTCGGCGATCCTCGTCGCGGGCCGCTCGGGTTCGGCGATCACCGCGCAGATCGGCGTGATGCGCGTGACCGAGGAACTCGACGCGATGCGCGTGATGGGCATCCCGCACGGGCTGAGGCTGATCCTGCCGCGCGTGCTCGCGCTCGGCGTCGCGATGCCGCTGCTCGTGATGTGGACCAACATCATCGCGCTGACGGGCGGCGCGCTGGCCGCGAAGCTGGTGCTCGGGATCGACGTCAACTATTTCGTGCGCTCGCTGCCGGGCGTCGTGCCGATCGCGAACCTGTACATCGGCGTCGGCAAGGGAGTCGTGTTCGGCATGCTGATCGCGCTGGTCGCCTGTCATTTCGGTTTCCGGATCAAGGCGAATTCGCAGAGCCTCGGCGAAGGGACGACCACGTCGGTCGTCTCGTCGATCACGGTCGTGATCCTCGCCGATGCCGTGTTCGCGATCCTGTTCCAGAACGTGGGGCTCGGATGAACGCGTCGAACGAAACCTCCGCGCATGCCGCGGCAGTCGGCGCCGGATCGGTCGGCGCGCCGCCGGCCGCCGCGCACGGCGACGACCTCGTGATCGAGGTGCGCAACCTGACGAAGCGCTACGGGCGCAACATCATTCACCAGAAGCTCGATTTCGACGTGCGGCGCGGCGAGATCGTGGCGATCGTCGGCGGCTCGGGTTCGGGCAAGACGACGCTCGTGCGGCAGATCCTCGGCCTCGAGCGGCCGACGTCGGGCACGATCAAGGTGTTCGGCGAGGACACGTCGAAGATCGACGACGCGAGCGCGCGGATGATGCGCACGCGCTCGGGGATGCTGTTCCAGCAAGGCGCGCTGTTCTCGTCGATGACGGTGTTCGACAACGTCGCGCAGCCGCTGCGCGAGCTCGGCCGCGTGCCGCCCGACCTGCTGCACGACATCGTGATGCTGAAGCTCGAGATGGTCGGGCTGCCGTGCAAGCACGCGTCGAAGATGCCGGCCGCGCTGTCGGGCGGGATGGTGAAGCGGGTCGGCATCGCGCGCGCGATCGCGCTCGAGCCGGAGCTGCTGTTCCTCGACGAGCCGACCGCCGGCCTCGACCCGCAGGCGTCCGACGAATTCGTCGAGCTGATCGCGACGCTGCACCGCACGCTCGGGCTGACGGTCGTGATGGTGACGCACGATCTCGACACGATGGTCGCGCTGTCGACGCGCGTCGCGGTGCTGGCCGACCGCAAGGTGCTGGTCGCGGCACCTGTCGAGGAAGCCGCGAACGTCGACCATCCGTTCATCCACGAATATTTCCTGGGGCTGCGCGGGCGCCGCGCGCTGCAGGCGCTGCCGCCCGAGCGGCGCGCGAAGCTCCCGAAGGCGGCCCTCGAACCGGCGCCGTCGAGCGTCGAGCTCTAGGGCAACGCAAGAAGCAAGGAACCCGCGAATGGAAAACAAATCACATGCGTTCTGGGCCGGCCTGTTCACGATCGCGCTGACGCTGGCGATCGCGGGCACCGTGTTCTGGTTCAACGTCGACCGGACCGTGCGCGTGCCGTACGACCTGCTCGCGCGCACCAATGTGACGGGCCTGTTTCCCGATGCGGCCGTGCGTTTTCGCGGCCTCGACGTCGGCAAGGTGCAGTCGATCGGCTTCGACCGCGCGCATCCGGGCCAGATCCGGATCCGGATCCTCGTCGACCGCGACGCGCCGATCACGCAGTCGACCTACGGCAGCCTCGGCTTCCAGGGCGTGACGGGCATCGCGTTCGTGCAGCTCGAGGACACGGGCAGCGACCTGGCGCCGCTGCCGTCGTCGCCGAAGGCGATCGCGCAGATCCCGATGCGGCCGAGCCTGTTCGACCAGATCCAGGCGCGCGGCGACGTGCTGCTGCGGCAGCTCGAGCAGGCGGCGAAAAGCGCGAACGCGCTGATGTCGCCGGAGATGCGCGAGCAGTTGCGCGCGACGGCCGAAAGCCTGCAGCACGCGGCGGACGGCGCGGCGACGCTGTCGAAGCAGCTCGCGCCGGCGGTGGCCGCGCTGCCGGAGACGATGCACCAGGTCGATCGCGCGATGGCATCGGCGAACACGCTGCTGCAGCCGAACGGGCCGCTCGTGTCGAACCTGAACAAGGCCGGCTCGGCCGCGGAGCAGGTCGGCGTCGCGCTGAACGACCTGAACGCGCGGGTCCAGTACGACACGCTGCCGCGTTTCAACACGCTGGCCGGCAGCGTCGGCGATGCGTCGCGGCAATTGAAGGACGTCGCCGGTGAACTCGGCCGCAACCCGAGCAGTCTGTTGTTCGGTTCGCCCGGTTCCGCGCCCGGGCCCGGCGAGGCGGGCTTCGTGTGGCCGGGGGCGGGTGCCGCCGCCGGGAAATGACGCGCATCGCCAGCCCGTCGATCGACCGGCCCGGCGCGAGACCGGGCCAAGACGCCATCGAAACCGGAAACCTCATGCAGGAACATGCCATGCCACGAATTCTTGATCGCGCGCTGCGTCCGGCCGCGACCGCGCTCGCGATGCTGACGCTCGTGTCCGCCGCCGGCTGCGTCGGCAACGGCGCGGCGCTGTCGAACGTCCACTACGACCTCGGGCCGGCCGCGTCGGTCGCCACGGCCGGCACGGGCCCCGCGCTGAAGGTGCTCGACGTCGCCGCGCCCGATGCGCTCGACACGGACAAGTTCGTCTACCGCCTCGCGTATGCGGATGCGCAGCGCACGGCCGTCTATCGCGACAGCCGCTGGACCGCGCCGCCCGCGCAACTGCTCACGCAGCGGTTGCGCGGCGCGCTGTCGACGCGCGGCGCGGTGCTCGAAGGCTCCGACGGCGTGCGCGCGCCGACGCTGAAGGTCGACCTGAACGAATTCGAGCAGGTGTTCGACGGGCAGTCGCAGAGCCACGGCGCGGTCACCGCGCGCGCGACGCTGATGCAGGACGGCAAGGTGCTCGGCCAGCGCACGTTCGTCGCGCGCGCGCCGTCGAGCACACCCGACGCGGCCGGCGGCGCGCGTGCGCTCGCGGCCGCGAGCGACGAGCTCGTGTCGCAGATCGCCGCATGGGTCGGCGTGCAGGCGTACGCGGGCAACCCGTGACGCACCGCGCGCAGCCGCGATGAGCACGCCGCGCGCGTCGTCGCTGGCGCGGCAGGCGTTCGCCGCGTATGCGGCGCTCATCGTCTATGCGTCGCTGTATCCGTTCGACGGCTGGGTGTCGCTCGGCATCGGGCCGTTCGACTACCTGTTCGCGCCGATGCAGCGCTATGTGACCGCGTTCGACGTGGTCACCAACGTGCTCGGCTACCTGCCGTTCGGTGCGCTCGGCGTGCTCGCGCTGCACCCGCGCTGGCGCGGCGTGGCCGCGACGTTGATCATGGGCGGCCTCGGCGTGCTGCTGTCGGGGTCGATGGAGGCACTGCAGACCTACCTGCCGACGCGCGTCGCGTCGAATCTCGACCTCGCGGCCAACGCGCTCGGCGCGCTGCTCGGCGCGGCGCTCGCGGCACCGGCCACCGGCGCGCTGCTCGATCGCGGCGCGCTGCGCCGGCTGCGCTTCGCGTGGTTCGAGACCGACGGCGCGACGCCGCTGCTGCTCGCCGGGCTGTGGCCGTTCGCGATCCTGTTTCCGTCGCCGTTCCTGTTCGGCATCGGCGACTGGCCGGCCGCGCTGTGGGAGCGCGCCGACGGGTCGATGCAGGACGCGCTGCTCGCGTGGCTGCCGGCCGCGTGGCGCGTGAGCGAATGGCCCGAGCGCGTCGACGGCTGGCTGTCCGACTCCGCGTGGGAAGCCGCGCTCGGCGCGCTGATGCTGTTCGCCGCGCTGGCGATCGCGTCGCTCGCGATGCGCGCCGGCGCGCCGCGCGTGCGGCTCCTGATCGCGTTCGTCGCCACGACGCTCGCGCTGAAGGCGGCCGCGACCTTCATGCAGTCGACCACCGGCCTCGTCGTCGTGTGGGCGACGCCCGGCGCGCGGCTCGGCATCGAGCTCGGCTTCGCGGCGGCCCTGCTCGCATTGCGCGTGCCGGCCGCATGGCGCGCGCTGCTCGCGGCGCTCGCGCTGCTGGCCGGCGTGGCGCTCGTCAACCTGCTGCCCGTCAACCCGTTCTTCGACTTCACGCTGTCGGGCTGGCGGCAGGGGCGCTACGTGCACTTCAACAGCATCGCGCGCTGGCTCGCGTGGATCTGGCCCTACGCGGCGCTGATCTGGCTCGGCCAGCGCGTCGAGCATGCGTGGCTGCCGGCCGCGCCACGGCGCTGACGCGGCACGCGTGGCAGGGCGGCCGCGCCTCGATCGCGGGCAGCGGCGCGCGCCGCTCGTTATAATCGTCCGCACCTCCGTTGCCGTGTGCAACGGCAATCGCCTCTCTTTTCGCCCGACACCGCGCCGGGCCGCTCGTCACCATCATGGATTCCTACTACCAGCACCACGTCTTCTTCTGCCTGAACCAGCGCGACCCGGGCGCCGAGCGTCCGAGCTGCGCGCAATGCGACGCGCAGACCATGCAGGAATATGCGAAAAAGCGCGTGAAGGAACTCGGCCTCGCGGGGCCCGGCAAGGTCCGCATCAACAAGGCCGGCTGCCTCGACCGCTGCGAGGAAGGGCCCGTGATGGTCGTGTATCCGGAAGGCACGTGGTACACGTACGTCGACCAGGCCGACATCGACGAGATCGTCGAATCGCACCTGCGCGACGGCAAGGTCGTCGAGCGCCTGAAGATCTGAGCGGGCCGGCCGAATGAACGTTCATACGCAGAAGTCGCTGATCGCCGGCCCGGTCGGGCAGATCGAAATCGCGGTCGACCTGCCGGACGCCGTGCGCGAAGGCAGCGCCGCGCCGCGCGGCATCGCGCTCGTCGCGCACCCGCATCCGCTGTTCGGCGGCACGATGGACAACAAGGTCGCGCAAACGCTCGCGCGCACGCTGGTCCAGCTCGACTACGTGGTGTTCCGGTCGAACTTCCGCGGCGTCGGCGCGACCGAGGGCGTGCACGACAACGGCATCGGCGAGGCCGACGACCTGCTTGCCGTGCTTGCGCACATGCGCGCGCAGCCTGCGTATGCGGATCTTCCGCTCGTGCTCGCGGGCTTCTCGTTCGGCACCTTCGTGCTGTCGCATGTCGCGAAGCGGCTGCGCGACGCGGGCGAGACGATCGAGCGGATGGTGTTCGTCGGCACTGCCGCGAGCCGCTGGCAGGTCGCCGACGTGCCGGAGAACACGCTCGTGATCCACGGCGAAACCGACGACACGGTGCCGATCGGATCGGTCTACGACTGGGCGCGGCCGCAGGAGCTGCCGGTCGTCGTGGTCCCCGGCGCGGAGCACTTCTTCCATCGCAAGCTGCACGTGCTGAAGCGCATCATCGTCGACGCGTGGCGTTGATTCGCTGAACCCGGCGCGCGGCGCCGCTGCCGCACGATCGCGAGGTCGCCGCTCGCGCGACATCGCGCCTCATCGTGTCATGGCACGGTCGCACCTGCCCGCTCCCGCGCGGCGCAACCCGACTTGCACAGCGCCTGCGCACGCCTTTCGCGCGGCTTCGAGCGCGATTGTCCGCAGCGAAGCCGCGCTATCCTCTCGAAGCCGGTGTGCGGCCACCCGGGTCACGGTTCGCGAAAACGCCCTGCGCGGCCACGTATAATGGCCGCATTTCGCGTCGCCCGCGGCCCGGCTGGGCCCATGCGGCGCTCGTTTCGCCGCCTGTCCGCCCGCTCGCGTTCGGCCGCGAACCGAACGCGTCCGCACGAGTCCAACCGGCGCGTTTCGCGCCGTCCGACGCAGTCGGACGAACGCCGGAACGCCCGCCGCCTTGCCGTTCAACCCCTGCGCGTTTCGCGCCGCACTTTCTGCCACCAGCCTGAATCGATCATGCGTCTGTCTCCCCAAGGCCTCAAGTCCCTCGCTTCTTCCATCGCCTTCGGCACCGCCGCGCGCAACGTCGCGCTGGGCGTGATGCTGCCCGTCGCGCTCGCGTCGACGATCGTCGTCGCCGAGGCGAAGCCGGCCGCCAAGGCCAAGGCCGCGCATGCCGCGCCGGCTGCCGCCGAGCAGTTCACCGGCGCGCCCGCGACCTTCATGCCGGGCGCGGTGCCGCCGCCGGGCGTGAACGCGCGCTCGTGGGTGCTCGTCGATGCGACGAGCAACACGGTGCTCGCATCGGGCAACGCCGACGAACGCGTCGAGCCCGCGTCGCTGACGAAGCTGATGACGGCCTACCTGGTGTTCGAGGCGCTCGACAAGAAGAAGATCTCGATGGAGCAGATCGTCACGCCGAGCGCCGCCGTGCGCCGCGTCGGCACCGACGAGTCGCGCATGTTCATCGAGGCGGACAAGCCGGTGTCGGTACACGACCTCGTATACGGGATGATCATCCAGTCGGGCAACGACGCCGCGATCGCGCTGGCCGAACTGGTCGGCGGCAGCGAGGGGCAGTTCGTCACGATGATGAACGACGAGGCGGCGCGCCTCGGCATGAAGGGCACGCACTTCGCCGACGTGAACGGCATGCCCGACCCGAACC
Source organism: Burkholderia sp. Bp8998 (assembly GCF_003854235.1). Classification (NCBI taxonomy): domain Bacteria; kingdom Pseudomonadati; phylum Pseudomonadota; class Betaproteobacteria; order Burkholderiales; family Burkholderiaceae; genus Burkholderia; species Burkholderia sp. Bp8998. The sequence goes on from NZ_QTQF01000018.1 coordinate 25,108, forward strand.
ACTACACGACGGCCGGCGACCTCGCGAAGCTGTCCGCGCACCTGGTCCGCGATTTTCCGCAGTACTACAGCATCTTCTCGGAGAAGGAATTCAAGTACAACAACATCCGCCAGGGCAACCGCAACCGGCTGCTGTGGCTGGATCCGACCGTCGACGGCCTGAAGACCGGCCATACGCAGGCGGCCGGCTACTGCCTGATCGCGTCGGCCAAGCGCGCGATCCCGGGTGTCGACGGCCAGCGCCGTCTCGTGTCGGTGATGATGGGCGAGCAGAAGGAAGGCGAACGCACGCAGGACAGCATGAAGATGCTGAACTACGGCTATAGCGCGTTCGACGCCGTGCGCCTGTTCAAGGGCGGCCAGGCGATGTCGACGCCGCGCGTCTACAAGGGCAAGGAAAACACCGTGCAGGTCGGCGTGAAGGGCGACCAGTGGGTGACCGTGCCGCGCGGCCTGGGCGACAAGGTCAAGCCGGAAGTCGAGGTCAACGCGCCGCTGATCGCGCCGCTCGCGGAAGGCCAGCAGGTCGGTACCGTGAAGCTCGTCGCCGACGGCAAGACGCTGTCGGAATTCCCGGTCGTCGCGCTGCAGGCGGTGCCGGAAGCGGGTATCTTCGGCCGTATCTGGGACTCGATCCTGCTGATGTTCAGCAAGAAGAAGTAAGCGCGACGGGCCTTTGTTTTCACGACTTCATCCCCAACTGGTATAGCCATGAGCCAAGCCGAATTCGAACCGATCGTCTACCTCAGCGTGTCGTCGCAGGAGGAGCTGGTGCCGCTGTCGGAGGCCCGGGTCCCGGTGCTCGACCGCGGGTTCATCTTCGGCGACGGCGTGTATGAAGTCGTCCCCGTGTATGCGCACGACGGCGCGCACGTGCCGTTCCGGATCGAACAGCATCTGGAGCGGCTCGCGCGCAGCCTGAAGAAGATCGGCATCGAGAATCCGCATGACGCGGCCGGCTGGCGCGCGTTGATCGAGCGCATGGTCGCCGCGAATGCGGCGGGCCTCGCTGACGCCAACGCGCTCGTCTACCTGCAGGTGACGCGCGGCGTCGCGAAGCGCGGCCACGCGTTCCCGGCGAATACGGTGCCGACGGTGTTCGCGATGACGAGCCCGCTGCGCCTGCCGTCGGAAGCGGAGCGCGCGCAGGGCGTGCGTTGCGTGACGGCCGAGGATCGCCGCTGGCTGCATTGCGACATCAAGTCGATTTCGCTGCTCGGCAACGTGCTGATGGCGCAGCATGCGGCCGAACGCGACGCGTTCGAGACGATCCAGCTGCGCGACGGCAACGTGACCGAAGGCTCGTCGTCGAACGTGTGGATCGTGAAGAGCGGCGAGTTGGCGGCGCCGCCGCGCAGCAACAAGATCCTCGAAGGAATCCGCTACGCGCTGGTCGAGCAGCTGGCCGACGAATGCGGCATTCCGTTCGTCGCGCGCGAGATCAGCGAAGTCGAGCTGCGCTCGGCGGACGAGATCATGATCACGTCGGCCACGAAGGAAATCCTGCCCGTCACGTCGCTCGACGACCTGCCCGTGCAGGGCGGCAAGCCGGGCCCCGTATTCGCGGCGTTGTACGACGCGTACCAGCGTGCGAAGGCACGCGAGTTTGAACAGTTTGACCTAACCCGGAGAAAATGATGAGCGAACCGACCAAAACCATCGAGGTGACCGGCGCGATCGATACCCGGAAGGAGTCGCTGCTGGAGTTCCCGTGCGATTTCCCGATCAAGATCATGGGCAAGGCGCACCCGGAATTCAAGGACACGATCTTCAAGGTCGTGGCCGTCCACGACAACGAGATCGACGTCGAGAAGATCGAGGAGCGCGCATCGAGCGGCGGTAACTACACCGGCCTCACGATCACCGTGCGCGCGACGAGCCAGCAACAGCTCGACGACATCTACCGCGCGCTGACCGGCCATCCGATGGTCAAGGTCGTACTCTGAGCGCCGTTTTCCATCCTCCTTCCTGCGCGCACTCGGCGGGGGTCTTCCCCGCCGCGCGCCGCGCGTCCAGTTCATCGCACAGCAGCTGGTACGCGGCGACTTCCTGAAGCAGCCAGGTCCTGAACGCCTGCACGCGCGGCGTGTTCAGGAGCGGCGGCGGACACACGAAAAAATAGTGCCACGGGCTCTGCCCGTCGATGTCGAACAGGCGCACGAGGCGCCCGTCCAGCAGGTCGTGTACCGCGAGCGAGCGGCGCACCAGCGCGATGCCCTGGCCGTCGATCGCGGCCAGCAGCAGGTTCGACGAATCCTGGTACAGAATCCCCCGTTTCGGTTCGGTCAGCGTATCGAGCCCCGCCGCGTCGAACCACGGCCGCCACAGCTCGTCGTCCGAGCGCAGCAGGTTGTAGTGCACGAGATCGGCGGGCGTCTGCGGCAGCTTGCCGCCGTTCAGCGTCGGCGAGCACGCCGGAAAGAACACCTCTTCGAACAGCGGCTCGACATGCAGCCCCGGATAGCTGCCGGAGCCGAAGCGGATCGCGAGATCGACGTCGTCGCGCGCGAAATCGGTGAGCGAGTTGGTCGACTGCAGCTCGACGTCGATTTCCGGATGCCGCTCGATGAACGTGCCGATGCGCGGCGTGATGAAGCGCGCGGCGAACGACGACAGCATCGACACCACCAGCCGCCGTCCGCGGTCGCTGGCGCGCACCTCGCGCGTCGCATCGGCGATCACCATCAGCGCGGTGCGGACCTGCTGCGCGTAGCGCATGCCGGCGTCGGTCAGGCACAACCGCTTGCCGTTGCGCGTGAACAGCTGCACGCCGAGCTCCTCCTCGAGCGCGCGAACCTGATGGCTGACCGCGCCGTGCGTGACGTACAGCTCGTCGGCGGCGCGGGAGAAATTCTCGTGACGGGCGGCGGCTTCGAACGCGCGAATCGCGTTCAGCGCAGGCAGCTGGCGGAGGTCCATTTGCTAATTTTCCTCACATCGACGTGAAAATTGGTCGTTTGGTCGGGTGCCTTGAAGTGACTACGATTGTAGCCATCGAAGCATTTATTGGCGGAGTCGATCATGCAAGAAATTTCTTCAAGCATCACGTTCGAAATCCCCGCGGGCGAGACCGTGCCGATGAAGGTGCAACGCAGCACGCGCCTGACGGTGCAATGCGGGCCGGTGTGGGCGACGCGCAGCAACGACGTCGAGGACTACTTCCTGGTCGACGGCGAGACGCTCCGGCTGCGCCGCGGCGAGCGGCTATGGCTCAGCGCGGAAGGCCGGCAGGGCGCGCATGTCGCGTTTTCGGTGTCGCGGCCGGCCGGGGAAGTCGCACGCGGCGTGCTCGCGCGGCTGCGCAACCGCGTGAATGCGTTGCTCCACGACGGCTGGCGCACCGTCTGACGGGTCTTTCCTCCGACGGATACGCCGGATCCGTCCCCTTCCAGGGCCGGCGAGACCCATGGGTTTTCGGTAAACTACCGCCCATGTCCGTCTCGCCGGTTGCCATCGTGTCCACGCCTGTCGCTGTTTCCGAATCGCCCGCCGGCTCTCCGGTTCAGCCTGTCGCGCCGGTCACCGTGCGCTGGCGGGGCAGCGAGGCCTACGAGACGAGCTTCGACGCGATGCGCGCGTTCACCGACACGCGCACGGCCGACACCGGCGACGAGATCTGGGTCGTCGAGCATCCGCCCGTCTACACGCTCGGCCAGGCCGGCGACCCGGCCCACCTGCTGGTGGCCGACAGCGGCGTGCCGCTCGTGAAGGTCGACCGCGGCGGACAAATCACCTACCACGGCCCCGGCCAGATCGTCGTCTACCTGCTGCTGGACCTGCGCCGGCGCAAGCTGATGGTGCGCACGCTCGTGACGAAGATCGAGGAGGCCGTGATCGAAACCCTCGCGGCGTATAATCTCGCTTCGGTCCGCAAGGCGGGCGCGCCGGGAATCTACGTGGCGTCCGGCGTGCACGAAGGCGCGAAGATCGCGGCGCTCGGCCTGAAGATCCGCAACGGCTGCAGCTATCACGGCCTGAGCCTGAACGTGAAGATGGATCTGCGCCCGTTTCTTGCGATCAACCCGTGCGGCTATGCCGGACTGGAAACCGTCGACATGGCGAGCCTCGAGGTTGCCGCCGACTGGAACGACGTCGCCCACACGCTGGTGGGTCGTCTGATTGCCAACCTCGATGGCGAATCCGCGGCCGCCGACAAGCCGCAGGCACTGGAACATTCGAATGACTGACGTTACCGCTTCCCCCGCACCGGCCGATTCGGCCGCGACCCCTGCCTACGATCCGACCGCCAAGCAGAAGGCGCAGGCGAAGACGGCGCGCATCCCGATCAAGGTCATTCCGATCGAGAAGCTGAAGAAGCCCGAGTGGATCCGCGTGAAGGCGGCCACCGGCAGCTCGCGCTTCAACGAGATCAAGACGATCCTGCGCGAGCACAACCTGCATACGGTGTGCGAGGAAGCGAGCTGCCCGAACATCGGCGAATGCTTCGGCAAGGGCACCGCGACGTTCATGATCATGGGTGACAAGTGCACGCGCCGCTGCCCGTTCTGCGACGTTGGCCACGGCCGCCCCGATCCGCTCGACGCGGATGAACCGAAGAACCTCGCGCGCACGATCGCCGCGCTCAAGCTCAAGTACGTGGTGATCACGAGCGTCGACCGCGACGACCTGCGCGACGGCGGCGCGGCCCACTTCGTCGAGTGCATCCGCGAAGTGCGCGAGCAGTCGCCGGACACGCGCATCGAGATCCTGACGCCGGACTTCCGCGGCCGTCTCGATCGCGCGATCTCGATCCTGAACGCCGCACCGCCGGACGTGATGAACCACAACCTCGAAACGGTGCCGCGCCTGTACAAGGAAGCGCGCCCGGGTTCGGACTACGCGCACTCGCTGAAGCTCTTGAAGGACTTCAAGGCGCAGCATCCGGACGTCGCGACGAAGTCGGGGCTGATGGTCGGCCTCGGCGAAACCGAAGAGGAAATCCTGCAGGTGATGCGCGACCTGCGCGCGCACGACGTCGACATGCTGACGATCGGCCAGTATCTGCAGCCGTCGGAGCACCACCTGCCGGTGCGTGCATACGTGCATCCGGATACGTTCAAGATGTACGAGGAAGAAGCGTACAAGATGGGCTTCACGCACGCGGCCGTCGGCGCGATGGTGCGGTCGAGCTATCACGCCGATCTGCAGGCGCATGGGGCAGGGGTGGTTTGATTGTGCACTGAAGCTCGATGAACAAAAAACCCGCTTTGCGGGTTTTTTTATGCTGATCTTCGTCTCGGCATCCTGACGAAGAGAAGCAGTGGCTTCTAGCGCAGGCGCGATTTCGTCAGCGCCTCCATCGCCAGTTGGCATCCGGTCAATCGTCCGTCATTGTGCCTTCGCGCTCCTGCTCGTCATAGCCAAGTACCACGATCTGTCACCGATCATCGTGTTCGGTAGCTCCAGAAACCAAGTCGGGTAAGCACGCTGCCATCACGTCGCATCGGCCAGTGTCGGAAATGGGCTTTCAGACCTCAAGCTTGCGAAACCGGGCGTCGCGCATTCTGATACTCTCAACCCACAGTTCCCAGTCCTCGGTCGAGATATAGGCATCAGTCTCTTTCCTGCCTGCTTCCAGAAAGCTCGTCTGTTCATCCAGGCTCAGGCTTTCCCAGAACGAGTCCCAGACATAGTTCAGCCAGTAGTGAGGATCGCCCTGACTGACATGCAGAACTGGTCCAAACTCATACAACGTGATCCACGGAGGCGGAGGGTGGAAGCCCTGCTCCGAGAGCTCGGCAATCAGCTCAACATCGTTGGAGAGCAAGCGCACGACTCGCTCTGCAAACCTCCATTTGGGGGAGATGACGGTGCTCAGCGACTGCCCGCCGACTTCGCGCACGAAATGAAAATACGCAACCTCGTTCCGGCCTTGTCGCACGAGATTGAGCAAAGCCGGAAACTGATCAGGCTGAACATGATGAGCCAGCCCGAAAGCGTTGATTCCTGCATCGCCTTGATATATCGGCTTGGGATAGGCAGGAACTTGCTGCTTTTCGAGATCGAGCGAACCGGAGCGGAAAATGGTCTGCAATTCACGGATCGACTTTCCAAAGGCATCTTCGAGACTCTTCGCACTTTCCCGCTCCGCCCGCTTCGCTTGCAACTCATCAATCTTGCGCTTGAAGAAAGACACGTCTCCTCCCTCATCATTCATCTGGAATCTGATCGGCAATCGTCGAGCCGCCGAAATAGCCGATGGCGCCAAAGAGGATGCCACCGATGGCGCCGGTTATTACGGCACCAGGCCCGAGTTCAATACCGACCATCGCGCCCGCTGTAGCGCCTATCCTGGCGCCAGCAACGGCGCCGGCCCAACTACCCGCCCATCCCCCGGTCTGGCGAATGACCTCCTTTTCCAGAGGACGAACGGACTTTAGGCGAATGGTTTCATTGGATGCAACCGAGAGGTCATAGCCAGTAAAAGCGAGGCCGACAACTCGCAGGACACGAGCATATTTGACGATGCCGAGGCTGATAGCCAAGCCACGCTGAGAGAACACACCATCACCCGGCACCATTGGCCGGGGCTGAACCAGAACCTCCTTATCCATGGCGCGGACCTTTTGCTTGATATGTTCCGCCCACCGCCTGTCTTATGAGCGGGCCTACGATCTCGCGTCGACTAACGCACGGTGTTCACACGCGGCGATAGCCCGCCCGCGCACGGCAATCATCGCCCGACCGGACGCGCAATCTAATCCAGCATGGAAAGCAAAGCTGAAACATCATCGATAGCTTCGCAGGATAAGTTCGCTCCCGCCGCACGCAAAGCTCGTAAAGTCGGCTCTCCCGCAGCAACGCCCGCATTCGAAGGAGAGCCGCATGTCCCGTTTCAGCTTCACCCGCCGCGCCGTCGTCGCGCTGACCGCCTTTGCCGCGCTCGGCGCGGCGCACGCCGAATCGCGTGAAGTCGTGATCGCGTACCAGGACATGGTCGTGCCGTGGCGCTACGCGCAGGCGAGCGGTGAAGTCGAAAAGGCGACCGGCTACAAGGTCAGGTTCCGCAAGCTCGACAGCGGCGCCGACGTGATCCGCGCGCTCGCGTCGGGCACCGTGCAGCTCGGCGAGGCCGGCTCCAGCCCGATCGCGGCCGGCCTGTCGCAGGGGCTCGACATCTCGCTGTTCTGGGTGCTGGACAACATCAACGACGCGGAGGCGCTCGTCGCGCGCAACGGTTCGGGCGTGACCAGCGTCGCCGCGCTGAAGGGCAGGAAGATCGGCGTGCCGTTCGTGTCGACGTCGCATTTCCATACGCTCGTCGCGCTGCAGGCCGCGGGCGTGAATCCGAACGACGTGAAGATCGTCAACCTGCGTCCGCCCGAGGTCGCGGCCGCGTGGACGCGCGGCGACATCGACGCGACCTACATCTGGGATCCGGTGCTCGCGAAGGTCAAGCAGTCGGGCACCGTGCTGACGACGTCGGGCCAGGTCGCGAAGGCAAGCGGCAAGGCGACCTTCGACGGCTTCGTCGTGAGCCGCAAGTTCGCGCGCGAAAACCCCGGGTTCGTCGCGCGCTTCGTGAAGGTGCTCGCGTCCGCCGATGCCGATTACCGCGCGCATGCAGCCGCGTGGAAGGTCGGCTCGCCGCAGGTCGAGGCGGTCGCGAAGGTGTCGGGCGCGAACGCGCAGGACGTGCCGGCGAGCCTGGCGCTCTACGGGTTCCCGACGCCGGCCGAGCAGGCGTCGCCGACGTGGCTCGGCGGCGGTGCGCAGTCGGGCGCCGCGAAGTCGCTCGCGGCCACCGCCGCGTTCCTGAAATCGCAGGGCACGATCCAGACGGTGCTCGCCGACTACTCGGTCGGTGTCGATCCGCAGTTCGTGCAGAAGGCCGCGCGCTGAGCGCGCCAACCCGGGCAACCCAGGCCACTCATCGCGGAGCCCTCGATCATGAGCACGCTGGAAGTCCGTCAGGTATCGGTCGCCTATCCGGGCGAGCGCGGTCGGCCGACGACGCAGGCACTCGCGCGCGTCGACCTGCGCATCGATTCCGGTGAATTCGTCGTCGCGCTCGGCGCGTCCGGGTGCGGGAAGACGACGCTGCTGAACTGCATGGCCGGCTTCGTCGCGCCGACGACCGGCGACGTGCGCGTCGACGGCGTGCCGGTCACCGGCCCCGGCGCCGATCGCGGCGTCGTGTTCCAGAAGTATGCGTTGCTGCCGTGGCTCGACGTACTCGAGAACGTCGCGCTCGGGCTGCGCTTCGCGCGCGTGTCGAAGGCCGAACGCGAAGCGCGCGCAAGCGAGATGCTCGCGCTCGTCGGCCTCGAGCGCCAGGCGCACGCGCGCGTGTACGAACTGTCGGGCGGGATGCAGCAGCGCGTCGGCATCGCGCGTGCGCTCGCGAGCGATCCGCGCGTGCTGCTGATGGACGAACCGATGGGCGCGCTCGACGCGATGACGCGCGGCACGATGCAGGCGCTCGTGCTCGATGTGTGGGCGCGCACCGGCAAGACGGTGTTCTTCATCACGCACGATGTCGAGGAGGCGCTGTTCCTCGCGACGCGTCTCGTCGTGATGACGCCGGGCCCCGGCCGCATCGCGGAAACGTTCGAGCTCCCGTTCGCGCGGCGCTACGTCGAATCGCGCGATGCGCGCGCGGTGAAGTCGTCGCCGGAATTCATCGCGTGGCGCGAGCGGCTGATCGCGTACCTGCATCGCGACGAGGCGGTCGCGGAGACCGCGTGATGCATGAGTTCGCGCGGCAGGGTGCGTCCGTCGGGCGCGGCCGGATCAGAACTTTGCACAGGCAGGACACCATGAGCACGCAGGATTCGTGGGCGGCCGATCGAGCGGCCGCGGGATTCGACGACGACGATTGCGCGGCGCAACGGCACGATGCATCGCGTCGTCCGGCGCGCGCGTCGCGCCGCTATCGGCTGCCGGGGCAGGGCAGGACAGCGGGGTTAAGCGCGGCGACGGTCGCGGCGCTGGCCGTGCTGTGGTGGGTCGCGACGCACCGGCAGTGGTTGCCGCCGCTGTTCCTGCCCGCGCCGGAAGCGGTGTGGACCGCGTTCGTCGACGCATGGCACGGCCGCATCCAGGGCGGGCTGCCGTTGTCCGAGCATTTGTTGTGGAGCGCCGCGCGCGTGTTCGGCGCGTTCGTGCTCGCCACCACGGTCGGCGTGCCGGCCGGCATCCTGATGGGCGTGAGCCGGATCGCGCGCGGCGTGCTCGATCCGCTGCTGGAGTTCTACCGGCCGCTGCCGCCGCTCGCCTACCTGCCGCTCGTCGTGATCTGGTTCGGCATCGACGAGACGGCGAAGCTGGTCGTGATCTTCCTCGCGTGCTTCGCGCCGATCGCGATGGCCGCACGCGCGGGCGTGCGCGCGGCGACGGTCGAGCAGATCAATGCCGCGTATTCGCTCGGCGGCAGCTTCGCGCAGATCGTGCGCCACGTCGTGCTGCCGGCCGCGCTGCCGGAAATCCTCACCGGCCTGCGGATCGCGATCGGGTTCGGCTGGACGACGCTCGTCGCGGCCGAGATGGTCGCCGCGACGGCCGGGCTCGGGCAGATGGTGCTCAATGCGTCGAGCTTCCTGCGTACCGATATCGTCGTGATGGGCATCCTCATCATCGGCGCGATCGCATGGTTGTTCGATCTCGCGATGCGGTGGATCGAGCGCCGGATCGTGCCGTGGAAGGGGCGCGGGTAACGCGAAGCAGGCGGCGCGAGGGGCGCCGCTCCTGCCGGGTCGCGTCATTCCCCCATCGCAATCCCTTCCCGCCGCGGATCCGCGCCGCCGAACCACACCGTTTGCCCCTGCACGTTCAGCCGCTGGATGCCCTGCAGTCCCGAATTCATCTCGACGACCTGCACGTCATGCCCGCGCCCCTTCAGCCCGTCGACGAGCGCATCCGACACGCGGCCGCGTTCGAGCTGCGTCGGCCCGTTCATCGACCCGAAGTTCGGCAGCGCGATCGCCTGCTGCATCGTCATTCCCCAGTCGAGCACGCCGATCAGCGTCTTCGCGACGTGGTTGATGATCGCGGGGCCGCCGGCCGAACCGACGACCATCGTCACCTGCTTCGTCTGCTTGTCGAACACGAGTTCCGGCGACATCGCCGAGCGCGGCCGCTTGCCGGGTTGCACGCGGTTCGCGACGAGGCGGCCGTTCTCGCTCGCCACGAACGAGAAATCGGTGAGCTGGTTGTTCAGCATGAAGCCGCGCACCATCAGCCGCGAACCGAACGCGTCCTCGACGCTGGTCGTCATCGACAGCGCCTGGCCGTAGCGGTCGACGATCGCGATGTCGGACGTCGACGGCAATTCGGGGCTGCGGTCGTCGGCCAGCGCGAGCGTCGCGCCCTGCGGCGTGCCGGCCTGCGCGACGCCCATGCTGGTGTCGCCGATCAGGCGCGCGCGCTGCGCGAGATAGGTCCTGTCGGTGAGGCTCGCCCAGCTGCCGCCCGGCAGCGGCACGAAATCGGGATCGGCGACGTAGCGTGCGCGATCCGCATACGCGAGGCGCCCGGCTTCGCTGAACAGGTGCGCGGCGAACGGCGTCGGCTCGTAGCCGACTTCGTTGCGCACCGGCTTCTGCGCGCCGATCTGCTGCCAGTCGGGCATCGCCTCGAGGATGCCGAGCATCTGCGCGATCGCGAGGCCGCCCGACGACGGCGGCGGCATTCCGCACACCACCGAGCGCCGGTAGTCGGTGCACAGCGGCGCACGCACCTTCGCCTTGTAGCGCGCGAGATCCTGCAGTGACAGCAGGCCGGGATTGGTCGGGTGCTTGCGCACCTTCGTGACGATGTCGCGCGCGAGCGCGCCGGTGTAGAACGCATTCGCGCCGCGGTCCGCGACCTGGCGCAGCACGGTCGCGAGCGCGGGGTTCTTCAGCACCGTGCCGGCCGCTTTCGGCGTGCCGTCCTTGTTGTAGAAGTACGCGCGCGCGGCCGGGTCGTTCATCAGGTACTTGTCGTTCGCGATGAGCATCGCCAGGCGCGGGCTGATCGTGAAGCCGTGCTCGGCGAGCCGGATCGCGGGCTGGAACAGCCGGCGCCACGGCAGCTTGCCGTGCGCACGGTGCGCGGCGTCGAGCATGCGCAGCACGCCTGGCGTGCCGACCGAACGCCCGCCGACGACACCTTCGTAGAAGCTCATCGGCTGGCCGGTCGGGCCGTAGAACAGGCGGTCGGTCGCGGCGGCCGGCGCGGTCTCGCGGCCGTCGTACGCCTGCGTTGCCTTGCCGTCGAAATACAGCATGAACGCGCCGCCGCCGAGCCCCGACGATTGCGGCTCGACGAGCGCGAGCACCATCTGCGTCGCGATCGCCGCGTCGATCGCGGTGCCGCCGGCCTTCAGCATGCCGTAGCCGGCCTGCGTCGCGAGCGGGTTCGCGGCCGCGATCATGAAGCGCTGCGAGGTCCAGCCCGGCTTGTCGGTCCAGCCGGACGACAGTTCGGGCGCATGAACGCCGGGCAGCGGCACCGCGGCGCCCGATGCGGCGGCGACCGGGACGACGGCGCCCGACGGCGCGGACGGGGACGTGCAGCCGGCGCTGAACGTGACGAGCGCGACGAGCGCGAGCGCGGCGACAGGCGTCCAGGGACGCGAATGCGGACGAATCCGGTCGAACATTGAACCCTCGGCAACTGTGAAATCGAAGGGGGCGGCGGCGCCGGCGCGGCACGCGCCGTGCGCACGCGGCGCGCTATTGTCGCCGCGCAGCCGGCGGATTGTCATCAGACAAGAAACCCTGACGCATCCCGCCGGGCCCGCCCCGGCCGGCCTTTCCGGCCTGTTCGAGGATGAACTCTATGAACGTCGCGGTCGCGCGCGTGTGGTGCCGGTTCGGCATGTACAGCATGTACATGTGCGTGCCGAAGATGCTGAGCCGGTACGCGTCGAGCGACGTGACCACCGTGCCGCGCCGCATGTCGTCCTGCATCACGTAGTCGGGCACGATGCCGACGCCGATCCCGGCGAGGATCGCCTGGCGCAGGAACAGGAAGTTCTCCGAAATCAGCGTCGGCTCGAGCAGCACCTCGTGGCGTTCGTCGCCCAGATACGCGGCGATCCGCAGCTGCCGTCCAAGCACCGTCGCGGTGACGACCGGCGCGGCGGCCAGCGCGCCGAGGCTCGCGGGCATCCCGTGCGCGGCCGCGAACGCGGGCGACGCGCACGCGACGTAGCGCACCGCGCCCATGTCGCGCGCGACGAGGTTCTGCGGCGGCTCGGACATCACGCGGATCGCGATGTCGACTTCGTCGCGCATCAGGTCCTCCACCCGATTCTCGAACACCACGTCGAGCACGATGCCCGGATGCAGCCGCTTGAACGCGAGCAGCCAGTCGGACATCACCATCTGCCCGTAGCCGCTCGGCACCGACAGCCGCACGCGGCCCTGCAGGTCCTGGCCGAGCGTCGTCACCGATTCCTGCGCGGCGAGCAGTTCGTTGCGGATGCGCCGGCCGTGCTCGTACAGCTTCAGTCCGATCTCGGTCGGCTCGATGCGGCGCGTCGTGCGGCGCACGAGCTGCTGGCCGATCGAGCGTTCGAGCTGGTTCAGCCGGTAGCTGACGTTCGCGCGGCTCATCTTGAGCCGCTGCGCGGCCTTGCTCAGGTTGCCCGCGTCGAGGATCTCGACGAGCAGCGTCAGCGCGTTCAGGTCCATGCCTGGTGTCTCCTGTTCCGTCCCGTTTAACGACCCGAAACGGTTCGAAAGCATTCAATGTCAAGTCAGACTTGACAGCTTGTAAAGGCGTGCGGGAATTGTCAATGAATCTCGATCAATCGAGAATCGAGTCATGCCCGGCAAATATCGCCGGATCGTTTCCCGCCGCGCGGGATCAGGCTCGCGAACCGCCACCTCGCCGGCCCGGCGGCCGTTCCCGGCCGCGCGGCGCACCGCACTGGAGACACCATGCATTCACCCGTTTCCCCCGAAACATCCGTAGCCGGCACCGTCACGCGCGAACGGCGCGACAAGGTGCTCGTCGTCACGATCGACCATCCGCCCGTCAATGCGCTGTCCGCCGACGTGCGGCGCGGTCTCGCCGACGCGCTCGACGCCGCGCAGGCCGACGACGCGATCCGCGCGGTGCTGATCGTCGGCGCCGGCCGCAACTTCATCGCGGGCGCCGACATCCGTGAATTCGGCAAGCCGCCCGTGCCGCCGTCGCTCCCCGACGTGTGCGAGCGGATCGAGTCGAGCGCGAAGCCGGTCGTGGTCGCGCTGCACGGCGCGACGCTCGGCGGCGGCCTCGAGGTCGCGCTCGCCGCGCATTACCGGCTCGCGGTGCCCGGCGCGAAGCTCGGACTGCCCGAAGTCACGCTCGGCCTGCTGCCGGGCGCGGGCGGCACGCAGCGCGCGCCGCGCCTGATCGGCGCGAAGGCCGCGCTCGACCTGATGCTGACGGGGCGTCACGCGAGCGCCGACGAAGCGCTCTCGCTCGGCCTCGTCGATCGCGTCGCGCACAGCGACGACACGCTCGCCGAAGGGCTCGCCTATGCGCAGGAACTCGTGTCGCTCGGCGCGCCGGCGCGCCGCACGCGCGATGCGCAGGGGCTCGCCGATCGTGCGGCCGCGCAGGCCGCGATCGACGCGGCACGCGCCGACCTGGCGAAGAAGTCGCGCGGCCTGTTCTCGCCGGCGAAGATCGTCGACGCGGTCGAGGCCGCGCTCACGCTGTCGTTCGACGCGGGGATGAAGCTCGAACGCAGCCTGTTCCTGCAATGCATCGACAGCCCGCAGCGCGCGGGCCTCGTGCACGCGTTCTTCGCGGAACGCGAAGCCGCGAAGGCGCCCGAGGCGCGCCGCGCGAGCGCGCGTCCGGTCGAGCGGATCGGCGTGGTCGGCGGCGGCACGATGGGCGCGGGCATCGCGGTCGCGGCACTCGATGCAGGGCTGCCCGTGACGATGATCGAACGCGACGAAGCGTCGCTCGCGCGCGGCCGCGCGCACGTCGAGAAGGTGTACGACGGGCTCGTCGCGAAGGGGCGGATGACGCCGGCCGCGCATGCGGCGCGGCTCGCGCGCTTCAAGGGCAGCACGTCGTACGATGCGCTCGCGCAGGCGGACGTGGTGATCGAGGCCGTGTTCGAGGATCTGGCCGTGAAGCAGGCGGTGTTCGCCGAACTCGCGCGCGTGTGCAAGCCAGGCGCGGTGCTCGCGACCAACACGTCGTATCTCGACATCGACGCGCTGGCCGCCAGCATCGACCGGCCGGCCGACGTGATCGGCCTGCATTTCTTCTCGCCGGCCAACGTGATGAAGCTGCTCGAGATCGTTGTGCCGGTGCGCGTGAGCGCGGAGGTCGTCGCGACCGCATTCGCGCTGGCCAAGCAGCTGAAGAAGACGCCGGTGCGCGCCGGCGTATGCGACGGCTTCATCGGCAACCGGATCCTCGCGGTCTATCGCACCGCGGCCGATTACCTGATGGAAGACGGCGCGTCGCCGTACCAGATCGATCGCGCGGTGCGCGAATTCGGCTTCCCGATGGGGCCGTTCCAGGTCGTCGACCTCGCGGGCGGCGACATCGGCTGGGCGACCCGCAAGCGCCGCGCGGCGACGCGCGACCCGCGCGCGCGCTACGTGGAGATTTCCGACCGGCTGTGCGAGCGCGGCTGGTTCGGGCAGAAGACGTCGCGCGGCTACTACCTGTATCCGGACGGCGCGCGCGTCGGCACGCCGGACCCGGAAGTCGAGGCCATCGTCGCCGACGAGCGCGCGAAGAAGGGCATCGCGTCGCGCACGTTCACCGACGACGAGATCCTGCGCCGCTACCTCGCCGCGATGATCAACGAAGGCGCGAACGTCGTGCACGAGAAGATCGCGCTGCGCCCGCTCGACGTCGACGCGGTGTTCCTGTACGGCTACGGCTTCCCGCGCCATCGCGGCGGCCCGATGCACTACGCGGACACGCTCGGCCTCGCGAACGTGCTCGCGGACATCCGCGCGTTCGCGCAGGAGGATCCGCTGTTCTGGAAGCCTTCGCCGCTGATCGTCGAGCTGGTCGAGCGCGGCGCGAACTTCGCGAGCCTGAACCATATCGACTGAACGCAACCGCATTCGCAACGGACCCACGATGGACCTGAATTTCACCCCCGAAGAGGAAGCGTTCCGCGCCGAAGTGCAACGCTTCCTCGCCGCCGAACTGCCGGCGCGCATCGCGCGCAAGGTGAACGGCGGTCTGCATCTGACGCGCGACGACATGCGCGAATGGCACGCGATCCTCAATGCGCGCGGCTGGCTCGCGAGCCACTGGCCGCGCGAATACGGCGGCCCCGGCTGGAGCGTCGCGCAGAAGTTCCTGTTCGACAACGAATGCGCGCTCGCCGGCGCGCCGCGCATCGTCCCGTTCGGGCTGAACATGCTCGGGCCCGTGCTGATCAAGTACGGCAACGAAGCGCAGAAGCGCCACTGGCTGCCGCGCATCCTGGACGGCACCGACTGGTGGTGCCAGGGCTATTCGGAGCCGGGCGCCGGTTCCGACCTCGCGTCGGTGAAGACGAGCGCGGTACGCAGTGGCGATCACTACGTCGTGAACGGCCAGAAGACGTGGACCACGCTCGGCCACCACGCGAACATGATCTTCTGTCTCGTGCGCACCGCGACCGACGTGCGCAAGCAGGAGGGCATCAGCTTCCTGCTGATCGACATGAATACGCCGGGCGTCGAAGTGCGTCCGATCATCACGCTCGACGGCGAGCACGAGGTGAACGAAGTGTTCTTCACCGACGTGCGCGTGCCGGTGGAAAACCTGGTCGGCGAAGAGAACCGCGGCTGGACCTGCGCGAAATACCTGCTCACATACGAGCGCACCAACATCGCCGGCATCGGCTTCTCGACGGCCGCGCTGGAGCGGTTGCGCGCGGTCGCCGCGAAGGTGACGAAGAACGGCCGGCCGCTCGCGGACGATCCGTTCTTCGCGGCGCGCGTCGCACGTGTCGAGATCGAACTCGAGAACATGCGCACGACCAACCTGCGCGTGCTGGCCGCGGTCGCGGGCGGCGGCGTGCCGGGCGCGGAAAGCTCGATGCTGAAGATCCGCGGCACGCAGATCCGCCAGGAAATCACCGCGCTGATGCGGCGCGCGATGGGCCCGTACGCGCAGCCGTTCGTCGACGGCGCGCTCGACGCCGACTACGACGGCGAGCCGGTCGGCCCGGACGCCGCCGCGAGCGCCGCGCAGCAGTACTTCAACAATCGCAAGCTGTCGATCTTCGGCGGCTCGAACGAGATCCAGAAGAACATCATCGCGAAGATGATGCTCGGGCTGTAACGAGGAACGCGACGATGGATTTCCAGCACACAGAAGACCGCCGGATGCTGGCGGACACGTTGAACCGCTTCATCGCCGAACAGTACGCGTTCCCGGTGCGCGACCGCATCGCGCAGTCGGCCGAAGGTTTCGATCGCACGATGTGGCAGCGCTTCGCCGAGCTCGGCGCGGTCGGCGCGCTGTTTGCCGAAACCGACGGCGGCTTCGGCGGCGCGGGTTTCGATATCGCCGTGGTGTTCGAATGCCTTGGCCGCGGGCTCGTGGTCGAGCCGTTCCTCGGCGCGCTGCTTGCCGGCCGTGCGTTGTCGCTTGCCGGCGGCGACACGCATCGCGACAAGCTTGCCGCGCTGATCGACGGCAGCGCGAGCGCCGCGTTCGCGCACGACGAACCGGGCTCGCACTACGAACTGACGACCGTGCGCACGCGCGCCGAGCGTGCCGGCGACGGCTGGCTGCTGACGGGCGCGAAGGGCGTCGTCGACCAGGCCGCGCAGGCGGCGTTCTTCGTCGTCAGCGCACGCACGGCGGGCAATGACGACGACGCGGCCGGCATCGGCCTGTTCGTCGTGCCGGCCGACGCGCCGGGCGTGTCGCTGCGCGACTACCGGAAGATCGACGGCGGCCGCGCGGCCGAAGTGCGCTTCGAGCGCGTCGTGCTGCCGGCCGATGCCGCGCTCGGCGTGCCGTATGGCACACAAGACGGCGAAGCGGGCGCCGTGCTGCTCGAACGCGTGCTCGGCTACGGCCTGCTCGCGTTGTCGGCGGAGGCGCTCGGCGCGATGGACGTCGCGAAGGAAGCGACGCTCGACTACCTGCGCACGCGCAAGCAGTTCGGGCTGCCGATCGGCAGCTTCCAGGCACTTCAGCACCGGATGGCCGACCTGCTGCTCGAAGTCGAGCAGGCGCGCTCGGCGGTGATCAACGCGGCCGCGCAGCTCGATGCGCCGCGCGTGGTGCGCGAACGCGCGCTCGCCGCCGCCAAATACAGCATCGGCCGGATCGGCACGCTCGTCGCAGAGGAGAGCATCCAGCTGCACGGCGGGATCGGGATGACGTGGGAGCTGCCGCTATCGCACTACGCGAAGCGGCTCGTGATGATCGATCACCAGCTCGGCGACGAGGATCACCATCTCGCACGCTACATCGCGCTGTCGAAACAATAAGGACGAACACGCGAATGGAGGAGACAACGATGACGAACGACCCGCGTGCGTTGCCGCTGGCCGGCGTGAAGGTGCTCGATTTCTCGCGCGTGCTCGCGGGCCCGTGGAGCGCGATGGTGCTCGCCGATTTCGGCGCGGACGTGATCAAGGTCGAGCATCCGGCGCGCGGCGACGATACGCGCGACTGGGGGCTGCGGATCGGCGAGACCGAAACGACCTACTTCAACAGCGTGAACCGCAGCAAGCGGTCGATCTGCGTCGACCTGCAGACGGACGCCGGGCAGCGCATCGCGCGCGAGCTGGCCGCGCAGGCCGACGTGCTGATCCACAACTTCAAGTTCGGCGGCGCGGAAAAGCTCGGGCTCGGCTACGACCTGCTGGCCGAGCTGAATCCGCGGCTCGTGCATTGCGCGATTTCCGGCTACGACCGCTCGGGCCCGGAGGCCGCGCGGCCCGGCTACGACCTCGTCGTGCAGGGCGAGGCGGGGTTGATGGCGCTGAACGGCGAGGCCGGCCAGCCGCCGCTTAAGTTCGGCGTCGCGGCGGTCGACCTGTTCACCGGCATGTATTCGGCGCAGGCGATCCTCGCCGCGCTGTACCAGCGCCATGCGACCGGGCGCGGGCGGCGCATCGAGATGGCGCTGTTCGACTGCGGACTGATGATCACCGCGTACTACGGGCTCGACGCGCTGCTAATGGGCGAGGATCCGCCGCGCTACGGCAATGCGCATCCGTCGATCGTGCCGTACGGCGTGTTCGACGCGGCCGACGGCCCGCTCGTGATCACGGTCGGCAACAACGCGCAGTTCGCGCGTTTCTGCGACGCGATCGAGCGGCCCGACCTCGCCGCGGACGAACGCTACAAGACCAACCTCGGCCGCTCGGAGAACCGCGCCGCGCTGCTGCCCGAGATCCGCCGCGAACTCGCGCGGCGGCCGCGCGCGATGCTGCTCGCGGCGCTGGCCGGTGCCGGCATCCCGTGCGGCGAAGTGCTCGGGCTGCACGACGCGCTGACGTCCGAGCGCGCGACCCGCGCAGGGCTCGTCACGCGGCAGCCGCATCCGGTCGCGGGCGGCGTCGACGTGCTCGCGCCGCCATACCGCTTCGACGGCGCGCGCCTGCCGGTGCGCGGCGCGCCGCCGGTGCTCGGCGCCGATACGGACGACGTGCTCGGCGGCTGGCTCGGGCTGTCGGCGGCCGAGCTGGCGCGGCTGCGTGCGGACCGCGTGGTGTAGATCGATTCTCCCGCCGCGGCGCGGGCGGGGAGTCGACGCGCGCCGACCATGCCACACAACACCCCTCGCAATGACGAGTTGGAAATGGAGACACCATGGAGCTTTCCGTCATCGAATCGGTCACGGCGCGCCGCGACTACCAGCAGCTCGTGCGCGCGCGGCGCCGCTTCAGCTTCACGCTGACGGCGCTGATGATCGCCACCTACTACGGCTTCATCCTGCTCGTCGCGCTCGCGCCGCACGTGCTCGCCGCGCCGCTGTACCGCGGCGCGACGACGACGGTCGGGATCGCCGCGGGCGTCGCGATCATCCTGGTCGCGATCGGCCTGACCGCGTGCTACGTGCTGCGCGCGAACCGTGCGTTCGACCGCCGCGTCGACGCGATCCTGCAGCGTTCGTGATGGAGGCCGACATGCGACGCATCTCGAGCGCGCTCGGCGCGCTGGCCGTTCTCGTTTCCTCCGCCGCCCATGCGACCTCCGTCGCGGGCCCGATGCCCGACAAGGTCGAGCTGAACCCGGTCGCGATCGCGATGTTCTTCGCGTTCGTGTTCGCGACGCTCGCGCTCACGCGCTGGGCCGCGCGCCGCACGCGCTCGACGCGCGACTTCTACACGGCCGGCGGCGGCATCACCGGCCTGCAGAACGGGCTCGCGATCGCCGGCGACTACATGTCGGCCGCGTCGTTCCTCGGGCTGTCGGGGATGGTGTTCATGTTCGGCTTCGACGGACTGATCTACTCGATCGGCTTCCTGGTCGGCTGGCCGTTCGTGATGTTCCTGATCGCCGAGCCGCTGCGCAACCTCGGCAAGTTCACGTTCGTCGATGTGGTGGCGTACCGCTTCGCGCAGCGGCCGATCCGGCTGCTGACGTCCGCGAACGCACTGACGATCGTCGTGCTCTATCTCGTCGTGCAGATGGTCGGCGCGGGCAAGCTGATCCAGCTGCTGTTCGGGCTGTCGTACGGCACGGCCGAGCTGATCGTCGGCGTGCTGATGGTCGTCTACGTGTTCTTCGGCGGGATGACCGCGACCACCTGGGTGCAGGTGATCAAGGCGGTGCTGCTGCTGTGCGGCGCGACGCTGCTTGCATTGCTCGCGCTCGGCGAGTTCGGCTTCAGCGTCGACGCGATGTTCCGCCGCGCGGTGGCCGTACATCCGGGCGCGCTGTCGATCATGGGGCCCGGCAAGCTGATCCGCGATCCGGCCAACGCACTGTCGCTCGGCATCGCGCTGATGTTCGGCACGGCCGGCTTCCCGCACATCCTGATGCGCTTCTTCACGGTGCCGAACGCGAAGGAGGCGCGCAAGTCGGTGCTGTACGCGACGGGCTTCATCGGCTACTTCTATTTGCTGACCTTCGTGATCGGTTTCTCGGCGATCGTGCTGCTCGCGCAGCATCCGGAATTCTTCCGGCTCGGTGCGAACGGCACGTTCAACCTGACGCACGACCTGCTCGGCGGCTCGAACATGGTTGCGGTGAAGCTCGCACAGGCGGTCGGCGGAAACTGGTTCTACGGGTTCATCGCGGCCGTCACGTTCGCGACGATCCTCGCGGTGGTCGCCGGGCTGACGCTCGCCGGCGCGACCACGATCTCGCACGACCTGTATGCGCAGATGTGGGCGCGCGGCAAGCCCGACGAGCGGCTGGAGATGCGTATCTCGCGTGCGGCGACGATCGGGCTGTCCGCGGTCGCGATCGCGCTGTCGATCCTGTTCGAGCACGTCAACGTCGCGTTCATGGTCGGCCTCGTCGCGGCGGTGGCCGCCAGCGCCAATTTCCCGGTGCTCGCGATGTCGATCTTCTGGCGCGGGATGACGACGCGCGGCGCGGTGCTCGGCGGCGGCCTCGGCCTCGCGTCGGCAGTGGCGCTCACGGTGCTGTCGAAGTCGGTGTGGGTCGACGTGCTGCACCACGCGCATGCGCCGGTGTTCCTCGACAACCCGGCACTCGTGTCGGTGCCGCTCGCGTTCGTCGGGATCGTCGTCGGCTCGCTCGCGGACCGCGGCGAGCGCGCGCGACGCGAGCGCGACGCGTTCGCGCAGCAGGAGTTCTATGCGCAGACGGGGGTTCTGGCGAGCCGGGCTGTCCAGCACTGATTCGTCGGATGAAATCGCCCATCCGTCCGGATCGCCGGACGGATATTTTCCGGAAATCCGGAATCCCGGATTTCCTTGCCTGCCGCATTATGAGAAATACAATGAAAACAACGGCTTGAGGGGCTCCGGAAACCTGGCATCGACCTTGCGATATAAAGCGCACGGCCATCCCCCCGGCCGAACTACTACAGCAAGCAAGGAGACAATCGATGACCACTGCCTTCCTCCCCCTCCGGACGTCCTGAGGCATCGCTTGTTGCGGCACGGCAGCCGCGCGGGCGAGTGAATCTTCCCCTGTGACATTCGTCCGCGCGCGTGACGCCGTTTCCATCGGCTCATCTACTTCAGCAGGAACCATCGTGAAGAAGAAACCCTTCTACAAAGTGCTCTATGTGCAGGTGATCTTCGCCATCATCGTCGGCGTGATCCTCGGCCACTTCTATCCGTCGCTCGCCACCGAGATGAAACCGCTCGGCGACGGCTTCATCAAGCTGATCAAGATGGTGATCGGTCCGATCATCTTCTGTACGGTCGTCACCGGCATCGCCGGCATGGAGGACATGAAGAAGGTCGGCCGCGTCGGCGGCAAGGCGCTGCTGTACTTCGAGATCGTGTCGACCTTCGCGCTGCTGCTCGGCCTCGCGGCCACGCACATCCTGCGTCCGGGCGTCGGCTTCAACATCGATCCGGCGACGCTCGACGGCAAGGCCGTCGCATCGTACGCGGCGAAGGCGCACGGGCAGTCGACGGTCGACTTCCTGATGCACATCATCCCGAACACGATGGTCGATGCGTTCGCGCAGGGCGAAATCCTGCAGATCCTGCTGATCGCGCTGCTGTTCGGCAGCGTGCTTGCGCACCTCGGCGAGCGCGGCAAGGTCGTGACCGACTTCATCGACGGCCTCACGCGCGTGCTGTTCGGCATCGTGCACATCGTCACGAAGCTGGCGCCGATCGGCGCGTTCGGCGCGATGGCGTTCACGATCGGCAAGTACGGCGTCGGCTCGCTGGTGCCGCTGCTCAAGCTGATCGGCACGTTCTACCTGACGTCGGTCGTGTTCGTGCTGGTCGTGCTCGGCACGATCGCGCGCGCCACCGGCTTCTCGATCATCCGCTTCGTGTCCTACATCAAGGAAGAGTTGCTGATCGTGCTCGGCACGAGCTCGTCGGAAGCCGCGCTGCCGCAGCTGATGGAAAAGCTCGAGAAGGCCGGCTGCTCGCGTTCGGTCGTCGGCCTCGTCGTGCCGACCGGCTATTCGTTCAACCTCGACGGCACCAACATCTACATGACGATGGCCGTGCTGTTCATCGCGCAGGCGACCAACATCGAACTGACGTGGATGCAGCAGCTCACGCTGCTCGCGGTCGCGATGCTGACGTCGAAGGGCGCGAGCGGCGTTACGGGCGCGGGCTTCATCACGCTCGCCGCGACGCTCGCCGTCGTGCCGACGATCCCGCTGTCGGGCATGGTGCTGATCCTCGGCATCGACCGCTTCATGAGCGAATGCCGCGCGCTGACCAACATCGTCGGTAACGGTGTCGCAACCGTGGTCGTGTCGGCCTGGGAGAAGGAGCTCGACCGCAACAAGCTGCGCCAGGCGATGAAGGGCGGCGGCGAGGTCACGACGACCGAGACGGCCGGCGTCTGACACCATGAAGGAGCAGGCGGCGGCACCGCCCGCAGGCGGCGCGCCGCGCGGCGGCCCGGGCATCGATGCGGAGCCCTATGACACAATAGGCGATCCGCATCGCCAGGAAGCCTCGTCCGTGAAGCGCCGCCTGTTCATCCTCGTCGTGCTTGCCGCCGCGCTCGCGGCGGCGTGCGCGCTGACGTGGACCGTCACGTGGCAGCGCGGCGTCGCCGAACTGCAGCGCAACGCCGCGGTGCGCGTCGACCGCACCACCAACGCGCTCAAGAGCACGCTCGATCGCTACGAATCGCTGCCCTATCTGCTGGGCAGCCATCCGTACGTGCTGGACCTGCTCGCCGAGCCGAAGCGCGCCGATTTCACCGCGCGCGCGAACCGCTATCTCGAAGACCTCAACGAACACGCACACGCGACCGTCACCTACGTGATCGGTGCGGACGGTCTGTGCGTCGCCGCCAGCAACTGGCGCGCGCCCGACAGCTTCGTCGGGATCGGATACCAGTTTCGTCCGTATTTCATCGACGCGATGAACGGCCGGGTCGGCCGCTTCTTCGCGATCGGCACGATCTCGCGCGATCCCGGCTACTACATTTCGCAGCCGGTATGGCGCGACGGCAGGATCGCGGGCGTCGTCGTCGTGAAGCTCAATCTCGAATGGTTCCAGGGCGCCGATGCGTCCGAGCCGCTCGTCGTCGCGGACGATCACGGCGTCGTGTTCCTGTCGTCCGTGCCCGCATGGAAGTATCACACGCTGCATCCGCTGACGGGGCCCGTCGCCGCGTCGATCTACGAGACGCGCCAGTATGCGCAGCAGCCCGTCACGCCGTTGCCGCTGCGCGTCGAGCAGGTGCTCGGCCCCGACGCGGAGATCGTACGCCTAGGCGCCGGGCGGCGCGCGCCGCGCTTTCTCGCGAGCAAGCGCCGGATCGGCGAGCCCGACTGGCTGCTCGTCACGCTCGCGCCGATCGCGCCCATCGACGCCGACGCGCGCAACGCGACGATCGTCACCGGCTTCGGCTTCGTGTCGGTCGCGTTGCTCGCGTTCTACTGGCGCATGCGCCGCGCACGCGTGCGCGAGATGATCCGCGGCCGTGCGCTGCTGCAGCAGGCGTACGCGGAGCTGAACCGGCGCGTCGAGGAACGCACGGCCGACCTGTCGGAAGCGAACGCGCAATTGCAGAAGGAAGTCGGCGACCGGATTCGCGCGGAACAGGAATTGCGCGCCGCGCACGACGAACTGATCCAGGCGAGCAAGCTCGCCGCGCTCGGCCAGATGGCGGCCGGCATCACGCACGAACTGAACCAGCCGCTCGCGGCATTGCGCAGCTTCTCGGACAACACGCGCGTGCTGCTCGATCGCGGCGAGCAGGCGGCCGCGCGCGAGAATCTCGAGGCGATCGCCGCGCTGACCGAGCGGATGGGCAAGATCACCAACCAGCTGAAGCTGTTCGTCGGCCGCGCGAAGCCGCGCAACGAACAGGCGCTCGTCGTGCGCGCGCTGCGCAGCGTGCTGGCGCTGCTCGGCGACCGGCTGCGCGGCGTCGCGCTCACGCTGACCCTGCAGGATGCGACCGTGTCGCCCGCGCAGGACGCGCCGCTCGACCTGGCGCGCGATTATCCGGAGCTCGTCGCCCGCTGCGAGGACCTGCGCCTTGAACAGGTGCTGATCAACCTGCTCGGCAACGCGCTCGACGCGGTCGCGGGCGTCGCGGCGCCGGCGATCGAAGTGACGATCGCGGTGTCGGTCGCGACGCTTGCGGTCGAGGTGCGCGACAACGGTTCCGGCATCGCGCCCGATCTGCTGCCGCGGCTGTTCGAACCGTTCTTCACGACCAAGGAAATGGGGCGCGGGCTCGGGCTCGGCCTCGCGATCTCGTCGTCGATCGCGAGCGACGCGGGCGGCGCGCTGACCGCGCGCAATGCGCCGTCCGGCGGCGCGTCGTTCGTCTTGACGCTGCGGCGCGCGCGCACGCATCATCCGGACTCCATGTCCGAGCCGGCGGGCTCGCATTAGTCCGCCCTCAGGCCCGGCCGGCGAACGACCGGTATCAACGAGAGCCGCGCGCCAGCGCCGCGCGGCCCGCCAGGAGCAAGTGACTACGATGGCCAACCGGCTGCAAGTGATCTATATCGAAGACGATGCGCTCGTTCGCCGGGCGAGCGTGCAGAGCCTCCAGCTCGCGGGGTTCGACGTCGTCGGGTTCGAGTCGGCCGAGGCGGCCGACAAGGCGATCGTCGCGGAAACCGCCGGCGCGATCGTCAGCGACATCCGGCTGCCCGGCGCGAGCGGGCTGGACCTGCTCGCGCAGTGCCGCGAGCGCGTGCCCGACGTGCCGGTGATCCTCGTCACCGGCCACGGCGACATCTCGATGGCCGTGCAGGCGATGCGCGACGGCGCGTACGACTTCATCGAAAAGCCGTTCGCGGCCGAGCGGCTGATCGAGACGGTACGCCGCGCGCTCGAGCGGCGCGAGCTCGTGCTCGAGAACCATGCGCTGCGGCGCGAGCTCGCCGGGCAGAACATCGTCGCGCCGCGCATCATCGGCCGCAGCCCGGCGATCGAACAGGTGCGCAAGCTGATCGCGAACGTCGCGCCGACCGACGCATCGGTGCTGATCAACGGCGACACGGGCGCCGGCAAGGAGCTGATCGCGCGCAGCCTGCACGAGCTGTCGCCGCGTCGCGACAAGCCGTTCATCGCGGTGAACTGCGGCGCGCTGCCCGAGCCGATGTTCGAGTCGGAGATGTTCGGCTACGAGCCCGGCGCGTTTACCGGTGCCGCGAAGCGCCGCGTCGGCAAGCTCGAATATGCGTCCGGCGGCACGCTGTTCCTCGACGAAATCGAGAGCATGCCGCTCGCGCTGCAGGTGAAGCTGCTGCGCGTGCTGCAGGACGGCGTGCTCGAGCGGCTCGGCTCGAACCAGCCGATCCGCGTGAACTGCCGCGTGGTCGCGGCCGCGAAGGGCGACATGAGCGAACTCGTCGCGGCCGGCACGTTCCGGCGCGACCTGCTGTACCGCCTCAACGTCGTGACGATCGCGCTGCCGCCGCTCGCCGAGCGTCGCGAGGACATCGTGCCGCTGTTCGAGCACTTCATGCTCGACGCGGCCGTGCGCTACGCGCGGCCGGCCCCGGTGCTGACCGACCGGCAGCGCGCGAGCCTGATGCAGCGCGACTGGCCCGGCAACGTGCGCGAGCTGCGCAACGCGGCCGACCGCTTCGTGCTCGGCGTCGCCGACATGCCGCAGGAAGCCGGTGCAAGCGGCGACGATGCCGAGAGCGACCAGACGCTGAAGGAGCGCATCGAGCAGTTCGAGCGCGCGGTCATCGCCGAGGCGCTGAACCAGACGGGCGGCGCGGTCGCCGCGACGGCCGACCGGCTGCACGTCGGCAAGGCGACGCTGTACGAGAAGATGAAGCGCTACGGGTTGTCGGCGAAAGGCGAAACCGAGCGCTGAAAATGAAACGGACCGCGGAACCGGGCTGGCCGGTCGTGCGATCCGTGATGCGGAGCAGGGCGCGGCGGCCGGCCCTGCGAGTCTTGCCGGGCGGCGTTCAGGCCGCGTTGCTGTCGAGCGCCTTCTTGAGCAGCGCGTCGAGTTCCGCGAATTGCGGGGCGCCGACGTAGCGCTTCAGGATCTTGCCGTCCTTGTCGACGACGAAGGTCGTCGGCGTGAGCTGCACGTTGCCGAACTGCTTCGCGACGCTGCCGTCGTCGAGCGCGACCTTGAACGGCAACTGGCGCGTCTGCGCGTAGTTCGCGACGTACATCGGCGGATCGTAGTTCATCGCGACCGCGACGAATTCCAGCCCCTGGCCCTTGAAGCGATTGTAGGTATCGACCATCTGCGGCATTTCCTGCATGCAGGTGGCGCAACTCGTCGCCCAGAAATTGACGAGGTAGACCTTGCCCTTCAGATCGCCGGCCGTCGACACCTTCTGGCCCGACAGCAGCGTGAACGTGGCGTCCGGCACGGTGGACTTGCCGTTGAACGCGAAGAAGCCGGCAACGGCGATGGCCGCGACGACGACGGCCGCGACGATATAGCGGACGGGGCCGGTGCGGCGCTGGGCGGGAGGCGTGGTGTTCATCTGCGGTGCTCTCGGAGTCGGTCGATGACGCGGATCGATGCAAAGGACGTCGAAATTCGGCGGTTATTTTAGCGCGAATGCGGCGCACGCACCGGCGGCCGCGACACATCCCGGGTGTCAGCTTCGGCGGATAATGGGCGTTTTGCCTGTCCCCATCACTGCCATGCCGAAGGAAGTCATCGATTCGTTGCGCCCCCTTTTTCGTCCGCTGCGACACTTCGCCGCGCTCGTGTGCGTGAGCGCGGCGCTGGCCGCGTGCTCGCCGTCATATGACTGGCGTACGCTGCACAACGACGCCGGCTACACGATCGACCTGCCGGCGAAGCCGACCGTGGAGGACCAGCCGGTGGCGGTCGGCGGCGCGTCGATGCCGATGCGGATGCAGGCCGCGCACGTCGACGGCGCGGTATTCGCGGTCGGCACGCTGACGCTGCCCGACGACCGCGACGACACGCGCCGCGCGGCGCTCGAGTTCCTGCGGTCCGGGCTGTCGCGCAATCTCGACGGCGTGCCGCAGACGGCCTCGGTGCCGGTGCCGCTCGCGGCCGGCGGTGCGGTGAACGGGCTCGAGCTGCGCATCGCGGGTGCGGCCAGCGGCGGCGACCACTCGCACAAGACGATCGTCGCGCGGCTCGTGGCGCGCGGCCGGCATGCGTACCAGGCTGTCGCGATCGCCGACGGATCGCTTGCGCAGGAACAGCTCGACCAGTTTTTCGGCTCGTTCAAACTCGACTGACAGCGGCCGGCGAGGACGCTTGGACCTGCTGTGACAATTGAAGGTTCATTCGCAGCTTTCGACGCTAATCGCCGGATTTTGCGGGGATTTTTCGACTGTCCACAGCACATGTGGATAACTTTGTTGAAAAGTTGACCGAATCTCCCGCAAAGCCGCGCCGGACGGCCTTCCGGCGCATTTGACAGTCTGCGCTCCGTTTGGGAAAAATCAATAAAAACAAAGGGATGCGAATTTCGTGATGAAAGGGCGCCCGCGCATGGTAATCAGGGGCCGGATTCGTGAAATTGTGCATAAGTCAAGTCTTGACAGTCATATTTTGTCCTCCGACGGCGGTCACAGCGCCGTGAGCGCACGCCGGTAACGGATCGCCTCGGCGATCTGCGCGGCTGTCGGCAACGGGTCGCCGGCCAGGTCGGCGATCGTCCGCGCTACCTTCAGCACGCGGAAATACGCGCGCGCCGACCAGCCGAAGCGCTCGCCGGCCTCGCGCAGCAGCCGCTCGCCGTCGTCGGTCGGCCGGCACAGGTCGTCGGTCTCGCGCCCGCTCAGCATGTGGTTCGTCTTGCCCTGCCGGCCGAGTTGCAGCGCACGCGCCTGCGCGACCCGTGCGGCGACCGCGGCGCTCGGCTCGCCGGGCGCCTTCGCGCGCGACGCGAGTTCGGCTGGCGACAGCGCGGGCAGGTCGATCTGGATGTCGATCCGGTCGAGCAGCGGCCCCGACAGCTTGCGTAGATAGCGCGCGGCGACGTCCGGTGTGCAGCGGCAGCGCCCGGACGGATCGCCATGCCAGCCGCACGGGCACGGATTCATCGCGGCGATCAGCTGGCACGCGGCGGGGAAGTCGGCCTGCTGCGCCGCGCGCGAGATCGTGATGCGGCCGACTTCCAGCGGCTCGCGCAGCATTTCCAGCACATGCCGGTCGAATTCGGGCAGTTCGTCGAGAAACAGCACGCCGAGGTGCGCGAGCGTGATCTCGCCCGGTTGCGGCGGGTTGCGGCCGCCGACCAGCGCGGCGGCGCTCGACGAGTGGTGCGGCGAGCGGAACGGGCGCCGCCGCCACTGCGCCGGCGAGAAGCCGATGCGGCTCGCGGAAAGGAGCGCCGCCGACGTCAGCGCCTCGTCGTCGGTCAGCGGCGGCAGGAGGCCGGGCAGCCGCGCGGCCAGCATCGACTTGCCCGCGCCGGGCGGCCCGATCATCAGCATGTGGTGCCCGCCCGCGGCGGCGACTTCGAGCGCGCGCCGGGCGCCGCGCTGGCCGACGACGTCCGCGAGATCGGGTGCCGCCGGCACCGGCACGCCGTCGAGGCAGGGCGCCGCGATCGGCGCGAGCCGGGCATCCGGCGCATCGGCCAGGTGCGCACACAGCGCGGGCAGGTCGGGCGCGCCGAACACGGTGACCCCCGGCACCAGCGCGGCCTCGGCCGCACTGTCGAGCGGCAGGTACAGCTCGGGTGGGTGCGACAGGGCGGTCGCGCCGGATATCGCGTCGCAATCGAGGCCGGAACGGCGGCTGGAATCAAGACCGGAGCCGAGCCCGGAGCCGAGGCTCGCTCCGGCCACCCGCTCGCGCCAGTCGCGTGCCGCACCGCACGCCATCGCGAACGCGCCGCGCATCGGCCGTAGCGCGCCGGTCAGCGACAGTTCGCCCGCGAATTCGCGGCCGGCCAGCGCGTCGGCCGGGAGTTGACCGTTCGCGGCGAGGATGCCGAGCGCGATCGGCAGGTCGAAGCGGCCCGACTCCTTCGGCAGGTCGGCCGGCGCGAGATTGACGGTGATGCGCCTGACGGGGAAGTCGAATCCGCAGTTCTGCAGCGCGGCGCGCACACGCTCGCGGCTTTCGCGGACTTCGAGATCGGGCAGGCCGACGATCGAGAACGACGGCAACCCGTTGGCGAGATGGACTTCGACGGTGACGTCCGGCGCGCGGCCGGCCGCCGGCGCGCGACTGCGCACCACGGCGAGCGACATGGCGAGGCTCCTGTAAATGAATCGGACGGGCAACGGCCGTTCGGGGCCGCATGCCGCGGAATCGGAGGAATCGGTGCGCGCGTGCCGGCGTGGCGCGGGAAAGAACGAGGAACGACGAACAGCGAAGAGCGAAGAGCGAAGAGCGAAGAGCGAAGAGCGAAGAGCGAGGAACAGCGAAGAGCGGGGGACTGCGAAGAACGACGGAACGACTGACTGGCTGGCTGACTTCCGGGTGTCAGGCGCGGGCCGCACATGGCGGCCCGCGCCTGGACCTGTCGGTCGGGTGGGGCGTCAGGCCTGGGACGCCGCGAGCTTCTGCTCGAGTTCCGCGACGCGCTTCTCGAGTTCCTCGAGACGCACGCGGGTGCGGGCGAGCACCTGTGCCTGCGTGTCGAACTCCTCGCGCGTGACGAGATCGAGCTTCGAGAAGCCTTGCGACAGCATGGCCTTCACGTTGCGCTCGACATCCTTGGCCGGCGAGTTTTTCAGCAGATCGCTGACGCGCGACTGCAGGTCGTTGAAAACATCGCTGGGTTGCTTCATGAGATTTCCCTTCCTTGCACAAAAAATGTGCATCTTCAGTTGCGTACACGCCCATGATGCACGCATGACCGGAAATGGTGCGCCCGCGGCGCGAATTCCGGGCATGGCGCCCGCATGGGTGAATGGCCCGGTGAGCCGGGACGTGCGAGCACTCTAGCAACGATCCTTTCGACGCGCCAGCAAACCTGGGCCACGTTGGCCATTCGGCCGGGCTTCCGCACCTTTCAACGTGCGATGCGTCCCCGTTTAATGGCCATTCGAGACGGTGCTCGCACGAACATGGCATGCGAGTTGCTGAGAAGATGCCGTTACACCATTCCAACCAATTCGACGGGATCACCCAGCGAGAGGACTTCATGAAACTGATTACCGCAATCATCAAGCCGTTCAAGCTCGATGAGACGCGCGAAGCGCTCTCCGCGCTCGGCGTCTCCGGCATCACGGTGACGGAGGTGAAAGGGTTCGGGCGCCAGAAGGGGCACACCGAGCTGTACCGGGGTGCCGAATACGTGGTCGATTTCCTGCCGAAGATGAAGATCGAGGCGGCCGTATCCGACGATCTCGTCGACCAGGCGGTCGAGGCGATCGAGCGGGCCGCGCGCACCGGCAAGATCGGCGACGGGAAGATCTTCGTCACGCCGATCGAGCAGGTGATCCGGATCCGGACCGGGGAGACCGGCGCAGACGCGCTGTAACAGACAAAGACAAGCGACAAGAGGAAACCCGAGATGCGCAAACTTCTGATGTCCCTGCTGATGGCAGGCTCGCTGATCGCGGCCGGCGTCGGCCCCGCGCTCGCCGACGACGCGGCCTCCGCCGCGGCTGCGTCCGCGCCCGCCGCCGCGGCTTCCGATGCATCGGCTGCCGCCGCGCCCGCCGCTTCGGCGCCGGCTGCCACCGACGCTTCGGCGCCTGCCGCTGCTACCGCACCCGCTTCGGGCGCCGCGGACGCATCGGCTGCCGCCGCCGCGTCCGCGCCGGCCGCACCCGCCGCACCGACCGAGCCGTTCTCGGTCGATTCGTCGAAGATCAGCGCCGGCGACACCGCGTGGATGCTGACCTCCACCGCGCTCGTGCTGTTCATGACGATCCCCGGCCTCGCGCTGTTCTACGCGGGCATGGTCCGCAAGAAGAACGTGCTCGCGACCGTGATGCAGAGCTTCGCGATCACCGCGGTGATCACGGTGCTGTGGACGGTGGTCGGCTACAGCCTCGCGTTCACGCCGGGCAACGGCTTCATCGGCGGCCTGTCGCGCGCGTTCCTGCACGGGATGACCTACGTGAAGGGCGACAAGGCGACCACGCTGACCGTCAGCCACCTGGCGACGACGATCCCGGAGTCGGTCTACTTCGTGTACCAGATGACGTTCGCGATCATCACGCCGGCGCTGATCTGCGGCGCGTTCGCCGACCGGATGAAGTTCTCGGCGATGCTCGTGTTCATGACGCTCTGGTCGCTGATCGTCTATGTGCCGATCGCGCACATGGTGTGGGAGCCGACCGGCTGGCTGTCGGCGGACGGCGTGCTCGACTTCGCGGGCGGCACCGTCGTGCACATCAACGCCGGTATCGCGGGCCTCGTGTCGTGCCTGATGCTCGGCAAGCGCGTCGGCTTCGGTCGTGAATCGATGGCGCCGCACAACCTCGTGCTGACGATGATCGGCGGCTCGATGCTGTGGGTCGGCTGGTTCGGCTTCAACGCGGGTTCCGCGGTCGCGGCCGACGGCCGTGCCGGCTTCGCGATGCTGACGACGCAAGTCGCAACCGCCTGCGCGGCGCTCGGCTGGATGTTCGCCGAGTGGATCTCGCACGGCAAGCCGTCGGTGCTCGGCATCGTGTCGGGCGCGGTCGCGGGCCTCGTCGCGATCACGCCGGCCGCCGGCTTCGTCGGCGTGACGGGTGCACTCGTGATCGGCATCGCGGCCGGCGTCGTGTGCTTCTGGTCGGCGACGTGGCTCAAGTCGAAGCTCGGCTACGACGATTCGCTCGATGCATTCGGCGTGCACGGCGTGGGCGGGGTTCTCGGCGCGCTGCTGACCGGTGTGTTCGCGATCAAGGACATCGGCGGCGCCGACGGCAGCCTGCTGCTGCAGGCCAAGGGCGTGCTGATCACGCTGGTGTACAGCGGCGTGCTGAGCTTCGTGCTGCTGAAGCTGATCGACCTGACGATCGGCCTGCGCGTGACCGAAGAGGAAGAGCGCGAAGGCCTCGACGTGGTGCTGCACGGCGAGCACGTCGAATAAGTCGTACGGATGACGGCGGGCCGCCGCGCAGACGGCGCCCGTCACGAATGAGCGCAGCGACTTCGGCCCGCCCACCCGGCGGGCTTTTTTTCTCCAGCCTTCCGCGGCCGTAGCGCATAACCCTTCGATCTATCGGGTCAATAGCCGAAAACTTCCTTCAAATCCTTGTGAAGCCGGGAACAATCCCCAAATGGGCAAGGCAATTGCTCTACAATCTTCATTCTCCCGCTCGCGAGTGATTCATGGTTCCCCACCTCGTTACCGCGTTGAACGGTCCGCTGCTCGAGCTCGAGCAGAAGATCCTCGACGCGACGCCTGCGATCGAACGCTGGTTCAGGCTCGAATGGCAGGAACACACCCCGCCGTTCTATTGTTCGGTGGACCTGCGCAACGCCGGTTTCAAACTGGCGCCCGTCGACGCGAACCTGTTCCCCGGCGCGTTCAATAATCTGCCGTCCGAAGTGCTGCCGCTCGCCGTCCAGGCCGCGATGGCGGCGATCGAGAAGATCTGCCCGGACGCGAAGAACCTGCTCGTGATTCCCGAGCTGCCGACCCGCAACGCGTTCTACCTGGAAAACGTCGCGCGGCTCGCGACGATCATGCGCCAGGCCGGCCTGAACGTGCGCTTCGGCTCGCTCGACCCCAGCATCACCGACATGACGCCGATCACGCTGGCCGACGGCCAGAAGATCGTGCTCGAACCGCTCGAGCGTTCGCAGCGCCGCCTCGGCCTGAAGAATTTCGATCCGTGCTCGATCCTGCTGAACAACGACCTGTCGGCCGGGATTCCCGCCGTGCTGGAAAACCTGCACGAGCAGTACCTGCTGCCGCCGCTGCACGCGGGCTGGGCCGTGCGCCGCAAGTCGACGCACTTCTCGTGCTACGACGACGTCGCCAAGAAGTTCGCGAAGATGGTCGGCGTCGATCCGTGGATGGTGAATCCGTATTTCGCGCATGTCGAAGGCGTCGACTGGCAGGCGCATGAAGGCGAGCAGGCGCTCGCCGACGCGATCGACGGCGTGCTGAAGAAGATCGCGCGCAAGTACCGCGAATACGGGATCAGCGAGAAGCCGTACGTCGTCGTGAAGGCCGACGCGGGCACCGCCGGGCGCGGCGTGATGACCGTGCACGACGCGGCCGAGATCGGCCGCATGTCGAAGGCCGAGCGCGCGCAGATGGCCGAGTCGAAGGCCGGCCTCGCGGTGCGCGACGTGATCGTGCAGGAAGGCGTCTATACGTTCGAGCGCGTCGGCGACGAAGTCGCGGAACCGGTCGTGTACATGATCGACCGCTACGTGGTCGGCGGTTTCTACCGCACGCACGGCGGCCGCGAGCGCGACCAGAACCTGAACGCGCCCGGCATGCACTACGTGCCGCTCGGCTTCGAGCACACGGCGCTGCCGGATGCCGGCGCGAAGCCGGGTGCCGCGCCGCCGAACCGTTTCTACATGTATGGCGTCGTCGCGCGCCTGTCGCTGATCGCGTCGTCGATCGAACTGGAAAAGACCGATCCCGAAGCCATCCAGGTGTAACGGCTTCGCTACGTACAGGACCCGCATGGACATTCTCTTTATCGCCGACCCGCTCGAGCGCTTCAAGATCTACAAGGATTCGACCTACGCGATGATGGCGGAGGCGGCGCGGCGCGGGCATGCGGTGTATGCGTGCCAGCCGCACCAGCTCGCTTGGACGGGCTCGGGCGTCGAGGCGGACGTGCAGCGCGTGACGATCGTCGGCGACACGGCCGACCTGCATCGCCACCCGTGGTACGAGGCGGCCGCGCACGAATCGCGTCAGCTGACGTCGTTCGGCGCGGTGCTGATGCGCAAGGATCCGCCGTTCGACATGGAGTATGTGACGGCCACCTGGATGCTCGAGCTTGCCGAGCGGGCCGGCGCACGCGTGTTCAACAAGCCGCAGTCGATCCGCGATCACTCGGAGAAGCTGGCGATCGGCGAGTTTCCGCAGTTCGTCGCGCCGACGCTCGTCACGCGCGACGCCGCGCGCTTGCGTGCGTTCCACGCCGAGCATGGCGACGTGATCGTGAAGCCGCTCGACGGGATGGGCGGGATGGGCGTGTTCCGCGTGAAGGCCGACGGGATGAATCTCGGTGCGATCATCGAGATGCTCGGCCATGACGGCACGCGCTCGCTGATGATCCAGAAGTTCATTCCCGAGATCAAGGCGGGCGACAAACGCATTCTGCTGATCGCGGGCGAGCCGGTGCCGTATTCGCTCGCGCGGATTCCGCAGGGCAGCGAGGTGCGTGGCAATCTGGCCGCGGGCGGGCTCGGCGTCGCGCAGCCGCTGACGCCGCGCGACCGCGAGATCGCCGAGACGCTCGGGCCCGTGCTCGCCGCGCGCGGCCTGCTGCTGGTCGGGCTCGACGCGATCGGCGACTGGCTGACCGAGGTGAACGTGACGAGCCCGACGTGCTTCCGCGAAATCATGGAGCAGACGGGTTTCGACGTCGCCGCGATGTTCATCGACGCGCTGGAGCGGGCGGCCGCGTAGCCCGCTTCCCGCGCAACCCCGGCGGCGGCCGCGCAGGTCCCCCGTCGCCGGAGCGGTTCGACCGGCCTGCTACAATGCCCGCTTGCCCGGTGCCGCGACCAGCGCGCCGAAGGCCCGGCGGTCGGGCCGAAACCGTTGCAAGGTTGAACATGAAACGATTCCCACACTCGCTATGCTCGTTGCCCCGCTGCGGGGCGTCGGCCCGCCAGGGGCGGCCGGGGGCAGTCTGACATGGCCGGGATTCTGATCATCGCGCACGCGCCGCTCGCCACCGCGCTGCGGGACTGCATCGCGCACATCTACGGCGGCGTGCCCGCGCGCATCGGCTGCATCGACGTGCTGGCGGACAGCGACCCCACCCAGGTGATGGCGTTCGCGCACGCGGAGCTTGCGCGGCTCAGGGAAGAGAACGGCGTCGTCGTGCTGACCGACATGTACGGCGCGACGCCCGCGAACATCGCGGGCCAGCTCGCGAAACTCGACAACGTGCGCGTGCTGGCGGGCGTGAACCTGCCGATGCTGGTGCGCGCCGTCTGCTACCGTACCGTGCCGCTCGACAAGCTCGTCGACAAGGCGCTGTCCGGCGGCGCGAAGGGCGTCCACGAGGTGTCGGCCGGCACGCCACCGCCGCCGTCGGAAACCGGCTGCGGCCAGTGCGCGCCGATTCCGCCCGAGCCGCAACCGCGCACCGAATCGCACTGACCGTCCCGTTTTCCGTTTTAGACCGACCCGCCGACGCACGTCGCCGGCGACCTCGACCGACCCGACCGAGAATCATGCTTCAACAAGAAACCACCATCGTCAACAAATTGGGGCTCCATGCACGCGCTTCGGCCAAGCTTACGCAACTGGCCGGCAACTTCCAGTCGGAAGTCTGGATGACGCGCAACGGACGCAAGATCAACGCAAAGAGCATCATGGGCGTGATGATGCTCGCGGCGGGCATCGGCAGCAGCGTGACGATCGAGACCGAAGGTCCCGACGAGCGCGAGGCGATGGACGCGCTGCTCAAGCTGATCGCGGACAAGTTCGGCGAAGGTCAGTGATCCGGGCCTCCCCGGGATCGTTGCCATTTCGAAGCAGAATGCCGCGTTTGTCGCGGCATTTTTTTCGTCCGCAGCATTGATGCGGAAACTGCAATGTTGCGCTGCATGCAGTCAGCACGGAGGTGCGGAATTTATAATCGCTAACCGGGGTCATAAGCGCATCGCAGCAGTGTGCCGCGGCTTTACATGTACAGAGGAGGTGCGCGTGTCCTTCACGCTGCATGGCATTCCCGTCTCACGTGGTATCGCGATCGGGCGAGCGTATCTGATCGCGCCGGCGGCGCTCGACGTCGCCCATTACCTGGTCGAGGCGAACCAGATCGACGCCGAGGTCGCGCGTTTCAATACGGCGCGCGAGGTCGTGCATCGCGAACTCGAGGCGCTGCGCGCCGATCTGACGGACGACACCCCGACCGAAGTGGGCGCGTTCATCGACGTGCACGCGATGATCCTGAGCGACGCGATGCTCGTGCAGGAAACCATCGACCTGGTCCGCACGCGCCGCTACAACGTCGAATGGGCGTTGACCGAGCAGCTCGAACTGCTCACGCGCCACTTCGACGACATCGAGGATGAATACCTGCGCGAGCGCAAGGCCGACATCGAACAGGTGGTCGAGCGTGTGCTGAAGGCGCTCGCCGGTGCGCCGTCGGCGTCGCAGGCGCTCGATCGCGCGGCCGCGCATGGCCAGAACGAGATGATCGTCGTCGCACACGACATCGCGCCGGCCGACATGATGCAGTTCAAGTCGCAGTCGTTCCAGGCGTTCGTCACCGATCTCGGCGGCCGCACGTCGCACACGGCGATCGTCGCGCGCAGCCTCGGCATTCCGGCCGCGGTCGGCGTCCAGCATGCGAGTTCGCTGATCCGCCAGAACGACCTGATCATCGTCGACGGCGACCAGGGGATCGTGATCGTCGATCCCGCGCCGATCGTCCTCGAGGAATATTCGTACCGCCAGTCCGAGAAGCTGCTCGAGCAACGCAAGCTGCAGCGCCTGAAGTTCTCGCCGACGCAAACCCTGTGCGGCACGAAGATCGAGCTGTACGCGAACATCGAGCTGCCCGACGACGCGAAGGCGGCCGTCGAGGCCGGCGCGGTCGGCGTCGGGCTGTTCCGCTCCGAGTTCCTGTTCATGCATCAGAAGGAGATGCCGGAGGAGGAGGAGCAGTTCGCCGCATACAAGCGCGCGGTCGAGTGGATGAAGGGCATGCCGGTGACGATCCGCACGATCGACGTCGGCGCGGACAAGCCGCTCGAGGCGCTCGACGAAGCCTACGAGACGGCGCCGAACCCGGCGCTCGGCCTGCGTGCGATCCGCTGGAGCCTGTCGGAGCCGCAGATGTTCCTCACGCAGCTGCGCGCGATCCTGCGCGCGTCAGCGTTCGGGCAGGTGAAGATCCTGATCCCGATGCTCGCGCACGCGCAGGAGATCGACCAGACGCTCGACCTGATCCGCGAGGCGAAGCGCCAGCTCGACGACGCGGGGCTCGCTTACGATCCGAACGTGCGGATCGGCGCGATGATCGAGATCCCGGCCGCTGCGATCGCGCTGCCGCTGTTCCTGAAGCGCTTCGATTTCCTGTCGATCGGCACGAACGACCTGATCCAGTACACGCTCGCGATCGACCGCGCGGACAACGCGGTCGCGCACCTGTACGACCCGCTGCATCCGGCGGTGCTGCACCTGATCTCGTACACGCTGCGCGAGGCGAAGCGCGCGGGCGTGTCGGTGTCGGTATGCGGGGAAATGGCGGGCGATCCGGCGCTCACGCGCCTGTTGCTCGGGATGGGGCTCACCGAGTTCTCGATGCACCCGAGCCAGTTGCTGGTCGTGAAGCAGGAGATCCTGCGCGCACACCTGAAGGCGCTCGAGAAGCCGACGGCCGACGTGCTGGCCGCGTTCGAGCCGGAGGAAGTGCAGGCGGCGCTCAAGCGCCTGTCGGTCGCGGAACCGCGCGCGGACGCGGCCGCCTAGGCGGCGCGGCTGCGCTGCGGAACCGTCGCGCGTCGCGAAGGTAGCAAAGCGTCACGCATGCGCCGTTCGGCGCATGCATCCCGCGCGCGTCAGTGCCGGCCCTGGCACACAGGGCAGTCGGCCTGGCGCGCGATCTTCATCGTCGTCCATTCCATCCGCAGCGAATCGAGCATCATGAGCCGCCCGTTGAGCGTCGTGCCGATCGCGCCGATCACGCGCAGCGCTTCCGCGG
Organism: Burkholderia sp. Bp8998; assembly: GCF_003854235.1. Lineage (NCBI taxonomy): Bacteria > Pseudomonadati > Pseudomonadota > Betaproteobacteria > Burkholderiales > Burkholderiaceae > Burkholderia > Burkholderia sp. Bp8998. The sequence continues at coordinate 62,834 of NZ_QTQF01000018.1, forward strand.
CCTGCATCGCGCCGATGATCCCGACCGTCGGTGCGAACACGCCCATCGTCGCGCACGCGACTTCCTCGAACGGCTGGTCTTCCGGGAACACGCACGCGTAGCAGGGGGCGGCCGGGTCGCGGAAGTCGAACGTGCTGATCTGACCGTCGAAGCGCAGCGCGGCGCCCGATACGAGCGGTACGCCGTGCGCGACGCACGCGCGGTTGATCGCGTGGCGCGTCGCGAAGTTGTCGGTGCAGTCGAGCACGACGGTTGCCTGCGGAACGTGTTCGTCGAGCCATGCATCGTCGACGCGTGCCGCGACCGCATGCACGGTCACTTCCGGGTTCAGCTGCGCGAGTGCGTCGCGCCCGGATTCGACCTTGCTGCGGCCGACCGACGCCGTCACGTGCAGGATCTGCCGCTGCAGGTTCGTGAGGTCGACCGTGTCGGCGTCGACGAGCGTGATCGTGCCGACGCCGGATGCCGCGAGATACATCACGGCCGGCGAGCCGAGGCCGCCGGCGCCGACGACGATCGCATGCGCGTCGAGGAAGCGCTGCTGCGCCTCGATGCCGATTTCGTCCACGAGGATGTGGCGGGAGTAGCGAAGGAGTTGATCGTCGTTCATGGGGAAGGCGTGAGCGAGGCGGGACGTGCCGGATATCGGTCTATTCTAGGCGCACATGAAAAACGGGCCATCGCGGTCTTCCCGCGATGGCCCGTCGGATGCCGGCCGGCGCTTACTGCGGTGCCGACGCGGGCTTCGGTGCGGCCGCCTTCGCGCCCGACGCCTTCGCGGCGGACGCGGCCTTGCCGGCCGGACTCTTCGCCGTGCTCTCGGCGAGCAGCGACTTCGATTCCTGCACCGCCTTGCCCTCGAGCTTGTTGAGCGCCTGCTGCATCATGAAGTCGTCGGCGCTGCCGAACTCGATCGGCTTGCGATCGCGGTCCTTCTGGCGTTGCTCCGGCGTCTTCTTGTCGTTCTGCTCCTCGAGGACGCGCAGCTGGTCCATCCGGCGCTGCTCGCGCACTTCCTGTTCCTTCTTCTCGTTCGGATCCTGCGTGTTCGCGAGGTGGTTCGTGTAGTCGACCTCGCGCGTCACGAGCACGTCGTCCGGATCGCCGTCCGCATACTGATCGACCGGCACGTCGGGCGTGATGCCCTTGTTCTGGATCGAACGGCCGCTCGGCGTGTAGTAATAGGCGGTGGTCAGGCGCAGCGCGGTGTCGGCCGTCATCGGACGGACCGTCTGCACCGAGCCCTTGCCGAACGTCGTCTTGCCCATGATCTGCGCACGCTTCGAGTCCTGCAGCGCGCCGGCGACGATTTCCGACGCGGACGCCGAGTACGCGTTCGTCAGCACGACCATCGGCACGGTCTTGAAGATCGGCGGCAGGCTCTTCAGCGGATCTCCGTCGAAGGACGGCAGGCGGTAATTGTCGTAGGTATCGCGGTAGACCTGCTTCGAATCCGGGATCTGGCCGTTGGTCGACACGACGACGGAGTCGGCCGGCAGGAACGCGCCGGCGACGCCGACCGCGCTCTGCAGCAGGCCGCCGCCGTTGTTGCGCAGGTCGACGATCAGGCCCTTCAGGTTCGGCTGCTGGCGCGCGATGTCCTGGAGCTTCGCGGCGAGATCGGGCGTCGTGCGCTCCTGGAAGCTCGTGATCCGGATGTAGGCATAGCCCGGGTCGAGCAGCTTCATCTTCACGCTCTGGACCTTGATGATCGCGCGCGTGACCGTGATCGGGAACGTGCGGTCGTCGCTCTTGCGGAAGATCGTCAGCGTGACCTTGGTGCCCGGCTCGCCGCGCATCTGCTTGACGGCCTTGTCGAGCGTCATGCCGCGCACGGGCTTGTCGTTGATGCGCGTGATCAGGTCGCCCGGGCGGATGCCGGCGCGGAACGCGGGCGTGTCCTCGATCGGCGAGATCACCTTGACGAGGCCGTCTTCCTGCGAGATTTCGATGCCGAGACCCGCGAAGCGGCCCTTGGTCTGCTCCTGCAACTCGTCATAGTCGGTCTTGTCGAGGAACGACGAGTGCGGGTCGAGGCTCGACACCATGCCCTTGATCGCCGCCGTCAACAGCTTCTTGTCGTCGACCGGCTCGACGTACTCGCGCTTGATCTGGCCGAACACTTCCGCGAACAGGCGGAGCTGGTCGAGGGGAAGCGGTGCCGTGGCGGTCTGCTCGGCCGACGCCGAAACCTGCAGCGTGGCGAATACGCCCGTGGCGAGGCCCGCGGCAATCAGGCCGATGTTCTTCAATTTCATTCGCATAGAGAGTCTGGTGCGGTCGGGAAGCGCGTGGCGGTAGCGGGGATGTAGCGGACAAGTATAACTGTTCGTCCGATTACCCAGTGGAACGGTGCGAATTGGCCCCGGAGCCCCGGGTTCCGGCGGGTGCCGCCGGACGCGCAGTGGATTCGAAAGCGGATTCGACAGCGCCGGGGCCGCGAAGGTTCGCGCCGCGCGCCGGGGCGGCCGGGCAGGCCGCGCGCGAGGCGGCCTGCCCGGCTGGACGGGTATCAGCCCGCCTTGCCCTGCTTCGCGACGGCAGCCTGCGCCTTCGCGATCGCGTCCTGGTCGCCCAGGTAGTAGTGCGTGATCGGCTTCAGGTTCTCGTCGAGTTCATACACGAGCGGCACGCCGTTCGGAATGTTCAGGCCGACGATGTCGCTGTCCGAGATGCCGTCGAGGTACTTGATCAGCGCGCGCAGCGAGTTGCCGTGCGCGGCGATCAGCACCTGCTTGCCCGCCCGGACGGCCGGCGCGATCGACTCGTTCCACAGCGGCAGCACGCGCGCGACCGTGTCCTTCAGGCACTCGGTGAGCGGCAGTTGCTCGCGCGGCACCTTCGCGTAGCGCGGGTCGTTGAACGGCGCGCGCTCGTCGGTCGGCTCGAGTGCCGGCGGCGGCGTGTCATAGCTGCGGCGCCACACGAGCACCTGGTCGTCGCCGAACCTGGCGGCCGTTTCCGCCTTGTTCAGACCCGACAGCGCGCCGTAGTGGCGCTCGTTCAGGCGCCACGAGTGGACGACCGGCAGGTACATCAGGTCCATCTTGTCCTGCACGTGCCACAGCGTGCGGATCGCGCGCTTGAGCACCGACGTGTACGCGATGTCGAACGTGTAGCCGGCCTCCTTGAGCAATTCGCCGGCCTGGTAGGCCTCGTTGCGACCCTGTTCGGTGAGGTCGACGTCGACCCAGCCGGTGAAGCGGTTTTCCTTGTTCCACGTCGATTCGCCGTGGCGGATGAGAACGAGTTTGTACATGGATCTTGCGGTCGGTAGTGATAGGGAAGCGGGGCGCGTCGCGCGGTACCCGGTGCGGGTCCGCCATCGCGCAAGACGGTTATTTTATAATGACGGGATTGTCCTTTTCCGATTTCTCTTTTTCCGGCGGAATTCCGTGAAGTTCTTTACCGATTACACGAACCTGGCCCTTATCGCGATCCTGCTGGTTTCGGGCGGCCTGCTCGCATGGCCGGCCCTGCGTCGCGGCCGTGGCGGCCTGTCGGCCGCGGAGGCGACGCAGCTCATCAATCGCCGCAACGCGGTCGTGATCGACCTGCGTGCCGCGTCCGACTTCGCCGCCGGCCACCTGCCGTCGGCGCGCCAGGTCGCCGCCGGCGAGATCGGCACGAAAATCGCGCAGGTCGCGAAAAACAAGAGCACCCCCGTGCTGCTCGTCTGCCAGAACGGCCAGCAGTCGCAGAAGGCGGCGCGCGAGGTCGAGGCGGCAGGCTATGCCGAGGTACACGTGCTCGAGGGCGGCGTCGCCGCCTGGCAGCAGGCCGGGATGCCGGTCGTCAAACAAGGAGTGGCGAAGTGAGCAAGGTTTTGATGTACAGCACGCAGGTGTGTCCGTATTGCATTCAGGCCGAGCGCCTGCTGAAGCTGCGCGGCGTCGAGCAGATCGAAAAGGTGCTGATCGACCGCGATCCGGCCCGCCGTGAGGAAATGATGACGCGCACGGGCCGTCGCACGGTGCCGCAGATCTATATCGGCGACACGCACGTCGGCGGTTACGACGATCTGTCGAAGCTCGACCGCGAAGGCGGGCTCGCGCCGCTTCTGCAAGCGGCCTGATTAGGGCAGAATGGCCGCCGGCCGCGCCGCGGCTCGAGCGCGCAGGATTCAACCGAGGCGGCCGGCATGAAGCCGGGCCGCCCCGTCACCACATTTAGGGAAACACCATGTCCGACGTCGAAAACCAACCGTTCTTCAACATCCAGCGCGTCTACCTGAAGGATATGTCGCTCGAGCAGCCGAATTCGCCGGCGATTTTCCTCGAGCAGGACATGCCGTCGGTTGAAGTCGAAGTCGACGTCAAGGCGGAACGCCTCGCGGAAAGCGTGTTCGAAGTCGTCGTGTCGGGTACCGTCACCGCGAAGGTGAAGGACAAGGTCGCGTTCCTGATCGAAGCGAAGCAGGCCGGCATTTTCGACATTCGCAACATTCCCGACGAACAGCTCGACCCGCTCGTCGGCATCGCCTGCCCGACGATCCTGTTCCCGTACCTGCGCTCGAACATCGCCGACGCGATCACGCGTGCGGGCTTCCCGCCGATCCACCTGGCGGAAATCAACTTCCAGGCGCTGTACGAGCAGCGCCTCGCGCAGCTTCAGCAGCAGGCCGGTGCGGCAGGCGCGCCGAACGGCACGACGCTGAACTGACGTTTCACTCCGGACCGGTGCTGGGTATGAAAGTAGCCGTTCTCGGCGCCGGTGCCTGGGGCACCGCGCTCGCGGGCCATCTGGCCGCGCGGCACGATACGTTTCTCTGGGCGCGCGACGCCGCGCTGATCGCTGGGCTGCAGGCCCGGCACGAAAATTCCCGCTATCTGGACGGCATCGCGCTGCCCGATGCGCTGCGCTACGACGCCGATCTCGGCGCCGCGCTCGCGCATGGCGCCGCGGACGACGCGCTGTGCGTGATCGCGGCACCCGTGGCGGGCTTGCGCACGCTGTTCGGCGCGATGCGCGACGCGGGCTGCGTGCCCGCGCATGTCGTGTGGGTCTGCAAGGGCTTCGAGGCCGACACGCATCTGCTGCCGCACCAGGTGATCGCGGCCGAGCTGCCGGGGCAGCACAGCAACGGCGTGCTGTCGGGGCCGAGCTTTGCCCGCGAGGTCGGGCTCGGGCTGCCCGTCGCGCTGACGGTCGCGAGCACGTCCGCCGAATGCCGCGAGCGCACGCTTGCCGCGTTTCATCACGGCGCGATGCGGATCTACACGGGTGACGACGTGGTCGGCGTCGAGGTCGGCGGCGCGGTGAAGAACGTGCTGGCGATCGCGACCGGCATCGCCGACGGTCTCGGTCTCGGGCTAAATGCGCGCGCCGCGCTGGTCACGCGCGGCCTCGCCGAAATGTCACGCCTCGGCGTCGCGCTCGGCGGCCGTGCGGAAACCTTCACGGGCCTCACGGGCCTCGGCGACCTGATCCTCACCGCGACGGGCGACCTGTCGCGCAATCGCACGGTCGGCCTGCAGCTGGCAGCCGGCCGCTCGCTGAACGACATCCTCGGCGCCCTCGGCCATGTGGCCGAAGGGGTGCGCTGCGCGCAGGCCGTGCTCGCGCTCGCGCGTGCGCAATCGATCGAAATGCCGATCACCGAAGCCGTATGCGGCGTGCTGTTCGACGGCGTCGCACCGCGCGATGCGGTCAGCGGCCTGCTGCGGCGCGACGCGCGCGCCGAATAACACCGACGAATCACGCCGACGAATCACGCCGATTCTTGCGGCCCGGCGCGCTCGCGCAAAGCGGGCGGCGCCAAAGCGCACTACGCTTGAACAGTCTCCGGCGTTTCGGGAGGGTGTCATGCTGCAGATCGGTTCCACCACGCTCGACGTGCAACTCGTCGACATCACGACGCTCGACGTCGACGCGATCGTCAACGCCGCGAACGGTTCGCTGCTCGGCGGCGGCGGGGTCGACGGCGCGATCCATCGCGCGGCCGGCCCGGGGCTGCTCGCCGAGTGCCGCACGCTCGGCGGCTGCGAGACCGGCGACGCGAAGCTCACGCGCGGCCACGGGTTGCCGGCCCGGTACGTGATTCATGCGGTCGGCCCGGTGTGGCATGGCGGCGGACGCGGCGAGCCGGAGCTGCTCGCGGCATGCTACCGGCGCGCGATCGAGTTGGCCGAGGAGGTGGCGGCGACCTCGATCGCATTCCCGGCGATCAGCTGCGGCGTGTATCGCTATCCGGCCGACGAGGCCGTCGACATCGCGGTCGGCACGGTCGTCGAAATGCTGCCGCAGGCGCCGAACCTCGCACGCGTGGTATTCGCGTGCTTTTCATCCGACATCTACGACCTGTATCGCGCGCGGCTCGCGCGCATCTAGCGGGTCCGGCCCGCGCGGCGCGGGCCGGGCGGGCGTGTCAGGCGCCGCCGTCGAAACCGGCCTGGCGCCACGCCTCGAACACGACCACGGCCACCGTGTTCGACAGGTTCAGGCTGCGGTTGCCCGGCCGCATCGGCAGGCGCACGCGCTGTTCGTTCGGGAAGCGTTCGAGCAGGTCGGCCGGCAGGCCGCGCGTTTCCGAGCCGAACACGAACCAGTCGCCCGGCACGAACGCATGGTCGTGGAAGCGGCCCGAGCCGCGGGTCGTGAATGCGAACATCCGCGCGGGATCGGGTGCCTCGGCCGCGACGAACGCGTCCCAGTCGCGGTGCACGCGCATTTGCGCGTACTCGTGATAGTCGAGGCCCGCGCGGCGCATCTTCGCGTCGTCGAGCGGAAAGCCGAGCGGCTCGATCAGGTGCAGGCGCGCGCCGGTGTTGGCGCACAGGCGGATCACGTTGCCGGTGTTCGGCGGAATTTCTGGGGCGACGAGGACGACGTTGAACATGGTTGGGTCTGGCTGGGCCGGCCGGGGCGGAGCAACGTGCTGCCGTCCCGGCCGGCCGGTTCGTGACGGCCGTCGCCGTATGCGGGCGGCCGGCCTCTATCTAATTAATCCCTGGCGGTGCGCAGCGCAACCAGATTCGTCACGCGCGCGGCACCCGCCGCCTTCAATGCCTGCGCGGCCGCGGCGAGCGTCGCGCCGGACGTCATCACGTCGTCGACCAGCGCCACGTGGCGGCCGGCGAGGTCGCCCGTCACCGCGAACGCCGCGAGCACATTGTCGCGCCGCGCGCGCCGGTCGAGCCGCGACTGCGGCGCGGTTTCGGCCACGCGTGCAAGCAGCGCCGCGTCGGCACGCACGCCGAGCCGGTGCGCAAGCGGCCGCGCGATCGCCCACGCCTGGTTGTAGCCGCGCGCGACGAGCCGCCCGTGCGACAGCGGCACCGGCGCGATCACATCGAAGCCTCCCGCGCCGCGCATCGCGTCCGTGTCGTCGACCCGCTGCGCGAGCCGGGCCGCGAATTCCGCTCCCAGCGCGAGCCGCGCATGAAACTTCAGGCCGCGCGCGAGCCCGTCCAGCGGCGCGCGGTAATCGGCGAGCGCGAGCGTCGCGTCGAACGGCGGCGGCGTCGCGCGGCACGTGTCGCACCGGTAGGTGGACGCGGGGCCGGCGTCACCGTGCCGGTTGCGGTCTGCGCGCGGCCGCGGCCGCCCGACGCCCAGCGGCACCGCGCAGACGTCGCAGCGCAGCCGCGCTTCGTTCCAGTACGCGGCGTCGCAGGCGCTGCAAATCACCGTGTGTGACAAATTGCCGCACAGCGCGCACCGATTCGGCAACGCGAGCGCGACGATGCGCATGGCCAGCGCGCGAACCTGCGACAAAACGACGCGCATCGGGCGCGGGGTGGAACTGCGATCCATCGCGAACACTCCTGGCGGCCCCGTCTCGCTGAAGGCTGCGAGGCGAGCGAGTATACTTCGGGCTCTTCGCCAGTGTGCCCGACATGTCCCCAGCTTCGACTTCAACCGGCCGTCCGGCCAATGACGCCCGGCGTTTGCGGCGGATCTTCGATCGCCGCGCCGCCGCGTTCGACGCGGTCGCGTTCCTGCCGCGCGAGATCGCGCAGCGGATGAACGAGCGCCTCGAATACATCAAGGTGAGTCCCGCGGCCGTGCTCGACGCGGGCTGCGGCCCGGGCGACGACCTGCCGGCGCTGCGCGCGCGCTTTCCCGAAGCCCCGGTGTTCGGCGTCGACCTGTCCGGCGCGATGCTCGCGCGGGCGGGCCAGCGCGAGGTCGAGCAGACGAGCTGGCGCCGCTGGCTGCCCGCGTCGCTCGGCCGGGCACTGGGGCAGCGCGGCCCGCGCGTCGCGCAGGCCGACTTCTCGGTGTTGCCGTTCGCGGCCGGCGCGTTCGACCTGATCTGGTCGAATCTCGCGCTGCACTGGCATTCGCGTCCCGATACGGTGTTCCCTGAATGGCAGCGCGTGCTGCGCGTGAACGGCCTGCTGATGTTCAGTACGCTCGGCCCCGATACGCTGCGCGAGCTGCGCGCGGCCTGTGCGGACGCCGAAGCGGCGCTCGGCATCGCGCCGCCCGCCGCGCGCGTCGTCGATTTCGTCGACATGCACGATCTCGGCGACATGCTCGTCGAGAGCGGCTTCGAGATTCCGGTGATGGACCAGGAAGTGCTGACCGTCACGTACAAGACCCCTGATTCCCTGCTGGCCGACGTGCGCTGCTGGGGCGCCTATCCGTTCGACCGCGCGGTGCCGCAGCGTGCGGCGCGGCGCTTTCGCGCGGCGCTCGGCGATGCGCTGGAAGCGCGCCGGCGCGCGGACGGCACGATTCCGCTGACGTTCGAAGTGATCTACGGCCACGCGTGGAAGGCCGTGCCGCGCACGACCGCCGAGGGGCACGGCATCGTGCGCATCGAAGATATCGGAAAGGGGCGTCCGAAGAATCGGTAAAGCGGTAAAGAGGGGTTTTGTTATGTCTGAAATTAGCGGCGCAAAGCGGGGTCGAATTGACGCCGAAAACGGCCGGGAAGCTTGTGGCGCTTGGCTCGCGGGCCGATAGCCGCTTGCTTGTGGATGCCATTGAACCCGCCTATAATGCGTCAGCTTGTCGTCCCGGGGTCCCCGCAATACGGGCCGACGAGTCCGATGCAGGCATGCATCGCATGCCATTCGCGTGAGGCGGCGATGGAAGCGGCGAGGTTTTTGGCGGAGACGACGAACGATGAGCCGGTCCTCGAAGACTGGCTCATGAAACGCAACTGTTCGGCGTCGCCGCGCCAGTTCGTGCTGTTTTACGCGTCGCTCGCGGGCTTCTCGCTGGTGATCGCGGCAGTGCTGATGTGGTGCGGGGCCTGGCTTGTCATGCCCTTCACCGGAATCGAATTGCTGGCGGTAGGCGTCGCGTTCGCGATCTATGCCCGTCATGCGGTCGATTACGAGCGCATCAGGCTGTTTCCGCACCGGCTCGTGATCGAGCGGATGGATGCGGAGCGGTTCACGCAGATCGAATTCAACCCGCGCTGGGTGCGGGTCGAGCCGGGTGCGACGCCACGCGATCCGATTCGACTCGTATCGCGCGGGCAGACCGTCGTAATCGGGCAGCATCTCGCGCAGCACAAGCGTGCGCAGTTCGCCGACGAACTGCGCGTGTCGCTCAGGCGCTGCGGCTGACGAAGCGCGGGCGCCGGCCGGAACAGGCCGGCGGCTTGCGACGGGGGAGGGTTTGAATGGAAATTTTGGGTAAGGATGCTATGAAAACAATCAAGCGAGCCCTCACGGGCGTGCTGGCATGCAGCGGACTGCTCTTTGCCGGCGCTGCTCTGGCGGTCGGTGATAGCCCGGGCGGCCCCCGCGTCAACGAGATCAACTTTCAGCCGCCTGTCACGAAGATCGCCGAGGAGCTCTACGATCTCCACACGATGATGCTGATCCTGTGTACGGTGATCTTCGTCGGCGTGTTCGGCGTGATGTTCTATTCGATCTTCGCGCACCGCAAATCCAAAGGCCACAAGGCCGCCAATTTCCATGAAAGCACGACCGTCGAAATCATCTGGACGATCGTGCCGTTCATCATCGTCGTGCTGATGGCGCTGCCGGCCACGAAGGCCGTCGTCGCGATGAAGGACACGACCAACGCCGATCTCACGATCAAGGTCACCGGCTACCAGTGGAAGTGGGGCTACGACTACGTGAAGGGCCCGGGCGAGGGCATCAGCTTCCTGTCGACGCTCAGCACCCCGCGTGACGAAGTGATGGGCAAGAAGCCGATCACCGAGACCTACCTGCAGGAAGTCGACAACCCGCTCGTCGTGCCGGTCAACAAGAAGATCCGCATCATCACGACCGCGAACGACGTCGTTCACTCGTGGTACGTGCCCGCGTTCGGCGTGAAGCAGGATGCGATCCCCGGCTTCGTGCGCGATACGTGGTTCAAGGCCGACAAGGTCGGCACGTTCCGCGGCTTCTGTACCGAACTGTGCGGCAAGGAACACGCGTTCATGCCGGTCGTCGTCGTCGTGCTGTCGGACGACGACTACGCGAAGTGGGTGACCGCGCAGAAGGCCAAGCTGGCCAGCGCGTCGGTCGATCCGAACAAGGTCTACACGATGGCCGAGCTCGTCGCGCACGGCGAGGAAGTCTACAAGGCGAACTGCGCGGCCTGCCACCAGGTGAACGGCAAGGGCCTCGGCGCCTTCCCGGCGATGGACGGCAGCAAGATCGTGAACGGCCCGATCGCCGGTCACGTCGAGCGCGTGCTGAACGGCAAGGGTGCCATGCCATCGTGGGCGTCGCTGTCGGACCTCGACATCGCATCGGTCATCACGTACGAGCGCAACTCGTGGGGCAACCACAAGAACGACCTGCTGCAGCCGAAGCAAGTGGCTGATGCGCGCAACGGCAAGATGCCGGAAGACACGGCAGGCGCAGCGGCGCCGGCCGAAGCGGCCTCGGCACCGGCGCAAGCCGCGTCGGGCGCGGCCGAGCAGCCGGCGGCAGCATCGGCTTCGGCTGCACTGTCGACGATCTACTTCGAAACGGGCAAGAGCGTGCTGCCGGCCGACGCGAAAGCGGCGATTGCCGCAGCGGCCGACTATGCGAAGGCACATCCGGACGCGAAGCTCGCGCTGTCGGGTTTCACCGACAAGACGGGCTCGGCCGACGCGAACGCCGAACTCGCCAAGCATCGTGCACAAGTCGTGCGCGACGCGCTGAAGGCAGCAGGCGTGGCGGAAGACCACATTATTCTCAAAAAGCCGGAAACGATCACGGGCGGGGCTGACGCCAAGGAAGCCCGGCGGGTCGAGATCGGGCCGGCGGCTTGACGTGTCGCTGAGTTAGTCGACGTATTCGCATTAGGAGATTTTCATGTCTAGCATCGGGCACGACGTAGCCGCGGACCACGCGCACGACGACCACGCGCACGAAGCCCCGCACGGCTGGCGGCGCTGGCTGTTCGCCACCAACCACAAGGACATCGGTACGCTGTACCTGCTGTTCTCGTTCATCATGTTCCTGTCGGGCGGCGTGATGGCACTCGGCATCCGTGCCGAACTGTTCGAGCCGGGCCTGCAGATCATGCGTCCGGAGTTCTTCAACGAACTCACGACGATGCACGGCCTGATCATGGTGTTCGGCGCGATCATGCCGGCGTTCGTCGGCTTCGCGAACTGGATGATTCCGCTGCAGATCGGCGCGTCGGACATGGCGTTCGCGCGGATGAACAACTTCAGCTTCTGGCTGCTGCCGGTCGCGGCCGTGCTGCTGGTCGGTTCGTTCTTCGCGCCGGGCGGCGCGACGGCCGCCGGCTGGACGCTGTATGCACCGCTGTCGACGCAGATGGGCCCGGGCATGGACTTCGCGATCTTCGCGGTCCACATCATGGGCGCGTCGTCGATCATGGGCGGGATCAACATCGTCGTGACGATCCTGAACATGCGCGCACCGGGCATGACGCTGATGAAGATGCCGATGTTCGCATGGACCTGGCTGATCACCGCGTACCTGCTGATCGCCGTGATGCCGGTTCTGGCAGGCGCGATCACGATGGTGCTGTTCGACCGCCACTTCGGCACGTCGTTCTTCAACGCGGCAGGCGGCGGCGACCCGGTGATGTACCAGCACATCTTCTGGTTCTTCGGCCACCCCGAGGTGTACATCATGATTCTGCCGGCGTTCGGGATCGTGTCGCAGGTGATCCCGGCGTTCGCACGCAAGACGCTGTTCGGCTATAGCTCGATGGTGTACGCGACGGCTTCGATCGCGATCCTGTCGTTCATGGTCTGGGCGCACCACATGTTCGCAACGGGCATGCCGGTCACCGGTCAGCTGTTCTTCATGTACGCGACGATGCTGATCGCGGTGCCGACAGGCGTGAAGGTGTTCAACTGGCTCGCGACGATGTGGCGCGGCTCGATGACGTTCGAAACCCCGATGCTGTTCGCGATCGGCTTCCTGTTCGTGTTCACGTTCGGCGGTCTGACGGGCCTGATGCTCGCGATGGCGCCGCTCGACATCCAGTACCACGGCACGTACTTCGTGGTGGCGCACTTCCACTACGTGCTGGTGGCCGGGTCGCTGTTCGCGCTGTTCTCGGGCTGGTACTACTGGGCGCCGAAGTGGACGGGCTGGATGTACAACGAGACGCGCGGCAAGATCCACTTCTGGTCGTCGATGATCTTCTTCAACCTGACGTTCTTCCCGATGCACTTCGTCGGTCTCGCGGGCATGCCGCGCCGCTATGCGGACTACCCGGCGCAGTTCACGGACTTCAACCAGGTGGCGACGATCGGCGCATTCGGCTTCGGTCTCGCGCAGGTGTACTTCCTGTTCGCGGTCGCGCTGCCGGCCTACCGTGGCGGCGGCGACCTGGAAAAGGCGTCGGACAAGCCGTGGGATGGCGCGACGGGCCTCGAGTGGACGGTGCCGAGCCCGGCTCCCTTCCACACGTTCGAGCAACCGCCGCACGTCGAGTAAGTTTCACCCGGCGTTCCGCCGCTGCCTGCCGCGCAGGCAGGCGCGGCGGGCGCCGAATCGAAGTTTCAGAGAAGTTTCAGATGAACCGGAATCCACAAGAAAGACGAACGCCCGAGCAGATTCGCGCGGGCAACAAGCGGCTCGGCCTCGTCTTGCTCGTCATCGCCGCCGTTTTTTTTGTGGGTGTCGTGATCAAGCAGTGGTGGCTGTCCACCCACTGATGCAGTAACTGACGCAGTAGCGAGGAAGTTGTCGTATGTCGAAGCCGGAAGAGGGCGCCGTCGATCGCGCATTCAATCGTTCGATGCTGGTGAAGCTCTTCGTCGTGGCCGGGCTGATGTTCGGCTTCGGCTTCGCGCTGATTCCGATGTATCGCGCGATCTGCCAGATCACCGGCATCAACAACCTGGTGCAGCGTGATGTCAGCGAACGCGAGGTGAAGAACTCGCAGGTCGACATGAGCCGCACGGTGTCGGTCGAGTTCGATGCGAATGCGCGCGGCCCGCTCGGTTTCAAGCCGGAGCACAACAGCCTCGACGTGCATCCGGGCGAACTGACGACGATCGTGTACGACGTGACCAACGGGCAGGGCCGGCCGGTGGTGGCGCAGGCGATTCCGAGCTACGCGCCGAAGCAGGCGACGGAGTTCTTCAAGAAGATCGAGTGTTTTTGCTTCACGCAGCAGACGCTGGCCGCGCACGAGTCGCGCAAGATGCCGGTGGTGTTCGTGATCGATCCGAAGCTGCCGAAGGACGTGAAGACGATCACGCTGTCGTACACGTTCTTCGAGCTGAACGCGCCGGCCGCGCCGGCGCCGGCACCGGGCAAGACGGCGGCGCAGGGCGCGGCGAAGCCGGACGCATGACGACGGAGACGGGGCGATGACGGAGACCAAGCGGAGCGGGTCGTTCGGCCAGGCGGTGCGAGCGGTGTTGTGGTCGTTCTTCGGGGTGCGCAAGCGGCGCGACCTCGAGGCCGACGCGACGCAGCTGAATCCGCTGCACGTGCTGATCGTCGCGTTGATCGCGGCCGGTGTGTTCATCGGCGTGCTGATCCTGATCGTGCGCGCGGTGGTGGGCTGAGGCTCGCGGCTGGAAAGAATGCAGTGCGCAGCGCATCGGCGCTGCGTGCGGGAAAGAGCGGCGGCGGTCGCGCCGCGCAAGAAATAAAGCCGGAGCGGTTTCCGGTACACAAATTGGACTGAAGTGGAGAATCAAGCATGAGCGGTCAAAACCAGACCCCGTACTATTTCGTGCCGCATCCGTCGCAGCATCCGATCAGCGCGGCCATCGGCCTGCTGGTCATGCTCGCGTCGGTGGCGCTGTGGATCAACGGTCACGACTGGGCTCCGTATACGGCGCTGCTTGGCCTGCTGTGGTTGCTCTTCACGCTGTATCACTGGTTCGGCGACGCGATCGCCGAGTCGGAAGGCGGTCATTACGGCAAGAACGTCGACAAGTCGTACCGCTGGAGCATGAGCTGGTTCATCTTCTCCGAAGTCATGTTCTTCGGCGCATTCTTCGGCGCGCTGTTCTATGCGCGTGAAATCGCGCTGCACCAGCTTGGCAGCCTCGACTACAAGCTGATCTGGCCGGACTTCTCCGCCGTGTGGCCGAACGAAGGCCCGGCCGCGCTCGCCGGTCACTTCAAGACGATGGGCCCGTGGCCGGTCCCGACGATCAACACCGCATTCCTGCTGGCGTCGGGCGCGACGCTGACGGTGTCGCACCATGCACTGCGTGACAATCACCGCAACAAGGCGATCGCCTGGCTGGCCGCGACGCTCGTGCTCGGTGTCAGCTTCCTGTTCCTGCAGGGCTTCGAGTACTACCACGCGTACAACGAACTGAACCTGACGCTGAACTCGGGCGTGTACGGTTCGACGTTCTTCCTGCTGACGGGCTTCCACGGGTTCCACGTGTTCCTCGGCGGCACGATGCTCGCGGTGGTGCTGGTGCGGATGATCCGCGGCCACTTCAAGCCGGATCACCACTTCGCATTCGAAGGCGCCGCGTGGTACTGGCACTTCGTCGACGTCGTCTGGCTCGGCCTGTACGTCGTCGTCTACTGGCTGTAAATGCAACAACGGCCCGCGCAGCGATGCGCGGGCCGTTTTCATTGGCGGGGACGGGGCAGCGGCTGGCTGCCTGCGCTCGACGCCAATCCGGCGCCGCCGCGACTCAGTCAGGCGGCGCTTTTGCTTGGTGGCGCCGTTGTGCGGCGAAATGTCACAGCGGACACGGCGGCCGCCGTGGGGAAGGCATCAACGCCCGATCGGCAGGCCGGTCGAATGGATCCAGCCCATCCAGTTCGCGAACAGGATGAACAGGAACAGCGAGGCCGACAGCCCGACGCGGGTGGCAAGCGACCACACCATGCGTTTCGTATGGCCGCGGTCTTGCATCATGAAGTAGAGTGCCGAGCCCATGCTGGCGATGATGAGGACGAAGGCGATGGGAACGAGGATGTGCATGACACGAACCGGACGACGGCAATTCGAAAGGAAGAGGATAATTATCGCACTTCGCTTTCGCGATTGCGCCTCGCGGGTGGCCCGATGAAGATCCGCTGGCTGCCTGCGCTGTTGATTCTCGTCGTCGTCGCGGTCACGATTCGTCTCGGATTCTGGCAGCGCGACCGCGCGCACCAGAAGGAAGCGCTGCAGGCGAGTATCGTGCGCTACGAGCACGCGGTGCCCGTCGACGTCGGGGCGCAGCCGATTCCGCTCGCATCGATCGAGTTCCATCGCGTGCGGGCCAGGGGCCGCTTCCTGCCGGATCAGGCGGTGTTCCTCGACAATCGGCCGTATAACGACCAGCCGGGTTTTTACGTCGTGATGCCGTTTAAACTCTCGGGCGGCGGCGTCGTGCTGGTGAACCGCGGCTGGCTGCCGCGCAACATCGCCGATCGCACGGCGATCGAGCCGTTCCCGACGCCCGACGGCGACATCGAGATCGAGGGCATCGCGCGTGCCGACGCGTCGCGTGCGTTCGAACTCGGCGAAGGCGGCTCGGCCGCGCACCAGAAGATCCGGCAGAACCTGGACGTCGCCGCGTATGCGAAGGAAACGGGGCTGCCGCTGCAGCCGTTCGTGATCCAGCAGACGAGCGACGACGGCGACAAGCTCGTGCGCGACTGGCCGGCGGCGACGACCGGCGTCGAGCGCAATTACGGTTACATGTTTCAGTGGTGGGCCATGGCGGCGGCCGCACTCGGCTTCGGCCTGTACGCCGCGCGGCGTGCGGCGAAGAAGTCGGCCGGCGCGTGAGCGCCATGCCAGGACGCGGCGCAAGCGCCGCGGGTTCGTTTCGAGAGGTCTGATTTGTCCATGCAATCTTCCCGTCAGGGTCCGGCCGCAGCGCCGTCGCCTGCGTCCCGCAAGCGCGGCCGCTGGATGCTCGTGCTGCTGGGTCTCGTGTGCGCGGCGCCGATCATCGCGTCGTACTTCACCTATTACGTGATCAAGCCGAAGGGCGGCTCGACCAACTACGGCACGCTGATCGAGCCGCAGCGGCCGATCCCGGCCGACCTGCAGGTCACCGACGAAACCGGCAAGACGGTGCCGCTGTCGTCGCTGCGCGGCGTGTGGCTGTTCGTGATGACCGACCGCAGCGCCTGCGACGACGCATGTGCGCAAAAGCTCTACTTCATGCGCCAGATCCGCGTCACGCAGGCGGGCGAGCGGCACCGGATCACGATGGTGTGGCTGCGCAGCGATGCGGGAGCGATGCCGCAGAAGGTGCTCGACGCGTATCCGGACACGCGCCGGCTCGTCGCCGATCCGGCCGCGGTGGCCGCATGGCTGCCGGCCGACACCGGCACGAAGGACAGCGACCACATCTACATGGTCGACCCGAACGGCAACCTGATGATGCGTTTCCCGAAGAACCCGAACCCCAGCAAGATCAAGTCGGACGTGACGAAACTGCTGAAGTGGTCGAGCATCGGCTAAGGCGAGACAACGAGGCAACCATTCGATGTCGTATCTACTGCAACTCGGCCTGATCGGCCTCTGCATCGCGCTGCTGCCGCTGTCGTACGTATGGGTGAAGGCCGACGACAACAAGTTCCGCAAGCTGGTGTGGATCACCACGTTCCTGACCCTCGACCTGGTGATGTTCGGCGGCTTCACGCGGCTGACCGATTCGGGCCTCGGCTGCCCGGACTGGCCCGGCTGCTACGGCACGTCGTCGCCGTTCATCGCGCACGCCGCGATCACGGCCGCGCACCAGGCGATGCCGACCGGCCCCGTCAGCATGACGAAGGCATGGATCGAGATGATCCACCGCTATTTCGCGATGGCGATCGGCGTGCTGATCATCGCGCAGGTCGTGATCGCATGGTCCGCGCGGCTGCGCCGCCGCCCGCTGCACGTGTCGCCGTGGTGGCCGACGAGCCTCTTGCTGCTGATCGTCGTGCAGGGCGTGTTCGGCGCGTGGACGGTCACGATGAAGCTGCAGCCGGTGATCGTCACGACCCACCTGCTGCTCGGCCTCACGCTGCTCGGCACGCTCGGCTGGCTCGCGGCGCGGCAGACGCCGCTGCCGTCGCATGACCCGGAGGCCGGCCGCTACCGCGCGGCCGCGCTCGCGGCGCTGGTGCTGCTGGTCGTGCAGATCGCGCTCGGCGGCTGGGTGAGCACCAACTACGCAGTGCTCGCGTGTACCGATTTCCCGACCTGCAACGGTCAGTGGATTCCGCCGATGAACTTCGGCCAGGGCTTCCATCTGTGGCGCGCGCTCGGGATGACGAAGGACGGCGACGCGATCACGCAGGACGCGCTGGTCGCGATCCACTGGACCCACCGCACGTTCGCGTTCGTCGTCGTCGCGTACCTGGTCGCGTTCGCGCTGAAGATGCGCCGTTTCGCGTCGCTGCGCCGGCCCGCGAACGGCGTGCTGCTGGTCGTCCTGCTGCAGTTCCTGACGGGCCTGACCAACATCGTGCTGCAGTGGCCGCTGCCGGTCGCCGTCGCGCACAACGGCGGCGCCGCGATCCTGCTGCTGCTCGTCGTCATGTTAAACTTTCGCATCCTTTCAAGCCGCCCCGGCCGTGTCGTGCAGCCCGCGCGCGACGTCGCCCCGGCGTGACCGTCCCCATGCAAAGCACCCTTTCCCAATCGCCCGGTAGCCGGTTCTCGCAGTACATGGCGCTGACGAAGCCGCGTGTCACGCAGCTCGCGGTGTTCTGCGCGGTGATCGGCATGTTTCTCGCGACGCCGGGCATGGTGCCGTGGCATGTGCTGATCGGCGGCACGGTCGGCATCTGGCTGCTGGCCGGCGCCGCGTTCGCGATCAACTGCCTCGTCGAGCAGAAGATCGACGCGATGATGCGCCGTACCGCGTGGCGTCCGTCCGCCCGCGGCGAGATCACGACCCCGCAGATCCTGCTGTTCTCGGCCGTGCTCGGCAGCGTCGGCGCATGGACGCTCTATACCTTCGCGAACCCGCTGACGATGTGGCTGACGATCGCGACGTTCGTCGGCTACGCGGTGATCTATACGCTGTTGCTCAAGCCGATGACGCCGCAGAACATCGTGATCGGCGGCGCATCGGGCGCGATGCCGCCGGCGCTCGGCTGGGCCGCGGTCACCGGCGCGGTGCCCGGCGACGCGTGGATCCTCGTGCTGATCATCTTCGTGTGGACCCCGCCGCATTTCTGGGTGCTGGCGCTCTATCGCCGCAAGGACTACGAAAACGCGGGCCTGCCGATGCTGCCCGTCACGCACGGCGAGAAATTCACGCGGCTGCACATCCTGCTGTACACGGTGATCCTGTTCGCGGTCACGCTGATGCCATTCATCTCCGGGATGAGCGGGGCCGTCTACCTGACGAGCGCGGTGCTGCTCGGCGCGGTGTTCCTCGCCTATGCGTGGAAGATCCACCGCGACTATTCGGACGAACTCGCCCGCAAGGCTTTCCGTTACTCGATCGTCTACCTGTCGCTGCTGTTCGCCGCGCTGCTCGTCGATCACTATGCGCGCCCGCTGCTCGGCGTGTAATCGCACGGTTTGAACGCAATGCTCCATTCATGGTTCGGGCGCCGCGCGCGCCAAGGCTGGATGCTCGCGTGCGCATTCGCGGCAGCGACGCTGCTCGCCGGCTGCGACAACGCACCGAAATTCCAGAATCTCGACATCACCGGCAACACGCAGTTCGGCAGCGATTTCTCGCTGCCCGACACGACCGGCAAGGTGCGCACGCTCGCCGACTTCAAGGGCCGTGCGGTCGTGATGTTCTTCGGCTATACGCACTGTCCCGACGTCTGTCCGACGACGATGGCCGAACTGTCCGAGGCGCTGAAGCAACTCGGGCCCGATGCCGCAAAACGCGTGCAGGTGCTGTTCGTCACCGTCGATCCGGAGCGCGACACGCCCGCGCTGCTCGGCCAGTACGTGCCCGCGTTCGATCCGTCGTTCATCGGCCTGCGGCCGGCCGACGAAGCGGCGCTCAAGAAGGTCACGAAGGATTTCCGCGTGTACTACGCGAAGGTGCCGGGCAAGACGCCCGGCAGCTACACGATGGATCACACTGCCGCGAGCTACGTGTTCGATCGCGACGGCAAGCTGCGCCTGTTCGTGCGCGACGGCCAGGGCCCCGGCCCGTGGGTTCACGACCTGAAGCTGCTGGTCGACTGAGCGGCGTACGCCGCATGTTCGCCCGGGCACTCGCCCGGCGACACGCGTGACGGCCGCGACGCGCCGTCACGCATTCTTGCTGCTTCCCCTCTATCCGCATTCGCCGCCTCGCATGGCGGCGTGTGTGCACATGTTCGCGCTGGCGCGCGTCACGGCAGTGCGGGCACGTTGAAGCCCTGCGCGGCGCGTGTAATCCGGAATTCCGTCACCCGATACGTCGCGAGCCCTTCGGTCACGAACGGATCGGTCTCGAGGATCGCGTCCAGTTCGTCGCGGTCGATGCGGGCCGCGAGGATCACGCCGCCTTCGCGCGGCACCTTCGGCCCCGCCGCGATGAAGATGCCGCGCTCGAACAGCGGCTGCAGATACGCACGGTGGCGTTCGAGCGCATCGTCGATGCGCTCGAGCGACGCGTTGTAGTGAATGTCGATGACGTACATGGATGGCCCTGGAATGTCGCCGGCGCGTGGCGCGCCGGTCAGCCGGTCTTTGTAGCACAGCGGCCGTTCCGTGTCGTGCCGGCCGTCGTGCGTGTATTCAAGTTGTAAGTCTCGCTGCCGTAAATACGGGGCGCGACCGTTTGCGCGCGACCGGCCGTTCGCGCGCAGTGCGGGCATCGACTTCGACAACGAGGCGCGCAGATGAGCAGAATGAGTTTGAACCGCAAGCTGTGGCTCGCGCTTGCGCTGGTATGGATCGGCTTGCTCGGCGTCGGCGCGTGGAGCGCATACGAGACGCGCGCGACGATGCTCGCCGAACGCAAGGAAGGCATCGCCAACCTGGTCGACTCGGCGGTCGGCATCGTGAAGGCATATCATGCGCTCGCGCAGGGCGGCACGCTACCCGAGGCCGACGCGAAGCGCGACGCGCTCGCGAGCCTGGCCGCGATGCGCTACGGCGAGTCGGGCTATGTATTCGTGATGGATTCGAACCCCGTCGTGCTGATGCACCCGACGCTGCCGAAGCTGGTCGGCACGCAGGTCGGCGACTATCTCGATCCGGACGGCAAGCCGCTGTTCGTCACGATCCTGAACGCCGCGAAGGCGACCGGCAGCGGCTTCGCCGAGTATCGCGGCCGGCTGCCGCACAGCGAAACCGCGGTGCCGAAGATCAGCTACGTCACGCGCTTCGCGCCGTGGGACTGGAACATCTCGAGCGGCGTGCTCCTGAAGGACATCGATACCGTCTACTACCGGACGCTGTTCGGTCACCTCGCGGTCGTGTTCGTGATCGGCTTCGTGATCAGCGCGGCGATGCTCGTGATCATCCGTAACGTGCGCGGCAGCCTCGGCGGCGAGCCGGACGAAGCGGCCGCGCTGGCGACCCGCATCGCGCAGGGCGATCTGACGCGGCCGGTGCCGGTGCGCGCGGGCGACGGCACGAGCATGATGGCGGCGATGCGCGACATGCAGGCGCGCCTGCAGGCGACGATCGGCGGAATCCGCCAGTCGGCCGAGTCGCTCGAGGAAACGGCCGCGAGCATGGAGCAGCTGACCGCGACGGTGAAGCAGAACGCCGACAACGCGCGACAGGCGAGCGGGCTCGCGAACAACGCATCGGAGATCGCGCGGGCGGGCAACTACGTCGTCAGTCGCGTGATCGGCACGATGGGCGAGATCGACGACAGCTCGCGCAAGATCGCCGACATCATCGGCGTGATCGAGGGCATCGCGTTCCAGACCAACATCCTCGCGCTGAATGCGGCGGTCGAGGCCGCGCGGGCCGGCGAGCAGGGGCGCGGCTTCGCGGTGGTCGCGGGCGAGGTGCGTTCGCTCGCGCAGCGCAGCGCGACGGCCGCGAAGGAGATCCGCAAGCTGATCGTCGATTCGGTCGAGCGTGTGCGCAACGGCTCGACGCTGGTCGGCCAGGCCGGCACGACGATGGGCGAGATCCTGCAGGCGGTCGCGCGCGTGACCGACATCATGGGCGAGATCGCGGCCGCGTCCGAAGAGCAGGCGAGCGGTATCACGCAGGTCGGGCGCGCGGTCACGCAGATGGACCAGGTCACGCAGCAGAACGCGGCGCTCGTCGAGGAGGCCGCCGCGGCCGCGGCGTCGCTGCAGGAGCAGGCCGGACGGCTGCGCGACGCGATCGGCGCGTTCCGGGTCGCCGATGCCGGGGGCATCGCTCGTTAAAACACAACTAACGGTCGGGTCGCGGGCCGGGTCGCGCATCCTCCGTCAGCACCGCCGCGGTGCATACCCATATGAGCTGGATGTATTTCACTTCCGGCCGATCCTGTGACACCATTTGCCCCTTCCTGCGAGTTCGGGCATACCCGTATCGCGCCCCATTTTCAGTTAGCAAGAAAGCGAGAAACAGATGAAGCGTCGCAGTCTCCTGAAGGTATTTTCCGTGCTGGCCACCGGTGCCGCGCTGACGCTGTCGGCGGGCGCGCACGCCGAAGACAAGGTGATCAAGGTCGGCACGGTGGCCGGTCCGGATTCGGAAGTGTGGCAGGTCGTGCAGAAGGTCGCGAAGGAGAAGGAAGGCCTGAACGTGAAGGTCATCGAATTCAACGACTACGTGCAGCCGAACGCGGCGCTCGACTCGGGCGATCTCGACGCGAACAGCTTCCAGCACCAGCCCTATCTCGACAGCCAGGTGAAGCAGCGCGGCTACAAGATCGTCACCGCGGGCCTGACCTATATCTCGCCGATCGGCGTGTACTCGAAGAAGTTCAAGTCGCTGAAGGACTTGCCGCAAGGCGCGAAGCTCGCGGTGCCGAACGATCCGTCGAACGAGAACCGCGCACTGCTGCTGCTGCAGACGCAAGGCGTGATCAAGCTGAAGGCCGGCGCCGGCACGGGCGGCAACAACGCGACGGTGCTCGACATCGCCGAGAACCCGAAGAAGCTGAAGATCTCCGAGCTCGACGCCGCGCAACTGCCGCGCGTGCTGTCGGACGTCGACGCCGCCGTGATCAACACGAACTACGCGCTCGCCGCGAACCTGCAGCCGACCAAGGACGCGATCGCGCTCGAGGCGCTGACGAGCCCGTACGCGAACGTGATCGCCGTGCGCGCGAAGGACAAGGATCAGCCGTGGGTGAAGAAGCTGGTCAAGGCGTACCAGTCGCCGGAAGTGAAGGAATTCATCAAGAAGCAGTTCAAGGGCTCGATGGTCGCGTCGTTCTGAACGCCGCACACCGGTCGGACTGCTGAAACGAAGGGGCCTGCATCGCGCAGGCCCTTTTTCGTTGGCGCGGCCGGTGGCGGCCGCGCGGCACCCCGCGTTCAGCGCCCGCTCACATCTCGCCGCGCCGCGAGCAGATCGCCATGATCTGCTGGATCGCATAGTTGTCGCGCACGCCCGGCAGCGACTGCACGACGCACTCGTGGAAGCGCCGCTCGCGCGGCAGCAGCATCGCGTTGTTGCGGTACAGCGCGTCGCACGAGCGCTGGATCAGTTGGGCCGCCGCGCCGTTGCGGCTCTCGCGCAGCGCGCCCAGCATGCAGTCGTCGTACTGCGCATAGCCGTCGGTCAGCGCGAGTGCGGCGCTCGGCAGCGCCAGCGCGACCGCCGCGCATGCGATCGCACGGATTCCCCGGTTCATGGGCAGTCCGATGGTGTGGATTGGGTCGGCGGACAGCATAACGTAAAGCGACAGGGGCGGCTGACGCGTTGCGCCGATACCGGCCGGACCGCGGCCGGCCGCGCGTCGCACGCGTTTCGCGGCGGCGCGACGGCAGGGGCGCCGGCTTCCTCCTCGTTTTCATCTGATGAAAATGCCGGCCTCGTAGCAGCACTGTGCGACACGAGCACATTGCCATATACTGTATATCCATACAGTTGTGGGTGGCATCATGCTCGCATCCTCCATTTCTCCCGAATCCCTTCATCCGTCGCTCTGGCGCGGCTCGCAGCTCGCGCGCGGCGGTCCGCGCACGATCGACACGGGCTTCGCGTCGCTGTCCGCCGAACTGCCGGGCGGCGGCTGGCCGGTCGGCGGGCTCGTCGAACTGCTGGCCGCGCAGCCGGGCTGCGGCGAGATGCGGCTGCTCGCGCCCGCGCTCGCACGCACCGTCAGCGCGCGGCGTCCGCTCGCGCTCGTCGCGCCGCCGCAGTCGCCGCATGCGACTGCGCTGGCCGGTCTCGGCGTGCCGTCCGACGCGCTGCTGTGGCTGCGCGCCGGCAGCCGCACCGATGCATTGTGGGCTGCCGAGCAGGCGCTCAGGGCGGGCTGCTGCGGTGCGTTGCTGCTCTGGCAGGACGCGCGGCCCGATGCGCTGCGGCGTCTGCATCTCGCGGCCGCGCGCACCGGCGATACGCTGTTCGTGATGCTGCGCCCGCTGTCGGCCGCGCGGCAGCCGTCACCGGCCGTGCTGCGCGTCGCGCTGCATCCGGTGCCGGGCGGCGTGTCGCTCGACATCGTCAAGCGCCGCGGGCCCGCGCGCAGCGAGCCGCTCGCGCTCGATTTGCCGTCACCCATCGTGGAGAGCCGCTATGCGCGTCTTGCTCGGCATCCATCTGCCGCGCCTGCCGCTCGACGTGTGCGCCCCGCCGCCGTCTGACGCGCAGGCCGGTGCGACCGGCTGCGCGGTGCTCGAGCAAGGTGTCGTGCTGATTGCCGACGCACCCGCGCGGCGGCAGGGCGTGCGCGCGGGCATGAAGCGCGGCGGCGTGCTGACGCTCGCGCCCGACACGCGGCTCGTCGAACGCGATCCCGCCCGCGAGGCCGATGCGCTGCGCGCGGTCGCGCTCGCATTGCTGCGCTTCTCGCCGTGCGTCGCGCTCGACGATGAAGCGACGCTGATCGTCGACGTCGGCCCGAGCCTGCGCCTGTTCGGCGGCCTGCCGGCGCTGTGCCGCCAGGTGCGCGCGACGCTCGCGGCGCTCGGCTATGCGGCGCGCCTGTCCGCCGCGCCGACCGGGCGCGGCGCATGGCTGCTCGCGCGCGTGTCGGCCCGCGCGCGCATCCGGCGCCGCATCGCCGGGCAGGCGTCGCTCGTTCGTGCGCTCGACAGGCTGCCGTGCGTGCTGCTGCCCGACGCGCGCCCGTATGCGGGCTGGTTCGACGGCCTCGGCTGCCGCACGCTCGCCGATCTGCGCGGCCTGCCGCGCGCGGGGCTGCAGCGCCGCTGCGGTCCGGCGCTGCTCGCCGCGCTCGATCGCGCGTATGGCGAGGCGGTCGAGCCGCTCGCGTGGATGGCGGTGCCGCCCGTGTTCGACGTGCGGCTCGAATTGCCGGAACGCGTCGAATACGCGGAAGCCGTGCTGTTCGCCGCGCGGCGGCTCGTCGTGCAGCTCTGCGGCTGGCTGGCCGCACGGCAACTGTCGCTGGCCGCGATGACGTTCGATCTCGAGCACGAGCGCGGCCGCCAGGCCGTGCCGCCGACGCCGCTCGAACTCGCGTTCGCCGCGCCCGTGCGCGACGAAGCGCACTTCATGCGGCTGCTTGGCGAGCGGCTCGCGCGCGTGGAGCTGCCGGCCGCGGTGATCGCGGTGCGGCTGAAGGCCACGCGCGTCGAATCGGTCGCGCCGCCGGCCGACGATCTCTTTCCCGAGCCGGGCGGCACGAAAGAGACGCGTGCGCGGCTGTTCGAGCTGCTGGTCGCGCGGCTCGGCGTGGACAACGTGCTGCGCGCGGCGCCCGTTGCCGATCATCGGCCCGAAGCCGCGAACCGCTGGCTGCCGCTCGATGCACCGGCGGGCAAGCCGGCCGCCGGCCCGCCTGCCGCACCGCCGCGTCCCGCGTGGCTGCTGGCCGAGCCGCTGCCGCTTCTGATGCGCGGGGAGCGGCCGGTATTTCATACGCCACTCAGGATGATGTCGTCGGCCGAGCGGATCGAAGCCGGGTGGTTCGACGGGCAGATGGCCGCACGCGATTACCACGTCGCGCAGGACGAAGCCGGCGCGTGTTATTGGGTGTTCAAGGAGCGTGCGGCGAGCGAGTCCGAACTGCGCTGGTTCCTGCACGGCTTGTTCGGGTGAACGGCGATGGTTGCGGAAATCAGCTGGCTGCCCGATTACGCGGAGTTGTTCTGCCGGTCGAACTTTTCGTTCCTGCATGGCGCGTCGCATGCGGACGAACTGGTCGAGCGGGCGGTGGAACTCGGCTATCGCGGGATCGCGATCACCGACGAATGCTCGCTGGCCGGCGCGCCGCGCATGCATGTCGCCGCGCGGGAGAAAGGGTTGCCGCTCGTCATCGGTTCGTATTTCGAAGTAACCCAAGCGGAAGTCGCACCCGGCCACGATCCGGGGCCGGGTGCGTTCGGGCTCGTGCTGCTTGCGCAGAACCGGGAGGGTTACGGCAATCTTTCCGAGCTGATTTCGTGGCGACGGATGGCCGCGCCGAAGGGCACTTACACGTTGACGTCGCGGATGCTGTCGGCACCGCCTGCAGCGTTCGCGCACCTGCGCGGCATGCCCGACTGCTTCGCGATTCTCGTGCCCACGCATCCCGTGCGTGCGGACGTGCTCGATGCGCAGGTCGCCTGGTTCCGCGCGACCTTCGGCGAGCGCGCACGACTCGGGCTCGTGCAGCTGCAGCGCCCGCTCGACGGCGCACAGCGCGAGGAGATTCGCGCGGCCGGCGAGCGGCGCGGCATGCGTATCGTCGCGCTCGGCGACGTGACGATGCATCGGCGTTCCTGCAAGCCGCTGCAGGACGTGATGACGGCGATCCGCGTCGGGATGCCGGTTTCCGAGTGCGGGTATGCGCTCGCGCCGAATGCGGAACAGCACCTGCGCACGCGGAACCGGATCGCGCAGCTGTTTTCGGCGGAGGAGATTGCGGAAACGTGCGCGATTCTCGGCGCGTGCGATTTCGAACTCGACACGCTGCGCTACGAATACCCCGACGAGATCGTGCCGAAGGGGCTCACGCCGACGCGCTACCTGGAACAGGAAACCTTCGCCGGGGCGGCCGGGCGTTATCCGCAGGGCATTCCGGAAAAGGTCGAGAAGCAGATCAAGTATGAACTCGACCTGATCGCGAGGCTGAGCTACGAACCGTTCTTCCTGACCGTCTACGACATCGTCAAATACGCGCGCAGCCGGAACATCCTGTGCCAGGGCCGCGGCTCGGCCGCGAACTCGGTCGTCTGCTACTGCCTCGGCATCACCGAGGTGAATCCCGAACAGAGCACGATGCTGTTCGAGCGCTTCATCAGCGAGGAGCGCGGCGAGCCGCCGGACATCGACGTCGACTTCGAGCACCAGCGCCGGGAAGAGGTCATTCAGCATATCTACGAAAAATACGGCAAGGATCGCGCCGCGCTCGCGGCGGCCGTCTCGACGTATCGCCCGCGCGGCGTGCTGCGCGAAACCGGCAAGGCGCTCGGCGTCGATCCGATGTTGGTCGACCGCGTCGCGAAGGGGCATCGCTGGTTCGACGGCAGCCGCGACCTGCTGCAGCAATTCGCGACGACCGGCCTCGACCCGGCGACGCCGATCATTCGTGCATGGGCCGAACTGGCGGGGCGCTTGCTCAATTTTCCGCGTCACCTGTCGCAGCACTCGGGCGGCTTCGTGATCAGCCGCGGCAAGCTCACGCGGCTCGTGCCGGTCGAGAACGCGGCGATGGACGGGCGGCGCGTGATCCAGTGGGACAAGGACGATCTTGAATCGCTCAAGCTGATGAAGGTCGACGTGCTCGCGCTCGGCATGCTGTCGGCGCTGCATCGCGCCTTCGACCTGCGCACCGCGTGGCGTGGGCCGCAGAAGGACGGCCAGCCGTTCACGCTGAAGCACATTCCGCAGGATGACGAACCAACCTACGACATGATCTGCCGCGCCGATACAGTCGGCGTGTTCCAGATCGAATCGCGCGCGCAGATGTCGATGCTGCCGCGCCTGAGGCCGCGCAACTACTACGACCTCGTCGTCCAGGTGTCGATCGTGCGTCCCGGGCCGATCCAGGGCGGCGCCGTGCATCCGTATCTGAAGCGGCGCAGGATCGTGGCCGGCGAAGAGGAGGGGGAGGTCACGTATCCGAGCGAGGCGCTCAAGGAAGTGCTCGTTCGCACGCTCGGCGTGCCGATCTTCCAGGAACAGGTGATGCAGATCGCGATCGTCGCGGCGGGCTTCACACCCGGCGAGGCCGACGAGCTGCGCCGCGCGATGGCCGCGTGGAAGCGCAAGGGCAACCTCGAGAAGTATCACGACAAGATCGTCGACGGGATGCTCGAACGCCACTACACGCGCGAATTCGCCGAGCAGATCTTCGAGCAGATCAAGGGCTTCGGCGAATACGGCTTTCCCGAGAGCCACGCGGCCAGCTTCGCGAAACTCGCCTATGCGAGCAGCTGGCTCAAATGCCACGAACCGGCGATCTTCGTCGCGTCGCTGCTGAACAGTCAGCCGATGGGCTTCTACGCGCCCGCGCAGCTTGTGCAGGACGCGAAACGTCACGGCGTGAAGGTCTTGCCGGCCGATGTCACGCGAAGCGGCTGGGAAGCGTCGCTCGAAGCGCTGCCCGGCCAGCCGCCGCCGCACGGCCAGCCCGCGGTGCGGCTCGGCCTGTCGCTCGTGCGCGGCCTCGGCGAGGCCGCCGCGCGGCGCATCGAGGCCGCTCGCGCGGCCGGCCCGTTCGAGAACGTCGACGCGCTCGCGCGTCGCGCGCAACTCGAACGGCGCGATCTCGAAGCGCTCGCCGCCGCGAATGCGCTCGCGACGCTCGCCGGCCATCGCCGCGATGCACTGTGGCAGGCTGTCGCCGCGGCTCCCGAGCGCGATTTGCTCGCCGCCGCGCCGATCGACGAAACGGAGAAGCCCGTGCTCGGCGCGCCGTCGGAAGCCGACGACATCCTCGCCGACTATCACACCACCGGCCTTACGCTGAATCGCCACCCGGTCGCGTTGCTGAGGCCCGCGTTGCGCGCGCAGCGGCTGTCGTCCGCGGCCGAGTTGCGCGATCGTCCCGACGGACGGCTCGCGCGCGCGTGCGGGCTCGTGATCGCGCGGCAGATGCCGGGCACCGCGAAGGGGGTGATGTTCATGACGCTCGAGGACGAGACGGGCTGCGTGAACGTGATCGTGCGGCCCGAACTACTGGCGCGGCAGCGCCGCGAAACGCTCGATTCGCGACTGCTCGCGGCGTCGGGCGTGTGGCAGGTCGTCAGCAACGTGAGGCACCTCGTCGCGCAGCATTTCGAGGATCTGACACCGCTGCTCGGCGGCCTGCGCACGTCGAGCCGCGAGTTCCACTGACGCGGCGTGCCGGCATGCCGCCCGCGCGCTGCTGCCGGATGCATACCAGTCGGCCGAACTGGTTCTATTCTGGTCTCGTTTTCGACCCTCCAAACCAGCCGAATCCGGCACGTGAACTGTCCCCTTGCATCCAAATCCGGGTAAATCCCTATCCCGCATCATCTTGTAAACAAAGGCTTTCCCGCTACTAAAACGCTTGCCTGGCAAGGCTTCCGAGGTTCTTCACATCGCTAATACCAGTTCGTTGACTGGTATTATGGTGGTTATATAATGCGTTCACTTTCGACGGTCCGAGATCGTCGTCCGACACCCGGAGGCACATGGAAACCGGCTGGTCCGAACTGGCGCCCGATCCCCTCGACGACACGCCGCTGTATCTGCAGCTCGCCCGCAACCTGACGAGCGCGATTCATGCCGGCGCGTGGCGGGCCGGCGAGGCGCTGCCGTCGGAGCGGCTGCTGTCGGGGTCGGTCGGCGTGTCGAGGATCACGGCCCGCCGTGCGCTCGCGCTGCTGGTCGAGCAGGGGCTGATCAAGCGGGCGCGCGGCGCGGGCAGCTTCATCACGCCGCGGGTGGCCGATCCGCTGTCGCGTCTCGTCGGCTTCACCGCGAAGATGCAGCAACGCGGCTTCGTGCCCGATTCGGTGTGGCTGTCGCGCAAGCTGCGCGCCGCGAGCCGCGACGAGATCACGCATCTCGGCCTCGCGCCGGGCGCGACGGTCGCGCGGCTCGAACGGCTGCGCCGCGCCGACGGCATCGTGATGGCCGTCGAGCATTCGACGCTGCCGGCCGCGGTGGTGCCGGATCCGCGGGCGCTTGGCGCGTCGCTGTACGAATACCTCGACGCACGCGGGATGACCGTCGTGCGCGCGCTGCAGCACTTTCGCGCGGCGAACGCGACGCACGAGATCGCGAAGTGGATGGCGGTGAAGCCGGGCTCGGCCCTGCTCGTGATCACGCGCATCGGCTACGGCGCCGACCAGCGCGCGATCGAAGTGACCGAAACGTATTGCCGCGACGATTATTACGACTTCGTCGCCGAACTGAAACGCTGACGCGCGAGACTGCCCGCGCGTTACGCGCAACGGAACGCAACGCAACGGATTTGCAAATCGCGACGCGGATGTCCGCGTCACCGGATCATCAAGAGAAACGTCATGCTGACTGGCAACATCCTCACCCCCGACGGCTGGATTCACGGCTCGCTCGGCAGCGAGAACGGCCGCATCACCACGCTCGACGGCACGCCCGCCGATCCCGCGAAGAACGACGCGCCGTACATCCTGCCCGGCTTCATCGACCTGCACGTGCACGGCGGCGGCGGCGCCGACGTGATGGAAGGCGGCGACGCGATCGAGACGATCGCGCGCACGCACGCGCAGTTCGGCACGACGAGCCTGCTCGCGACGACGATGACCGCGCCGCGCGACGAATTGATGCAGGTCGTCGCGAACCTCGGCACCGTCGCCCGCACCCGCTCGGCCGGCGGCGCGCGCGTGCTCGGCGTGCACCTCGAAGGGCCGTACATCAACCCCGGCAAGCTCGGCGCGCAGCCGGACGCGGCCGTGTCGGCCGTGCTCGACGAAGTGCTCAAGTACCTGTCGATCGCACCGATCCGCGTCGTCACGCTCGCGCCGGAAATCGCCGGCCACATCGAGATCATCGGCGAGATGGCCGCGCGCGGCGTGCGCGTGCAGCTCGGCCACTCGCTCGCGACCTACGACGACGCCGTCGCCGCGCTCAAGCACGGCGCGTGCGGCTTCACGCACCTGTTCAACGCGATGTCGCCGCTGCATCACCGCAACCCGGGCCTGGTGGGCGCCGCGCTCGCGCATGCCGAGTACGCGGAAATCATCCCCGACCTGCTGCACGTGCATCCGGGCGCGATTCGGGCGGCGCTGCGCGCGATCCCGCGCCTGTACGTCGTGACCGACAGCACGTCCGCCACCGGCATGCCCGACGGCGAATACCGGCTCGGCAGCCAGCACGTGACCAAGTGCCTCGGCGGCGTGCGGCTCGCCGACGGCACGCTCGCCGGCTCCACGCTGACGATGGACCAGGCGCTGCGCAACCTCGTGTCGCTCGGCCTGCCGATCGCCGACGTGTCGAACCGGATGTCGCGCTATGCGGCCGACTACCTCGGCGTCACCGATCGCGGCCGCCTCGAGCGCGGCGCATGGGCCGACCTCGTCGTGTTCGATCGCGACCTGAACCTCACCGCGACCTACGTCGAAGGAGAATCGATTGTCGAATATGCTTAACGAAGCGCGCGAGTCCGCCCAGGTCGTCGCCGCGCAACTCGCCGACACCACGCGCGTCGAAGCGCTCGCCGGCCAACTGCTCGATCACCCGCCGGCCGTCGCGCTGACGGTCGCGCGCGGCAGCTCGGATCACGCCGCCAGCTATTTCGCGAGCCTGACGATGAGCCGCCTCGGCGTGCCCGTCGCGTCGCTGCCGATGTCGGTCGCGACGCTGCAGCAGGCGCAGCTGAAGGTGCAGGACCAGCTCGCGCTCGCATTCTCCCAGTCGGGCCAGAGCCCCGACCTCGTCAATACGATGGCCGCGCTGCGCGAAGCCGGCGCGCGCACCGTCGCTGCCGTGAACGTGCTGCCGTCGCCGCTCGCCGACGCGTGCGAGCATCAGTTGCCGCTGCTGGCCGGTCCCGAACTGTCGGTCGCCGCGACCAAGAGCTATATCGCGATGCTGTCGCTGTCCGCGCAGATCGTCGCGTACTGGCAGCGCGACGCCGCGCTGATGACGGCATTGCGCGGCCTGCCCGACACGCTCGCGCAGGCCGGCCGGCTCGACTGGTCGCCGGCCGTCGCCGCGCTCGCGGACGTCGAACGGATGATCGTGATCGGCCGCGGCCTGGGCCTCGCGATCGCGCAGGAAGCCGCGCTCAAACTGAAGGAAACCTCCGGCATCCAGGCCGAGGCATTCTCGAGCGCCGAAGTCCGTCACGGCCCGATGGAGCTGATCGACCGCGACTATCCGCTGCTCGTGTTCGCGCCGCCGGGGCCCGAGCAGGCCGGGCTGCTGCAGCTCGCGCAGGACATGCGCGCACGCGGCGCCGCCGTGCTGCTCGCGGCGCCCGCCGGCACGCCCGGCGCGACCTTGCCGCTCGCGCAGTCCGCCCATTCGGCGCTCGACCCGATCGCCGCCATTCTTTCGTTCTACGTGATGGCGGCGGATCTCGCCGTCGCACGCGGCCGCAATCCCGACACGCCGCGCCACCTGAACAAAGTCACCGAAACGCACTGAAAGCCGAGACCGCCGATGAGACGCGCCGAGGAGTCCCAGTTGAACAGTTCCACCCATGATCAGATCGTCCTGCTCAGCCCCTTGACCGGGCCGATCGTCGCGCTGGCCGATGTGCCCGATCCGGTGTTCTCCGGCGGGATGTTCGGCGACGGCATCGGCATCGATCCGCTCGCGGGCAAGCTCGTCGCGCCGTGCGCCGGCGTCGTGTCGCATCTCGCGCGCACCGGCCATGCGGTGACGATCACGACGCCGCAAGGCGCGGAAGTGCTGCTGCACATCGGCATCGACACCGTCGAGCTGAACGGGCAGGGCTTCACCGCGCGCGTCGAGGCCGGCGCGCGTGTCGAAGCGGGCGACCCGCTGATCGAGTTCGACCAGGACGCGGTCGCGCGCAGCGCGCATTCGCTGGTCTCGGTGATCGCGATCGCGAACTCCGACGCGTTCGACGTCGTCGAGCGCGCGAGCGGTTTCGCGACGGCCGGCGAGACGCCGCTCCTGACGCTGCGCGGCAAGGGCGAAGCTGCCGCGCAGGCGGCGCAGGCCGGCGCCGCGGCGATGAACGAAGTGCGCCGCGCGGTCGTGCTGACACAGCCGGGCGGCCTGCATGCGCGGCCGGCCGCACGGGCGCGCGAAGCCGCGCGCGGGCTCGATGCACATGTCGAAGTGCATTTCGATGGCCGCAAGGCGCCGATCGCAAGCGTGGTCGGCCTGCTCGGCCTCGGCGCCGGCGAAGGCACGACGATCGAGCTGGTCGGCCGCGGCGCGCACGCGCAGCAAGCCGTCGATGCGGTCGAGCATGAACTGCTGCGCGAAGCGCACGGCGAAGTCGAGGAGAAACCGGCGCGCCTGCGTTCACCCGCGCCGCAGACCGTCGTGCACAGCACCGGCGCGATGCTCGATCCGAACACGCTCGCGGGCGTCTGCGCGGCACCCGGCATCGCGGTCGGCACGCTGGTGCGTCTCGACGATGCGGACATCGTGCCGCCCGAACAGGCGGCCGGTACGCCCGCGTCGGAAAGCCGCCGGCTCGACGAGGCGTTGAAGACGGTCGACGCCGAACTCGGCGAAACCGTGCGCAACGCATCGGCGCGCGGCGCGGTCGGCGAGGCGGGGATCTTCGCGGTGCATCGCGTGCTGCTCGAAGACCCGACGCTGGTCGACGCGGCGCGCGACCAGATCAGCCTCGGCAAGAGCGCGGGCTTCGGGTGGCGCGCGACGATCCGCGCGCAGATCGACACGCTGTCGAAGCTCGACGACGCGCTGCTCGCCGAGCGCGCGGCCGACCTGCGCGACATCGAGAAGCGCGTGCTGCGCGCGCTCGGCCACACGAGCGGCGCGACGCGCACGCTGCCCGACGAGGCCGTGCTTGCCGCCGAGGAATTCACGCCGTCGGACCTGTCGTCGCTCGATCGCCAGCGCGTGACCGCGCTCGTGATGGCGCGCGGCGGCGCGACGTCGCACGCGGCGATCATCGCGCGCCAGCTCGGCATTCCGGCGCTCGTCGCGGTCGGCGATGCGCTGTACGCGATTCCGGACGGCACGCAGGTCGTCGTCGATGCGAGCGCGGGCCGTCTCGAACACGCGCCGACCGCGCTCGACGTCGAGCGTGCGCGCCACGAACGCCAGCGCCTGGACGGCGTGCGCGAAGCGAACCGGCAGCAGGCGCGCGAAGCCGCCGCGACGGTCGACGGCCGCGCGATCGAGGTTGCCGCGAACATCGCGACGCTCGACGACGCGAACACCGCGGTCGACAACGGCGCGGATGCGGTCGGCCTGTTGCGCACCGAGCTGATGTTCATCCATCGCCAGGCCGCGCCGAGCGTCGTCGAACACCAGCAGAGCTACCAGTCGATCGTCGACGTGCTGCAGGGCCGCACCGCGATCATCCGCACGCTCGACGTCGGCGCCGACAAGGAAGTCGACTACCTGACACTGCCGCCCGAACCGAACCCGGCGCTCGGCCTGCGCGGCATCCGCCTCGCGCAGGTGCGCCCCGATCTGCTCGACGATCAGCTGCAGGGCCTGCTCGCGGTGAAGCCGTTCGGCGCGGTGCGCATCCTGCTGCCGATGGTGACGGATGCGGGCGAGCTCGTGCGGCTGCGCAAGCGCATCGACGAATTCGCGCGTGCACAGGGCCGCACCGCGCCGATCGAGGTCGGCGTGATGATCGAGGTGCCGTCGGCGGCGCTGCTTGCCGACCAGCTCGCGCAGCACGCGGATTTCCTGTCGATCGGCACCAACGACCTGACGCAGTACACGCTCGCGATGGACCGCTGCCAGGCCGATCTGGCCGCGCAGTCCGACGGCCTGCATCCGGCCGTGCTGCGCCTGATCGACATCGCGGTGCGCGGCGCCGCGAAGCACGGCAAGTGGGTCGGCGTGTGCGGCGCGCTCGGCGGCGATCCGCTCGCGGTGCCGATCCTCGTCGGCCTCGGCGTGACCGAACTGTCGGTCGACCCGGTGTCGGTGCCGGGCATCAAGGCGCGCGTGCGCCGTCTCGATTACCAGCTGTGTCGGCAGCGTGCGCAGGATCTGCTCGCACTCGACTCGGCACAGGCGGTAAGGGCAGCAAGCCGCGAGGTCTGGCCGCTCGACTGAACGTCGACGGCGGGCACGCGGCCCGTTTCACTACGAAAGCAATTAGGTCAACGACGCTTAATGACGAGACATGGATTGGAGGACTGAATGGACGGGAATCCGTTTCTGAAGATACAGGGCCTGGGCCGGGCACTGATGCTGCCGATCGCGGTGTTGCCGGTTGCCGGCATCCTGCTGCGACTCGGGCAGCCGGACGTGTTCAACATCAAGATGATCGCCGACGCCGGCGGCGCGATTTTCGACAACCTGCCGCTGCTGTTCGCGATCGGCGTGGCGGTCGGCTTCGCGAAGGACAACAACGGCGTGGCGGCACTCGCGGGCGCGATCGGCTACCTGATCGAAACCGCGATCATGAAGGACATCGATCCCAAGCTGAACATGGGCGTGCTGTCCGGGATCATCGCGGGCGTGGTCGCGGGCTTGCTGTACAACCGCTACAAGGACATCAAGCTGCCCGACTACCTCGCGTTCTTCGGGGGCAAGCGGTTCGTGCCGATCATCACCGGGCTCGTGTGCGTGGTACTCGGCATCGTGTTCGGATACGTATGGCAGCCGGTCCAGCATGTGATCGACGCGGCCGGCCAGTGGCTGACGACGGCGGGCGCGATCGGTGCGTTCGTGTTCGGCTTCCTGAACCGCCTGCTGCTCGTCACGGGCCTGCATCACATCATCAACTCGCTCGCATGGTTCGTGTTCGGCAACTTCACGCCGCCGGCCGGCGGTGAGCTCGTGCACGGCGACCTGCACCGCTTCTTCGCGGGCGATCCGACCGCGGGCACCTTCATGGCCGGCTTCTTCCCGATCATGATGTTCGGCCTGCCGGCCGCGTGTCTCGCGATGCTGCACGAAGCGCCGAAGGAGCGCCGCGCGATGGTCGGCGGCCTGCTGTTCTCGATGGCGCTCACGTCGTTCCTGACGGGTGTGACCGAGCCGATCGAATTCAGCTTCATGTTCCTCGCGCCGGTGCTGTACGTGATCCACGCGGTGCTCACGGGGCTGTCGCTCGCGATCTGCCAGATTCTCGGCGTGAAGCTCGGCTTCACGTTCTCGGCCGGCGCGATCGACTACGTGCTGAACTACGGGCTGTCGACGAAGGGCTGGATCGCGGTGCCGCTCGGCATCGCGTACGGCGTCGCGTATTACGGGCTGTTCCGCTTCTTCATCCGCAAGTTCAACATGGCGACGCCGGGCCGCGAGCCGGCCTCGACCGACGCGGCGACCGAGTCGTACGCATCGGGCGGCTTCGTCGCACCGGCGGCCGGTGCCGCGGCCGCAGCACCGCGCGCGCAGCGCTACATCGCCGCGCTCGGCGGCGCGGGCAACCTGACGGTCGTCGACGCCTGCACGACGCGCCTGCGCCTGACCGTCGTCGATCCGGAAAAGGTGTCGGAGCCGGAACTGAAGTCGATCGGCGCGCGCGGCGTGCTCAAGCGGGGCGGTAGCAGCGTGCAGGTGATCATCGGGCCCGAGGCGGACATCATTGCCGACGAGATGCGTTCGGCGATCGGCAGCGGCGCGGCCGGTGCGGCGGCGACAGCCACGGTCGCGGCTGCGCAGCCGGTCACGGGCGCGGCGGCCGGCCCGCTCGATCCGGATCCGCTGCGCTGGCTCGCGGTGTTCGGCGGCGCGACCAACGTCGCGTCGCTCGACGCGATCGCGACCACGCGCCTGCGCGTCGTCGTGCGCGACGCATCGGCGGTCGATCGCGACCGACTCGGCGCGCTCGATGTCGCGTGGGTGTCGCCGGACACGTTCCACATCGTGTGCGGCAACACGGCGGCACGCTATGCGGAACAACTCGGCGCGCGCCTGACGTCGACGGGCGGCGGTGCGGCCCCGCAACCGGCCTGATCCGGCATGATGCGATGAGACAGGCCCGGTCCGCGTAGCGGGTTCGGGCCATCAGTCGGTAAAACGAAAACGGCTTGCGATGCGTCGCAAGCCGTTTTTCATTGGCGGGGCGTGTGCGCGAGGCATTCATCCGCATTGCGTACCGCTTGCGCGGATCCGCCGTTCATCCCGTCAACCGCTCACGGGTTCGTCAGCGTGAAGGTCGGCTTCCGGTAGCCGATGCCGGCCCGGTCGAGCTTCGGCAATTCGCGTTGCGTGAGCAGCGTCGCGAAACCGGCCCAGTCGCGCTGCAGCGCGGCCAGGTCGACGTGATGGGTGTCGCCGCGCTTGAAGCGCACGCCGGCCGCATACGGCAGCTCCCAGTCGGCCCGGTGCCACGCACGTTCGGCGAGCGCGAGCAGCCGCGGATAGGCCATGTATTCGAGGAACGTGTCGTTGCGCATCACCTCGCCCCAGGCCTGCCCCTGCATGCCCTCGATGCGCGGCGCGGGGCCCGTGCCCGTCGCTTCGAACGCGTTGCCGTCACGATCGCCCATCACTTCGGCGTTCTGCGGCAGGTTCTCGGGCGCGAGCGAGAACACCTTGTACTCGTCCGTCGCGTGCGAGCCCCAGTAGTAGCCGCGCTCGCGCGGGTTGAGCGTGTACGGGAAGTCGAAGTACAGGTAGTCGGGCAGCGCGAGCACCGTCTGGTAACCCTTGCCGCTCAGGTCACGCGCGCTGTCCGACGCGCCCCAGAAGATGGTGTCCCACAGCGATACCATCACGTGGTGCGTGCTGAAGTCCTGCGGTCCGTTCGCATGCTTGATGCCGTCCTGCCACGCGGCCATCGTGTCGATCCCGTTCGCGCTGACCGCCGCGCTCACCTGTTTCGCGAAGCGCGTCGGCAGTTCGTCGATCGACTTGATCTCGCCGCGCTGGAGCAGCGCCGTGCACGCGGGCGAACGCGCCCACGGCTTGTCCTGCGCGGCGAGATCGATGCGCCCCTTGTTCGGGTCGGTACCGTTCAGCTGCTGGAAGCCGGCGCCGAGGAAGATGTTCTTCGCTTCGTCGCCGCCGTAGTGCCAGATATGCAGCGGCGCCTGCGCGTCCGCATGCATCGCCGCGATCTCGCGGATCACCTTCGACGCGAAATTGAGCGCGCCCGGCACGCACGGGTTCAGGTCGCTGCGCCGGTCGTAGAACTGCACCGTCGTCAGGTTCGTCGTGTCCTGCGGATCGAGCAGCCGGTACGCGTTCGCTTCCTGCTCGCGGCCGGCCGCATGCAGCCGGCGATAGCGCGCTTCCATCGTCACGACGGCCGCGCGCGCATGCGCGGGCATGTCGATCTCGGGGATGATCTCGACGAAACGCGTGGCCGCGTAGCGCACGAGCGCCACGTAGTCGTCGCGCGTCAGGTAGCCGCCGCCCGAGCGGTTGTCGGGGCCCGAGCCGAGCTGCGGCAGCAGGCAGCGCGTTTCGCTCGGGTCGTGACAGCGGCGTGAGCCGATCCCGGTCAGCTCGGGCAGGCCGGGAATCTCGATGCGCCAGCCTTCGTCGTCCGACAGATGCAGGTGCAGGCGGTTGAGCTTGTACGCGCTCATCTGGTCGACCAGGCGGCGCAGCGTCGCCGGGTGCTTGAAGTTGCGCGCGAGGTCGACATGCATCCCGCGATGCGTGAAGCGGGGCGCATCCTCGACGAGCATCGCCGGGATCGGGCCGCCGCCGGCGGGCGCGAGCGAGT
The DNA here is from genome assembly GCF_003854235.1 of Burkholderia sp. Bp8998. NCBI lineage: Bacteria > Pseudomonadati > Pseudomonadota > Betaproteobacteria > Burkholderiales > Burkholderiaceae > Burkholderia > Burkholderia sp. Bp8998. The sequence goes on from NZ_QTQF01000018.1 coordinate 100,884, forward strand.
AGAGCGTCTGCACGCCGTAGTAGAGGCCCGCGCGATCGTAGCCTTCGATCAGCACGCCGCGCGGCCCGATCGCGAGCCGGTACCCGCCCGGCGTCGCGATGTCGGCCGGCAGCCGGCGCGGTGCAACGGCGCCGCGGACCGGCACGCGCACGCCGTCAAGCCCGAGTGTTGTCGCGCGTTCGCGCAGCGCCGCGACCTGCGCGTCCGGCAGGTCCGGCAGCGCGAGCTCGACGCCGCGCAGGTCGAGCGTGCCGGGCAGCGGCTGCTCGCGCTTCACGCTCGGCAGTGCGCGGCTCGCGTCGGGGCGGGCCGCGACGGGCGGCGCGTTGCCCGTCGAGTTGTTCTGCGCGTCGGCCGGCAGCGATTCGACATAGCGGAGCTCGTCGTCGGTGTCGTTGTAGCGGAGCACGGCGGGCGGCGCGCCGTCGACGACGACATACGGGCGCGGAATCACGTCGCTGTAGCGCAGCAGCCAGTATTCGGCGACGAACGGCAGCTCGATGCGTTCGCCGGGTGCGAGCCGTACCGATCCCGGCTGCGGCGTCAGCTCGTACAGGTCGCCGGTGAGCCGCCGCAGCGCGAAGCCCGGGCGATCGATCCGCAGCAGCCGGCGGATGCTGTGCAGGTAGAGCTTCCAGCCGCCGTCGGCGATCGGCTGGTGGCCGCGGTTCTGCAGGAACAGGCGGCCCGTCGCGCAGGCCGCGCCATCCGCGCCGAGATCGGCGCACGGCACGCCGGCCGCGGCCGCGTGATTGTTGTCGACGGCGACGCGCAATGCGAGGCCGTTCGCCAGCAGGGCCGCGAGATCGGCCGGCTGCATGGCGGGCGGGGCGATCCTGCCGGTGGTCGCGCCGGCAGCGGTTTGCGCGGTCGCGGCGCAGCTCGCGGCCGGCAACAGCGCCGCGATCAGCAATCCGGTCAACAGGGAGGGCAACGTGCTTTTCATTCGAACTCCTGAAAAAAAGGGGGCGTAGCGGCATCGTGGAACGACGTCGCTGCGGTCGGGTCTTTCAACGGAGCTGCGGGGACACCAGCGCGCGGCGCGAGGCGTTCGCGCCGTGCGTGTTCGACACGCGGATCGCGTGCGTTACGGAACGGGAGGCGGGCAAGCGTGCCGATCGGATCGGCGAGCGCACGTCGGCGGGTTCATCGGCGATGGGCGATGGCCGCCGCGGCGTCGATGCGGCCGTCGTCGGCGGGAAACGACCGACCGGACCGATCGTCCGCGACCGCAACCGCAGCGGCGAGCGCCGCCACCCGGCGGCCGGCGGCTGCGCGCAAACGACGACGCGGCGCGCAGGCGCGCGCCAGACACGGGACTCGCATGTCTCCCCCACCGAAAATGGATTCGGCCTGTCAGCGGCCGTGTCCAAAGATCTTATGAAACCTTTTATTGGTATTCAAGTGGTATCAATCTGGCGCTAAATTGGCATCGACGCACGCGGCCTGTCCGGCTGGGCGGGACGAAAAAAAACCTCGCGTGAAGCGAGGTTCGTTCCCGACGGCGGCGGGGCGATCCGCCGCCGCGCATGCGTCAGTCGCGGCGTGCGCGTGCCGGCGCTTCCTGCGGCTTCTGCCGCGCTTCGAGCCACATCGCGTTGATGATGCCGAACGACAGCGCGACGCCGATACCGAGAATCCAGCTGAAATACCACATGATCCGACTCCTTGCGAAACGGTGGGCGAGGGCGCGTGCGCGCCCCGGCCGGGTTCAGTACATCGAGTGCTTGTTCTCTTCGAGCGACTGATGCGTGACCTTGCCGCGCATCACGCGATACACCCAGCTCGTGTAGAGCAGGACGATCGGCAGGAACACGATCACCGCGAACAGCATCACCTGCAGCGTCATGTGGCTCGACGTCGAATCCCACACGGTCAGGCTGCTGCGCGGGTCGAGCGACGACGGCATGATGAACGGGAACATCGAGAAGCCCGCGGTCAGGATCACGCCGGCGATCATCAGGCCGGTGCAGAAGAACGCCGTCTTTTCCTGCTTCGAGCCGGCGAGCAGCAGTGCGAGCAGGCCGCCCGCGATTCCAACGACCGGCGCCGCGATCATCCACGGATACTCGCCGTAGTTCGCGAGCCACAGGCCCGAGCCGGCGGCGACGTCCTTCAGCAGCGGGTTCGCGACCGTGTCGGTCGGCGCGGCGTGCGTGATGTGGAAGCCACCGATGGTCGACGCGATCAGCACGCCGGCCAGCACGAACAGCACGACCGCGAGGAGCGCCGACACGCGCAGCGCGATCGACGCGCGGCGCGCGATCGCGCCGTCGGTCTTCATCTTGATGAATGCGGCGCCGTGCGCGACGAGCATCGTGAGGCTGACGAGCCCGCAGAGCAGCGCGAACGGGTTCAGCAGCGCCCAGAAGCCGCCGTAGTAGGTCACGCGCAGGTCGCTGTCGAACTTGAACGGCACGCCCTGCAGCAGGTTGCCGAACGCGACGCCGAACACCAGCGCCGGCACGAAGCCGCCGACGAACAGGCCCCAGTCCCAGCCCGCGCGCCAGCGCGGGTCGGGCCGTTTGCTGCGATAGTCGAAGCCGACCGGCCGGAAGAACAGCGCGAACAGCACGAGCAGCATCGCGAAGTAGAAGCCGGAGAACGACGCGGCGTAGACGAGCGGCCACGCCGCGAACATCGCGCCGCCGGCCGTGATCAGCCACACCTGGTTGCCTTCCCACGTCGCGCCGACCGTGTTGACGATGATGCGGCGTTCGTCGTCGGTCTTGCCGAGGAACGGCAGCAGCGCGGTCGCGCCCATGTCGAAGCCGTCGGTGACGGCGAAGCCGATCAGCAGCACGCCGACGAGCAGCCACCAGATCAGCTTGAGAGTTGCATAGTCCATAGCGATTCCTTGTTCCGTTGCGGGGGCGTGCTCAAACCGCGGCACGCTCGCCGGCTGCGGCGAGTTCGTGGTGATAGCGGCCGGTATGCAGCGACGACGGGCCGAGGCGCGCGTACTTGAACATCAGCTTGATCTCGATGACGAACAGCGCGGTATAGAACAGGATGAAGCCGGCGAGGCTCAGGTACAGGTCGCTCGGCTGCAGGCTCGACGCCGACAGGTGCGTCGGCAGCACGCCCGCGATCGTCCATGGCTGGCGGCCGAGCTCGGCGACGATCCAGCCGAATTCGATCGCGATCCACGGCAGCGGGATCGCCCACACCGCGTAGCGGAGGAACCAGCGGCGGTTGTCCTGCAGCAGTTCGCGGCGCGCGCAGAACCAGAACGCGGCGACGAACGTCGCGACGAACAGGAAGCCGAGGGCCACCATGATCCGGAACGAGAAGAACACGGGCGCGACCGGCGGGATCGTCTTCTTCGCGGCGGCCTTGATCTGCTCGGGCGTCGCGTCCGTCACGTTCGGCGTGAACTGCTTGAGCATCAGCCCGTAGCCGAGATACTGCTTGTGCTGGTCGAACAAGGCGCGGGTCGCCTCGCTCGTGTCACCCTGCTTGATCTTCTGCAGCGCGCCGTACGCGACCATCCCGCTCTGGATGTGCTCCTCGCTGTGCTGCGCGAGCTCGCGCAGGCCGATCACCGGTTCGTCGATCGAGCGTGTCGCGATCAGGCCGAGCGCGTACGGGATCTTGATCGCGTAGTCGGTGCGCTGCTCCTCCTGGTTCGGGATGCCGATCAGCGTGAACGACGCGGGCGCCGGTTGCGTTTCCCATTCGGACTCGATCGCGGCGAGCTTCATCTTCTGCACTTCGCCGGTCGTATAGCCCGATTCGTCGCCGAGCACGATCACGCAGAGCGTCGCCGCGAGGCCGAAGCCGGCCGCGACCGCGAACGAGCGCAGCGCGAAGTCGACGTCGCGCTTCTTCAGCAGGTACCACGACGACACGCCGAGCACGAACATCGCCGCCGACACGTAGCCGGCCGACACGGTGTGGACGAACTTCACCTGCGCGACCGGGTTGAACAGCACGTCGAACAGGCTCGTCATTTCCATGCGCATCGTCTGGTAGTTGAACTCGGCGCCGACCGGGTTGTTCATCCAGCCGTTCGCGACGAGGATCCACAGCGCGGACAGGTTCGAGCCCAGCGCGACGAGGAACGTGACCATCAGGTGCTTGACCTTCGACAGGCGGCTCCAGCCGAAGAAGAACAGGCCGACGAACGTCGATTCGAGGAAGAACGCCATCAGGCCCTCGACCGCGAGCGGCACGCCGAAGATGTCGCCAACGTAGTGCGAGTAGTACGACCAGTTCGTGCCGAACTGGAATTCGAGCGTGATGCCGGTCGTCACGCCCATCGCGAAGTTGATCCCGAACAACTTGCCCCAGAATTGGGTCATGTCCTTGTAAACCTGTTTGCCGGTCATCACGTAGACGGCTTCCATGATGACGAGCAGCCAGGACAGGCCGAGCGTCAGCGGCACGAACAGGAAGTGGTAGAGCGCCGTGATGCCGAACTGCAGACGCGACAGATCGACGACTTCGCTACTTATCATGGTGGTCTCCCTCGGTGGATGCAGGCGCCGGCACCGAGAGCAGCTTCTCGGCGACGACGGCAGGCGGCAGCGACATGTGCTCAGCCTGCGGATGATTGAAGAATGCGTATTTGAGCGACATCAAGAGAACCAGCTTGACGATCAGCACCAGCGCGATGTCGCGGGCGAAGGTCGGCCCGCGAGCCCACGCGGCAATGCGCGCGCGCCAGCCGGGCGTGCCGGCGGCCTGCGGGGGAGGTGGCGCAGGCTCTTTATTGATCGAGATCAAGGTGATTATCCTGAATCGATTTACATCGGGTTTGGGGCGACTTTACGTCGGATTTATGACGGCAGTTAAGCTGTTTTAATCCTTTTAAGCCGACATGCCAATTTTAAAATGCCGGCTTTCCGATGCCGAGTGCTGCGCTGCGGCAGACCGTCGCGAAGCGCGTGTCGAAACTTGAGGCAGATCAAGGTTATGCGGAAGGGGCCGGAATTCTCCCGATACCCGATCAATAAGGTCGATTAATAAGCGAAGCGCGCGGCGAAACGACAGACGAAAAAAAACCGCTGCCGGTCGGGCAGCGGTTTTGGGTGAAGCGCTCTAAATCGCGGATTTATGCGTATTCGGCGAGTGCGGTGCGCATCTTCTTCATGGCGCTCGCTTCGATCTGGCGGATGCGTTCGGCCGACACGCCGAACTCGGCCGCGAGGTCGTGCAGCGTCGAGCCGCCCGAGCCGTCGTCGTCGACGTTCAGCCAGCGCGCCTCGATGATTCGGCGGCTGCGTGCGTCGAGCGCCTCGAGCGCCTGCGCGATGCCGTCCGTCTGCAGCATGTCGCGCTGACGCGCGGCGAGCACGGCGGTCGGCTCGTTGTGCGAATCGGCCAGGTAGGCGATCGGCGCATACGACTCCTCGCCGTCTTCCACTTGCCCTTCGAGCGCGATGTCGCCGCCCGACAGACGCGTTTCCATTTCGGTCACGTCTTCGCGCTTGACGTTGAGCTCCTGCGCGAGGCCGTCGATTTCCTCGGGCGTCATCGCCTGCATGCTCTTCTTGTGGCTGCGCAGGTTGAAGAACAGCTTGCGCTGCGCCTTCGTCGTCGCGACTTTCACCATCCGCCAGTTGCGCAGGATGTACTCGTGGATCTCGGCCTTGATCCAGTGGATCGCGTACGACACCAGGCGCACGTTTTGCGCCGGGTCGAAACGCTTCACCGCCTTCATCAGGCCGATGTTGCCTTCCTGGATCAGGTCGCCGTGTGGCAGGCCGTAGCCGAGATAGTTGCGCGCGATCGACACGACGAGGCGCAGGTGCGACAGCACGAGACGGCGAGCCGAGTCGAGGTTGTTGTCGTCGCGGAATTCGGTCGCGTACTGGCGTTCCTCTTCGGCACTCAGCAGCGGGATCCGGTTCACGGCCTGGATATACGCGTCGATGTTGCCAAGCTGGCCCGGCAACATCGATTGAGTTGCGAGCGCCAGCGAGCCTGCCGATTCGGCCTTGGCCGGCGTCGGGCTCAGGGTGTTCGGAAGGGTCAGGGCGTGGCTCACTAAAAAACTCCTTTGGAATCAGGGACAAACCCCTGGTCTCGGATGAGATTCCGGGGCCCATCTTAGCACTCCCGTAATCCGAGTGCTAATTCCTTAGAGGGCGCGTGGCCATCCGAGTTCCCGATTTTCTATCGAACATGTCGAGTCGATAGTCTAATTTGCGACCGGGCTGACCGAAGGAAGTTCCGTAAACCGTTGTTTCTGATAGTAATCGGTAGACGGTTTCGATTTTTGTAGTTTTGGAAGCAAACAATTTCGCTTCGTGATGCCGATCCGAAAAGTCCTTTACCATACCATTCAGTTCGCTCGGGCCGGCCGTTGCGGCAAGGCTCCATTCAACCCGCAAAGTTGGAGTGTCAGATGAACAATAAGAAGAATCGCCGGCCCCATAGCCGGCTTGCGCTGCATGCGCTGCTGGCGGCGTCGCTGCTGGGCGGATCGGGGGCCGCATTCGCGGATCGGTGGGGGATCCGGGCCGGCGGCGGATTTTCCGATCGCCACGGGATCGACACGGCCGATCTCGGCGTGGTGTGGGATCCGGGCTGGAACTGGTGGGAAATCGGCGGCTGGCACTTCGCGTTCGTGATGGAAGGCAACGTCGGCTACTGGCACACGGGCGGCAACGTCCACGCCAACCTCGGGGAGATCGGCGCGACGCCGATGTTCCGTTTCATCAAGAGCGCGGGCCAGGTCCGCCCGTTCATCGAGGCCGGCGCCGGCATCCGGTTCCTGACGCATCCGACGATCTCGCACAATCTGTCGCTGTCGACGTCATTCCAGTTCGCGGACGTCGTCGGCGTCGGCGCGCAGTTCGGAGAACGCCAACAGTATCAGGTCGGTTATCGTTTTCAACATGTGTCTAACGCGGGTATCAAAGAGCCGAATCCTGGTATAAATTTCCACCAGTTCTACGTGCAGTACAACTTCTGATCCGCACGTCCGCGCACGGCGGGCGCGCTGCCGAGGAGTCAGGCGATGGCGAAGGTGGTCGATGCGATTCGCGCACTCGAGCGCGATCGGTTCCGGGCGATGGTCGACGGAGACGGCGAGGCGCTCGATGCGCAATTGTCGGACAAGGTGTTCTTCGTGCACACCAATGGCAAACGCGAAACCAAGCAGCAGTTCATCGACGCCATCGTCGCCGGCCGCCGCCGCTATCGCCAGATCGAAATCCAGTCGCAGGACCTGCTGCCCGTCGGTGATGCAACCTGCGTCGTCACCGGGCGCGCGTTGATCGAGATGGAAACGAATAACGGCGGTCTGGTGTTTCCGATCGCCTATACCGCCGTTCACACCCATGAGCAGGGCCGGTGGCGCCTGCTCGCGTGGCAGGCAACGCGGTGCGCGACCGAGACATGAGCGCGCGTGGCGCTCGTTTTCATGTCCCGACCGAAGCGGCCTCCTGGGCCGCTTTTTGCTGGCCCGTGCGGCGCGGATCGCGCGGCGCACGGGCGGTCACGCACCGCTCGCTGTCGTTGGAACCCTGAATCGAGACCTGGCGGTCAGGCCGCCGCGCGGTGGTCGGCGCAATGCCAGGCCGAGCGGTTGATCGCGCTGACGACCGCATCGAGCGCGGCGCTCGCCGCATCGTCGTGCACCCCGACGCCATGCCGCAACGGCGCATCGCCGACCCGGCAGCCGACCGATACCGCGATCCGGCCGTCCGTCGTGCGCGCGTGCTCGCACGAGGCAACGTCGATCGTCGCGCCGGCCGCCGTCGCGAAGGCCGCGGCCACGCGCCGGACGGTGTCTTCGGGCGTCGCGCCGGCCGGCGGCGGCCCGGCGACGTCGCGGTTCTGCCAGCGCGCGCCGTCACCGTGGCGCTCGGCCGGGCCGTCGGTCTCGAAGAATTCGCGGGCGAACAGCGCGCAGATCGCGTCGCCGGTCACTTCCTCGCCCGACGCATCGGCAAGCGTCTGCACCGCGTGGCTGAATTCGATCTGCACGCGGCGCGTCGGCGTGAAGCCCATCCCGCGTTCGAGCAGGAACGTCGCGCCGCCCTTGCCGGACTGGCTGTTCACGCGGATCACCGCGTCGTAGCTGCGGCCGAGGTCGGCCGGGTCGATCGGCAGGTACGGCACTTCCCACACCGCGTCGGGGCGCTGCTGCGCGAAACCCTTGCGGATCGCATCCTGGTGCGAGCCGGAGAACGCCGTGAACACGAGGTCGCCCGCGTACGGATGGCGCGGATGTACCGGAATCTGGTTGCAGCGCTCGACCACGCGGCGCACCGCGTCGATGTCGGAGAAATCGAGGCCCGGGTCGATGCCCTGCGTATAGAGGTTGAGCGCGAGCGTGACGAGGTCGACGTTGCCGGTGCGCTCGCCGTTGCCGAACAGGCAGCCCTCGATGCGGTCGGCGCCCGCGAGCAGCGCGAGTTCGGCGGCCGCGACCGCGGTGCCGCGATCGTTGTGCGGATGCACCGACAGCACGATGCTGTCGCGATACGCGAGGTTGCGGTCCATCCATTCGATCTGGTCGGCGAACACGTTCGGGCTCGCGGCTTCGACGGTCGCCGGCAGGTTGACGATCATCTTGTGATCGCGGGTCGGCCGCCACGCCTGCGCGACCGCGTCGCACACTTCGCGCGCGAACGTCAGTTCGGTCATGCTGAAGGTTTCCGGCGAGTACTGGTAGGTCCAGTGCGTGTCCGGGCGGGCCGCCGCGTGTTCCTTGATGAGTCGCGTGCCCTCGACCGCGAGCGCCTTCACGTCGTCCTTCGACATCCCGAACACGATGCGCCGGAACGACGGGCAGATCGCGTTGTACAGGTGCACGATCGCGCGCGGCACGCCTTCGAGCGCGTCAAAGGTGCGTGCGATCAGGTCTTCGCGCGACTGCACGAGCACTTCGATCGTCACGTCGTCGGGAATGCGTTTGTCGTCGATGAGCTTGCGGACGAAATCGAAGTCGGTTTGCGACGCCGACGGAAAACCGACTTCGATCTCCTTGAAACCGATGGCGACCAGCATGTCGAAGAATTCCAGCTTCTGCTCGATGCTCATCGGCTCGATCAGCGACTGGTTGCCGTCGCGCAGGTCGGTGCTCATCCACACCGGCGCACGCTCGATGGTGCGGGTCGGCCAGCGGCGGCCATGGATGCGGACGGGTTCGAACGGACGGTACTTGTCTTGCGGGTTGCGCTTCATCTTCTGGGCCTCGGGTCTCAAGTCGCGAGCGAAGACGGGCGGCATGGGCGACGGTTGGCGCTGCCTCGCACCGTGGCGCCGGAAACGCGCTGCGGATGCGGATGATCTTCGCGAATCGACCGACGGATAGACGGACGAATGCTGACGACTTCGGGTTGTAAAAACTGCGAGAAGGGTGCTGCGAGGAACTGCAGGGAGGGACCGTGCGGACAGCACACGGCGCTAAGACAGCCTTAGGCTAGTCGTAGCGATAGCGACCGCGTTAGGCGGCCGGAGGTAATTCGGAGGGTGTTCGGAAAGGAACGCATGACGACAACTCTATGCCAGGATGCGTGCGCGTGTCAAATGGTCGGTTGAAAGGCCGGTGCGAAAGCGTGCCGGCCCGGGGATACCGGTCACGCCGCGAGCCGGGCGATCCGCACGATCGTGTCGACCTGCCGCGCAAGCGTATCGGGCACCGGAAGGTCGCCGCGCAGCACGGCGTCCGTCCACGCGGCCGTGGTCGCCGCGTCGCGCGATTCGGGCAACGCAACGGGCGGCGCGTCGCTCGACGAGCGCTCGGGCTCGATCAGCGTGTCGCACACGCCGTCGTGCAGCCAGTCGACCTGCACCTGGCGCCGCGTGTCGGCCACCGCTTCGCCTTCGGTGCCGCGCGCGAGCAGCGCACCGCCGAGCGCGGCGTCCGGATGATCGCGGAACAGCTGCGCGAGGCTGTCGCGGTACGGCGGATGCGTGTAGTTGACGAGCCGCAGCCCGGCCGGCGCGAACGGCTGCAGGATCTTCACGAGCGTGTGCGTGGAATTGCGCACGCCGAGCACGCCGCGCAGCGACAGCAGATGCGCGATGCGCGGCGCCAGCGCAGCGATCGGTGCGAACGCGACGCGGCGCTCCGCGAGCGTGTCCTCGATCGCGTCGTGCGACGTCGACGGCGCCATCGACAGCGCCGAGAAGATCTCCGCGCTCGTCACGCGGCCCGGATCGCGCTCGACGCCGTGCACGAGCACCGGCACGCCTTCGCGCGCGAGCAGCAGCGCGAGCAGTGGCACCAGGTTCGGCTGCTTGCGCGCACCGTTGTAGCTCGGGATCGACACCGGCCGGAACGCGGCATCCTGCACGTGCACGGGTTCGAACGATGCCTGCGCGGCGGCGAGCATCGCGGCCAGTTCGTCGGCGCTTTCGCCCTTCAGGCGATACGCGATCAGGATCGCGCCGAGTTCGACGTCCGACACACGCGCGTCGAGCATCGCGCGATAGAGTTCGAACGTGTCTTCGGCGGACAGCGCGCGGGCGCCGTTCGGACCGCGGCCGATTTCCTTGATGAAGCGGGCGCAAGGGAACGGCGAGGCTGCGGAGTCGTGGGGATGGGTCATCGGGGCATGGGGCGGGCGGCCGGCATCGGGCCGCGCGGTGAGCGGTAAGGAATGCCCCGAGTATCGCACGGGCGCGGCTCGCCCAAGCGCGGCCGCGCGCCGCCGCCGCGCGGCGCGCTAAACTCGGGTTCCCGGCGGTGCCGCGCGTACGCCGCAGGCCCCGTTGCCGGCCGGATACGACCAAAAGAGAGACATCCCATGAAGCTCTACAGCTATTTCCGCAGTTCCGCGTCGTACCGCGTGCGGATCGCCCTGAACCTGAAGCAGCTGCCGTACGACACGATCCCCGTGCATATGCTGCGCGACGGCGGCGAGCAACTGAAGGACGCCTACCGTGCGGTGAACCCGGATGCGGTCGTGCCGACGCTGATCGACGGCGACGCCACGCTGCAGCAATCGCTCGCGATCATCGAATATCTCGAGGAAACGCATCCCGAACCGGCGCTGTTGCCGAAGGCGCCGGCCGACCGCGCGTATGTGCGGGCGATCGCGCTGCAGGTCGCCTGCGAGATCCATCCGCTGAACAACCTGCGCGTGCTCAAGTACCTGAAGCACACGCTGAAGGTGCCCGAGGAAGCGAAGAACGAATGGTACCGGCACTGGATCGAGGCGGGTTTCGCCTCGCTCGAGACGCGCCTCGCGAACGATCCGCGCACCGGCACGCTGTGCTTCGGCGACACGCCGACGCTCGCCGATATCTGCATCGTTCCGCAGGTGTTCAACGCGAACCGTTTCTCGATCGACACGACACGCTTTCCGACGATCCAGCGGATCGCCGATCATGCGTCGACGCTCGATGGGTTCAAGGCCGCCGAGCCCGGCGTGCAGCCCGACGCCGAATGACGCCGAATGACGCCGAATGACGCCACGGGGCCGCCGGCTGACGGCTGGCGGCGCATGAAAAAGGGCGCCCGAAGGCGCCCCGTGCGGTCCGGCTCGGCGGCGTTCAGCCGAGCAGCGCGTCCGCGAATTCCACCGCGCTGAACGGCTGCAGGTCCTCGACCTTTTCGCCCACGCCGATGAAGTAGACGGGCACCGGGCGCTGCCGCGCGATCGCGGCGAGAATCCCGCCCTTGGCGGTACCGTCGAGCTTCGTGACGATCAGGCCCGTGAGGCCGAGCGCATCGTCGAATGCCTTCACCTGCGTGAGCGCGTTCTGGCCCGTGTTCGCGTCGATCACGAGCAGCACCTCGTGCGGTGCGCCGTCGTGTGCCTTCGAGATCACGCGCTTCACCTTCTTCAGCTCTTCCATCAGGTGCAGCTGCGTCGGCAGGCGGCCAGCCGTGTCGGCCATCATCACGTCGATCCTGCGCGCGCGCGCGGCGCTGACCGCGTCGAAGATCACCGCGGCCGGGTCGCCGCTTTCCTGCTGGACGACCGTCACGTTGTTGCGCTCGCCCCAGACCGCCAGCTGTTCGCGCGCGGCCGCGCGGAACGTGTCGCCCGCGGCCAGCAGCACCGACTGGTCGAAGCTCTGCAGGTGCTTCGCGAGCTTGCCGATGCTGGTGGTCTTGCCCGCGCCATTCACGCCCGTGATCATCATCACGAGCGGCTGCGCGCGGCCGAGCATCAGCGATTTCTCGAGCGGCTTCAGCAGTTCGACGAGCAGGTCGTGCAGCGCGCCCTTCACCTGCTGCGGATCGGTCAGCCGGCCCGCGCGCACCTTCTCGCGCAGCGCGTCGAGCAGGTACTCGGTCGCGTCGACGCCGGCGTCGGACATCAGCAGCGCGGCTTCGAGTTCCTCGTACAGATCCTCGTCGATCTTCGTGTTGACGAACACGCCGGTGATGCTGGAGCCCGTCTTGGCGAGCCCGGACTTCAGGCGTGCGAGCCACGATTTCTTCGCGGAAGCGTCCTGCGTCGGCGGCGGCACGATCTCGACCGCTTCGACGACTTCATCGCTGCCGTCGTTGGTCGGCGTGACCGTCATCACGACGGCCGGCGCGGCCTGTTGCGGCTGCGCGGGCGCTTGCGGGGCTTCGAGCGCCTGGCGGGGCTCGGGGGCGGGCGCGTCGGACGGCTCGTCCGGTTGCTGCGCGTCGGTCGATTGCGATTCCGCGGAGTCGGGCTCCTGCGTTTTCTTGAATCGTTTGAAGAAGCTGAACATGGTCTGACGTCGGGAAGAGGGCGGGGCGCCGCCAGGGCGGAGCGCCGGAGAGGCCGTCGCGTGTGCGCACGGCGGCCGAAACCGTGCATTTTATCAGTGCGGCGAGGCACTCGCGTCAGCCGGTGCCGCCGCTGTGGTAACGTGCGCCTGTTTGGCGGTGCGCCCGCGTGCGTACCCGGTCCCTCCGTCGTCGATATTCCGTATGTCCCGTTCCTCTTCCGGCCGCCCGGCGGCCCCTTCCAGCCGCGGCAAGCCGCACACGATCCGCATCATCGGCGGTGACTGGAAACGCACGCCGCTCGCCGTGCTCGATCTCGACGGCCTGCGGCCGACGCCCGATCGCGTGCGCGAGACGCTGTTCAACTGGCTCGGCCAGGATCTCGAAGGCCGGCGCTGCCTCGACCTGTTCGCGGGCACCGGCGCGCTCGGGTTCGAGGCCGCGTCGCGCGGCGCGACGAGCGTCGTGATGGTCGAGCGCCACCCGCGCGCGGCGCAGCAGCTGCGCGCGATCAAGGACAAGCTCGGCGCACGCTCGGTCGAGGTCGCGGAAGCCGACGCGCTGCGGCTCGCGGCCGGGCTGACCCCGGGTGCATTCGACTTCGTGTTCCTCGATCCGCCGTTCGGCGAGCCGGCCGTGCTCGATCGCTCGATCGCGCTGGCGGCGCCGCTCGTCGCGCCGGATGGCGCGCTGTACGTCGAGACCGGGGCGGAACTCGACCCGGCCGCCCACGAAGCGCTGGCCGGCTGGCAGGTGGTGAAGCACGGCAAGGCCGGTGCAGTTCACTATCATTTGCTGCGGCGCGAAAATGATGAATAATGCGCGTTCCATACGAGGCGGCGCACCGCAAAGGCGACGCATGCCCATCTCGGCAGTGGCGTGCGCGTCGCACGGCTGCCACCCCGTTTGCGTGATGACAGGAGGAGCGACATGGTAGTCGCCGTGTATCCCGGTACGTTCGATCCGCTGACGCGCGGGCACGAAGACCTCGTGCGGCGTGCGTCGAGCATTTTTGATACGCTGGTGGTCGGTGTGGCCGACAGCCGCGCGAAGAAGCCGTTCTTCTCGCTGGAAGAACGGCTGAAGATTGCGAACGAGGTGCTCGGCCATTATCCGAACGTGAAGGTGATGGGATTCAAGGGCCTGTTGAAGGACTTTGTCCGCACCAACAACGCGCGCGTGATCGTACGCGGCCTGCGTGCCGTGTCCGATTTCGAATATGAGTTCCAGATGGCAGGGATGAACCGCTATTTGCTGCCCGACGTCGAGACGATGTTCATGACGCCGTCCGATCAGTACCAGTTCATCTCGGGGACGATCGTGCGCGAAATCGCGCAGTTGGGCGGCGATGTCAGCAAGTTCGTGTTCCCGTCCGTCGAGAAGTGGCTGACCGAGAAAGTCGCAGCGATGGGAGGCCCGGCCGCGTGACGCGGTGCCGGCCGGTTTCGTCGCGAAGCCGGCCGCCGGCCTGAAGAAGTGAGATCAGTATGTCCTTGATGATTACCGACGAGTGCATCAATTGCGACGTGTGCGAGCCCGAGTGCCCGAACGGCGCGATTTCGATGGGCCCGGATATCTACGTGATCGACCCGAACAAGTGCACCGAGTGTGTCGGCCATTTCGACGAACCGCAGTGCCAGCAGGTGTGTCCGGTCGAATGCATTCCGCGCGATCCGCAGCATGACGAATCGCACGCGCAGTTGATGGAGAAATATCACGCGTTGACCGCCGCGAAGGGCGACGACGCGCAGTGACCCTGCGGTGACGCACGCGCGGCGTCACGCACGCCTTGGCCGGCGCCGTTCGGCGCCGGTTCCGCTTCAGCTTCCGCTACCGTTTCAGCCGATCAGGTCGCGCAATGCCGCGACGAGCGCGTCGCATTCGGCGTCGGTGCCGACGGTGATGCGCAAGTGCTGGTCGATGCGCGGCGCCCGGAAGTGCCGCACGAAAATTTCCCGATCCTTCAGTCTGGCCGCGATCACGCCCGCATCGTGCGCGGGATGGCGCGCGAACACGAAATTCGCGGCCGACGGCACGACGTCGAAACCGAGCGCCTCGAGCGCGTGCGTGAGCCGCTCGCGGCTGTCGATCACGCGCCGGCAGGTTGCGCCGAAATAGTCGGTGTCCTCGTATGCCGCCTGCGCGGCGACCTGCGCGAGCCGGTCGAGCGGATAGGAGTTGAAGCTGTCCTTCACACGATTCAGTGCGTCGATCAACGCCGCGTCGCCGAACGCGAAGCCGACGCGCATGCCTGCGAGCGAGCGCGCTTTCGACGTCGTGTGCACGACGAGCAGGTTCGGATGGTGGTCGATCAGCGTGATCGCGGATTGCGCGCCGAAATCGACATACGCCTCGTCGATCAGCACGACCGACGACGGATTCGCGGCCGCGATCCGCTCGATGTCCACGAGCGGCAGCGCACGCCCGGTCGGCGCGTTCGGGTTCGGGAACAGCACGCCGCCAGCGTCGTCGAGATAGTCTTCGACGCGGATCGAAAAGTCGTCCGCGAGCGGCACGATCGTGGTCTCGACGCCGTACAGGCGCGCGTAGGTCGGGTAGAAGCTGTACGAGATGTCGGGAAAGCGCAGCGGCCGGTCATGCTTGAGCAGGGCCTGGAACGCGTGCGCGAGCACTTCGTCGGAGCCGTTGCCGACGAAGACCTGCTCGGGCTTGATGCGGTGATGGGCCGCGACCGTCTCGCGCAGCGCGCGCGCAAGCGGGTCGGGATAGCGGCGCAGCGTGTCGCCGGTGTCGCCGAGTTCGCGTGCGATCGCCGCGACGACGCGCGGCGAGGGCGGATAGGGATTCTCGTTGGTGTTCAGCTTGACGGGGTGTGCGAGCGCGGGCTGTTCGCCCGGCACGTAAGGCACGAGTTGCTGAACGACGTCGCTCCAGTAACGGCTCACCGCTTGACTCCTGACGGGCAAAAGCGACCAGAGTACCGCAAGTGGGCGTTGCAGTGCGCAATTGCGCGGGAGCTTGGGCCGCCCGGCGTAACCGCGGTAACCGGGCAGCACATTGCACCGCGCCGGTGCAGCGGAGGGTCAGTTGCGATGCAGCTGCATCGTCGCGCGGTCGAGTTCGCCCTTGACCACCATCGGCATCACGGCGAGCGCGCGTTCGATCGATGCATCGATCACG
Organism: Burkholderia sp. Bp8998; assembly: GCF_003854235.1. Taxonomy (NCBI): domain Bacteria; kingdom Pseudomonadati; phylum Pseudomonadota; class Betaproteobacteria; order Burkholderiales; family Burkholderiaceae; genus Burkholderia; species Burkholderia sp. Bp8998. The sequence goes on from NZ_QTQF01000018.1 coordinate 116,641, forward strand.
TCCTGCTCCTCGCGACGCGGCGGCTTCAGCACGAAGTTCGCGACGTCGGGCTTCGCGCCGGCGCGCGCGCCTTCCGGGATCAGGTCGCGCGGATGGCCGATGCCGATGCGCAGGCGCCAGTACTGCTGCGACGACAGATGTGCGGAGATGTCCTTCAGGCCGTTGTGGCCGCCGCTACCGCCGCCGAGCTTCAGCTTCACGGTGCCGGGCGGCAGATCGAGTTCGTCGTGGGCGACGAGGATCTGGTCGGGCAGGATCTTGAAGAAACTCGCGAGCGCGACGACCGACTGGCCGGAGCGGTTCATGTAGGTTTGCGGCTCGAGCAGGTGGACTTCCTCGCCGTGCAGGCGCGCCTTTGCGTAAAAGCCGTGGAAGCGGCGCTCGTCGCGCAGCGTCGCGCCGGCTTCGCGGGCGAGCTGGTCGATCAGCCAGAAGCCGGCGTTGTGGCGCGTCGCGGTGTATTCCGCCCCGGGATTGCCGAGGCCGACGATCAGTTTGATCATGACGTTTCGTAGGCGGCAGCGCCCGCCTGGGCGCAGAAAAAGAAAAACCCGCCGGGCAAGCCGCGGCGGGTTGCGTCGACCGTTTCGTGAAACGGATCGAACGGGCGCGTGCGCAGCCGCTTAGGCAGCCGGCGTTTCGCCTTCGCCTGCTGCGTCCGACACGGCACCAGCCGGGACCGTCGCCGACGCGACAACCGGGTTTTCCGCGTCGACGTGCGCGACCAGCGCGACGCCGTTCGGCAGTGCGATGTCCTTCGCGTGCAGCGACTGACCTGCTTCGATCTTCGACAGATCGACTTCGAGGAATTCCGGCAGCGCCGACGGCAGGCACTCGACTTCGATTTCCGTCGCGACGTGCGAGACGATTGCGCTCGACAGCTTCACTGCCGGGCTGACTTCAGCGTTCAGGAAGTGCAGCGGCACCTTCGTGTGCAGCTTCTTCTTCGCGTCGACGCGCTGGAAGTCCACGTGCAGCACGAGTTGCTTGAACGGGTGGTATTGCACGTCGCGCAGCAGAACTTGTTGCGACTGGCCAGCCACTTCGAGGTCGAGGATCGACGAGTGGAAGGCTTCCTTCTTCAGTGCATGCCACAGCGCGTTGTGATCGAGTTCGATCTTTTGCGGGGCTGCTTCGCCACCGTAGACGATACCCGTGGTCTTACCGGCGTTGCGCAGGCGGCGGCTCGCACCCGTACCTTGCTGTTGGCGCTCGAAAGCGACGACTTTCATGTGATTCTCCATTAGCTGCCCGCGACCAGGCAGTAAAACGGGGCCGGCGAAATGGCGGCCCCCGATGAAACGGACGGGGTTTCGTCTATCCCGTCCGATTGTGCAAAAAGCGAAGCGTTGCCGCTTCGCTTTCTGCGCATGCTATATCGTGTCGTTCGCGATCAGGATTCCGCGAACAGCGACATCACCGAGTCGCCGCGGCGAATCCGCGAGAACGTTTCGGCCAGCAGGCTCGCGCTCGTCAGCGAGCGGATCTTCGAGCAGGCCAGCGATTCGGCCGACAGCGGGATCGTATCGGTGACCACGAGCTCGTCGAGTGCCGATGCGGCGATACGCTCGGCGGCGCCACCCGACAGAACCGGGTGCGTCGCATACGCGAACACCTGCTTCGCACCGCGATCCTTCAGCACTTGCGCGGCCTTGCAGAGCGTGCCGGCCGTATCGACCATGTCGTCCATGATCACGCAGGTGCGGCCTTCGACTTCACCGATGATGTTCATCACTTCGGCGACGTTCGCCTTCGGACGGCGCTTGTCGATGATCGCGAGATCACAGTTGAGCTGCTTCGCGAGCGCCCGGGCACGCACCACGCCGCCGACGTCCGGCGACACGACGAGCAGATCCGAGTAGTTCTGCTTGCGCAGGTCGCCCAGCAGAATCGGCGTTGCGTAGATGTTGTCGACCGGGATGTCGAAGAAGCCCTGAATCTGGTCGGCGTGCAGATCCATCGTGATGATCCGCTCGACGCCGGCGATTTCCAGCATGTTCGCGACGATCTTCGCCGAGATCGCGACGCGCGCCGAACGCGGGCGGCGATCCTGGCGGGCGTAGCCGAAGTAGGGGATGGCAGCAGTGATCCGGCCGGCGGATGCGCGCTTGAGCGCATCGACCATGATCATCAGTTCCATCAGGTTGTCGTTCGCCGGCGCGCACGTGGATTGCAGGACGAAGACGTCCTTGCCGCGCACGTTTTCCTGGATCTCGACCTGGATCTCACCGTCGGAGAAACGGCTGACCATTGCTTTGCCGAGGGGGATTCCAAGGATATTGACGACTTCCTGGGCGAGCGCGGGATTCGCGTTGCCAGTAAAGACCATCAAGCCATCATGGCTGTGGCTGCTCATCGTGCACCTGCTTCAGGCTTAGGCGGGAAATGCGGGAAAATTTTTGGCAGGGGAGGAAGGACTCGAACCCTCGCATGCCGGAATCAAAATCCGGTGCCTTGACCAACTTGGCGACTCCCCTACACTCAACTGATAACTTCACCGGACTTGTAGGCCATCCGGCAAAGCAAAACTTCATGACGCGAAAGCGAAGAGCGGATGCTCGTTCAGACTCTCGGCAACTGCACCGCTCCAACCGGTGGGCAACTTGGCTTTCGCCGCTTCTGCCTCGTGCCTGCTATGAAACGCTGCAAACACGCTTGCTCCGGAGCCGGTCATCCTCGCGGGGGTCACATTATACAACCATTTGACCACCTGCGCAACTTCCGCGTACTTACTTGTCACAACTTGCTGCATGTCGTTCCGGCCGAAGCTGTCTGGCCATCCCGCATCGCTGTTTTGCTGTGCAAGAAAGTCTGTAATTGTGACTCGCTTCGTATCTCTTGTCAACAACTCGTCTGAAAAAATTTCAGCGGTGGGGACATGAACTCGCGGCGTCACAACCAGGAACCAGCGAGTCGGCAATTCTACCTCAGCTAATTCTTCTCCGATACCCTCTGCGAACGCATTTTTTCCAAAAACAAAAAACGGGACGTCCGCGCCGAGTTTCACTGCAAGCGACTGCAGTTCCGAGCGTGGCAAGTCGAGTTGCCACAGGCGGTTCAGCGCGAGCAGCGTCGTCGCCGCGTCGGAGCTGCCACCGCCGAGGCCCGCGCCCATCGGCAAGCATTTGTCGATCTCGATGTCGACGCCGGCCGCGGTGCCCGTGTGCGCTTTCAGCAGGTTGGCCGCACGCACGACGAGATCGCTTTGCTCGGGCACGCCCGGCACGTCGGTGACGCGTGCGACGCGACCGTCGTCGCGCAGCGTGAAGTGCAGCGTGTCACCCCAGTTCAGCAGCTGGAACACGCTCTGCAGATCGTGATAGCCGTTCGGGCGGCGGCCTGTGATGTGCAGGAACAGGTTGAGTTTCGCGGGCGCAAGGCAGTTGCGCAGCGAGCGGGTCGAATCGGTCATGCGTATGTCGGGGCTGGGTTCACGTGCTTACTGGTCGAGCACGAGCTTGATGTCGAGCGGCGGCGTCGCACGCACGAGGTTGACGCGTTTGACGCCCGTGGCCGGGGCGTCCGCGTAGGCGAGATAGTCGATCGTCCAGCCGTCCTGGCGGATCTGCTTGACGCGCGTCGCGTCGGCCGGGTCGCGCACCGTCTGCGCGGGCGTCGCGGGCGCGGGCGTCGGCAGCAGCCAGTAGCGCAGGCCGGCCAGCGGCAGCGAGAAGCCGAGCGTGTTCTGCATCAGCTCACCGACGTCCGTCGCGTATTGCGGCTGGCGGTTCGGCAGTTCGAGCGACGCGGTCTGCGGCGTCGATTTCACGACCGCGAGTGTCTGGCCGAGCGGGCTGCGCAGCTCCAGCGACAGGTCGTCGCCGTGCTCCTGCCAGTCGAAATTGCCGTATACGTTCTGCGGTCTGCCGAGGCGGTCGCTGTACTGCACCGCGAAGCGGCCGTGGTACGCATGCGTCGCGGCCGTCTGCAGCACGGTGCCCGCCGGCGCATTCGCCGACGGCGGCGTGCTCGCGCAGCCGGCGAGCGCGAGCGCGGCGCCGGCCGCGGCCAGCGTGCGCAGCGCGCGGGAAGACAGGGAAAGCATCGGGAACATCCGCATCAGAGTCCGTTGATCTGCAGGCGCTTGAGCGTCCGCACGAGCGTGTCGTTGTCGGGCTCGAGCTTCTGCGCGGCGCGCCACGCGGTACGCGCGTCGTCCTGCGCACCGCTCTTCCACAGCACTTCGCCGAGGTGCGCGCCGATCTCGGCGTTCGGCTGCAGCTCGTACGCGCGCCGCAGCACCTTCGCCGCGCCGGCGGCGTCGCCCATCCGGTACTTCACCCAGCCGAGGCTGTCCATGATGTACGCGTCGTTCGGCGCGAGCGACAGTGCCTTGTCGATCAGCTTGCTGGCTTCGGGCAGACGCTGGTTGCGATCGGCCAGCGAATAGCCGAGCGCGTTGTACGCCTGCGGGTTGTCGGGCTGCGTGCGGATCAGCTCGCGCAGCTGCTTTTCCATCGCCGCGTAGTTGCCCGTCTTCTCGGCCGCCATCGCGTAGTCGTAGCGCAGGTCGGGATCGTCCGGGAAGTCCTGGACGGCCTGCGCGAGTCGCGCCTCGGCTTCCGGAAAGCGCTTCGCGGTGAACAGGATCGACGCGTCGGTGCGTGCGACCACGGCCGCATCGCGCGGATCGCTGATCGGCAGGTCGTCGAGCACCTTGCGCGCCTCGTCGGTCTTGCCCTGTTTCTGCAGCAGTTGCGCGCGCGTGATCTGTGCGGGCAGGTAGTGCTGGCTCGTCTGGTCGACCTTGTCGAGCCATTGCGACGCCTGCGCGTCATTGCCCTGCTCGATCGAGATCTGCGCGAGGTAGATGTACCCCTGGCCGACGTCGAGGTTCGGCTGCTTGTTGGCGAGCTGCACGTACTGTTTCAGATACGCGCTCGCATCGTCGAGTTTCTTCTGCTGGATCTTGATCAGCGCGAGCGCCATCAGCGGCGTCGGGTCTTTCGAGTCGAGCTTGCGCATCGTCTCGAACTGCTTCTGCGCGTCGTCGAGGCGGTCGTCGGCGAGGTACAGCTGCGACAGCGCGAGGCGCGCATCGCGCGACTTCGGATTCTGCTGAACATATTTCTCGAACGACGCGATGCCGCTCGCGCGCTCGGCGGGCCCCATCTGCGACAGCATCAACGCCGCCGGCAGATAGTCGGGGCGGATCTGCAGCGCCAGCTTCAGCGACTGCGCGGCGCCTTCCTTGTCGTCGACCGCGAGCTGCTGTCGCGCGATCGCGAGCTGCGCCTCCGGGCGGTTCATGTCGTTCTTCAACATGTCCTTCAGCACCGCGAGGCCGCCGACGCGGTCGGCGCCGCGCACCAGCAGCGCCTGCAGCGCGAGGATCGCGGGGCCGCGCGTTTCGCCGGTCGCGCGGGCCAGTTCGCGCGCGAGCATCGGCTGCGCGTCGGCCGGCTTGCCGGCGAGCACGAGCAGCGCGGCGTCGACTTGCGATGCGCGGTTCGAATCGGGGGCGTACTGGCGCCACAGATTGGCCGCGGACAGCGCGTCGGCCGGGCTTTGCGCGCCGAGCGCGATCTCGGTCGCACGCTGCGCCATGCGCGGATCGCGCGTGTCACGGGCGAGCGCGAGGTAGGTCTGGTAGGCCGGCGCCGGCTGGTTGCGCTGAAGCGCGACCTCGGCGGCCAGCACCTGGTAGACGATCTGGCTCGTCAGCGGGACGCCCGGGAGATCCTTTTGCTCGTCCGGCATCACGTGCTCGAACGCGCCCTGCGGCTCCGCGTCGTCCGATGCCGGATCCTGCGCGTGAGCCGGGAAGGCGGTGAGGGTCCAGGCGGCGAACAGCGCGGCGCCGAGCGCACGGCGGACCGGGAAGGCACGCACGCCGCGCTCGGCGGCGGGGCGCTTCAGAAGCAGCTTCGAGGGCAGGGTCATGGAAATCCGTTCGATGTTTCAACCGATTGTAACGCGCTCGCTACAATACACGCACGATCGTGAATCCAGTCTCAGACCCGCAAAACATGCCAGAGTTGCCAGAAGTCGAAGTCACGCGCCGGGGCATCGAGCCCTTTGTCGCGGGCCGCCGCGTCGAGCGTGTCGACGTCCGTACCGCGATGCTGCGCTGGCCCGTGCCGGCGGGGCTCGCCGAGCAATTGCGCGCACGCGAGGTGCTCGCCGTCGAGCGTCGCGGCAAGTACCTGTTGTTCGAGGTCGACGCGGGCTGGTTCATCGTTCATCTCGGGATGACGGGCACGCTGCGCGTGCTGCCCGCGGCGGGCGTGCCGGTCGCCGCGAAACACGATCATATCGACTGGATCTTCGATGAATTCGTGCTGCGGTTCCGAGATCCGCGCCGTTTCGGCGCGGTGCTGTGGCATCCGCGCGAAGCGGGCGACGTGCATGCCCATCCGCTGCTCGCGAGCCTTGGCGTCGAGCCGTTCTCGCCGGCGTTCACCGGCGCGCTGCTGCACACGCGCACGCGCGGCCGCACGGTGTCGGTCAAGCAGGCGCTGCTCGCGGGCGACATGGTCGTCGGCGTCGGCAACATCTATGCGTCGGAGAGCCTGTTTCGCGCGGGCATCCGGCCGACGACCGCCGCCGGCAAGGTGTCGCTGCCGCGCTATGAGCGACTGGCCGACGCGGTGCGCGCGACGCTCGCCGATGCGATCGAGCGTGGCGGCAGCACGCTGCGCGATTTCGTCGGCAGCAACGGCGAGAGCGGCTATTTCCAGCTCGACTGCTTCGTCTACGACCGTGCGGGGCTGCCTTGCCGCGTATGCGGCACGCCGATCCGCCAGATCGTGCAGGGGCAGCGCTCGACCTACTATTGCCCGACCTGCCAGCGTTGAGTCCCGCGTTGAAACCTCTTTCCAAAGATTCGAACACTTGAAGCCGCCCCGCATTGCTCCTGCTCCGTTCCCCGTCACGCCGCTGCACCGCACGTTCGCCACGCGCCTGATCGCCTGGCAGCGCGTGCACGGCCGCCACGACCTGCCGTGGCAGAACACCCGCGATCCCTACTGGATCTGGCTGTCGGAAATCATGCTGCAGCAGACGCAGGTCTCGACCGTCGTCCCGTATTACACGCGCTTTGTCGAGCGCTTTCCCGACGTCGCCGCGCTCGCGGCCGCGCCGTCCGACGACGTGATGGCGCTGTGGGCCGGGCTTGGCTACTACTCGCGCGCACGCAACCTGCACCGCTGCGCGCAGGTCGTCGTCGCCGAGCATGGCGGCGTATTCCCGTCGACGCCGGAAGCGCTCGCCGAACTGCCGGGCATCGGCCGCTCGACGGCCGCGGCGATCGCGTCGTTCGCGTATGGTGCGCGCGCGACGATCCTCGACGGCAACGTGAAGCGCGTGCTGGCGCGGGTGTTCGGCGTCGAAGGCTTCCCGGGCGAGAAGCGAGTCGAGAACGACATGTGGGCGCTGGCCGAATCGCTGCTGCCCGATGCCGCGAATGCGGCCGACGTGAGCGCCTATACGCAGGGGCTGATGGATCTCGGCGCGACGCTGTGCGTGCGCGGCAAGCCTGATTGCGTGCGCTGTCCGTTCGCGGGCGACTGCGTCGCGCAGTCGACGGGCCGGCAGCGCGAACTGCCGGCCGCGCGGCCGAAGAAGGCCGTGCCGACGCGCAAGACCTGGATGCTCGTGCTGCGCGACGGCGACGCCGTGCTGCTCGAGCGGCGTCCGCCCGCCGGCATCTGGGGCGGCCTGTGGTGCCTGCCGCAGGCGGACGGCGATGCGGCACTCGCTGAACTCGCACGCGGTTTCGGCGGCGGCGGCCCGGTGCCGCTCGCGCCGTTCACGCACACGTTCACGCATTTCCGCCTCGAGATCGAGCCGCGGCTGAGCGACATGACACACGGCGGGCCGCCGCTCGCGCATGCGCAGGATGCCGAGACGGCGTGGGTACCGCTCGCCGGGCTCGATGCGTACGGCGTGCCCGCGCCCGTGCGCAAGCTGCTCGATGCGCTGAGTGGGCCGCTGCTGTAACGAAAGGGGAAGGGCGCGGTGCGGGTCGCGCTGACGGAAGCGCCGGGCCGCCGCGGGCGTTTCGCGTGTCGGGATGATCCGCCCCGCGACGCCGGTGCGGCGCGGCAGGTCGGCTGCGGCTTACAGCCAGCCGTGCCGGTCGAGCACGTGGTGCACGGCGTCGATCCGCGCACCGACATCCGGAAACTCCATCAGCTTCTGCCGCGCGCGCAGGTCGAGCGGCAGCAGTTCCGAGAGGCGGTTCGACACCCAGCTCGGGTCGTCGAGGCGGAACGGTTCGCCGAACGGCATCTTGTCCGGTTCGGATTTCTTCAGCGCTTCGATGATGCGTTCGAGCACCTCGGCGCACGAGCCGAACTGCGCGAGCGCCTGTTCGCCTTCGAGCGGGATGTCGTCGGGCAGCGGCTCCGCGATCCCGACCAGCAGCCCGTTGCCTTCGACGCGATACGACAGCAGCTCGAATCGCTGCGTGCCGATCGCCTGCAGGTACAGCATCCCGAATTCGCCGGTGTCGCACTCGGTAATGCGCGCCATGCAGCCGATCGTCTCGGGCACCGACACGGCGCCGTCCTGCGCGACTTCGGGCCCGCTCTTCAAGAGGCACACGCCGAACGGCGCGTCGTCGCGTAGGCATGCGCGGGACATGTCGAGGTAGCGCGCCTCGAACACCTTGAGCGGCAGCAAGCCACCGGGGAACAGCACCGTGTGCAGCGGAAACAGCGGCAGGTCGATCAGGGTGGTCGATAGGGTGGACATGGCGCGCCGGCGAGTGGGCGGTGTCGCTAAGGTCGTTCGACCTCGGTGACGAGCCGCGACGACGCGTCGACATCCACCGGCGCGTCACGATGCCGCACGATCACGTTCGCATCGTGCGCGAGGCGCGCGGCGAGCGTTTCCGCGATGAACACCGAGCGATGCTGACCGCCCGTGCAGCCGATGGCGACGGTCAGGTAGCTGCGGTTGTCTTCGCGAAAGTGCGGCAGCCATTTCATCAGGAACGCATGGATGTCGTCGATCATCTGGTGGACGATCGGCAGTGCGTCGAGAAAGGCGATGACCGGCTGGTCCAGCCCGGTGAGCGGGCGCAGCTCATGGTCGTAGTACGGGTTCGGCAGCGCGCGCACGTCGAACATCAGGTCGGCATCGAGCGGCACGCCGCGCTTGAAGCCGAATGACTCGAACATCACCATCAGGTCGTTGTTCTTCTGCTCGATGAAGCGCTTGACCCACGTGCGCAGCACGTTCGCGCGCAGCGTACTGGTATCGATCTGGTGACCGAATTCGGCGAGCGGCGCGACCAGGTCGCGCTCGCGCTCGATCGCTTCCTCGAGCGACGACAGCAGCCCGACGTTCGCATCGTGCGACGGCGAGCCGGACAGCGGGTGGCGCCGGCGCGTTTCGGAGAAGCGCTGAATCAGCGCCTGCGTGCTCGCGTTGAGGAACAGCACGCGGACATCGTGCTCGAGCGACAGCGCGCGGATCAGGCCGGGCATCTCGTCCAGCGACGCGCTCGAACGCGCATCGATCGCGACCGCGAGCCGGTGCTGGCCGCCGTCGGCAAGGTAGCGGGCGAGTTCGGGGAGCACGTGCGGCGGCAGGTTGTCGACGCAGTAGTAGCCTGCGTCTTCAAGCGCGTTCAGCGCGACGGACTTGCCTGAGCCGGAGATGCCGGTGATGAGGACGATGCGCATGGGAAGCAGAGAATCCTGACGTTTCATCATAGCACCGGCTCGACGCGTCGGCGCTACGAGGCCGGCGCGGGGAGGTTACACGAGCTTGCCGGGGAACTGACTGTCGGGATCTTGCATCGCGAGTCGTTGCCGATCCATGAAATCGCGCAACGTGTCGATTCCGCGCAACTGCAGGATCGTGTTCCGCACGGCCGCTTCGACGAGCACCGCGAGGTTGCGGCCGGCCGCCACCTGGATCGTGACCTTGCTGATCGGCAAGCCGAGCACGTCGACCGTCTGGCTTTCCAGCGGCAGCCGCTGGAATTCGCCGTCCGGGCGGCGCACGAGCTGGACGATCAGCTTCAGCTTCATTTTCCGGCGCACCGCGGTTTCACCGAAGATCGTCTTGATGTCGAGCAGGCCGAGGCCGCGCACTTCGAGCAGGTTCTGCAGCAGCGGCGGGCAGCGGCCTTCGACGAAATCGGGGCCAAGTCGGACGAAATCGACGGCGTCGTCGGCGACGAGGCCGTGGCCGCGGCTGATGAGTTCGAGGCCGAGCTCGCTCTTGCCGAGCCCGGAGTCGCCGGTGAGCAGCACACCCATCCCGAGGATGTCGAGGAACACGCCGTGCAGCGTCGCGCGCGGCGCGAGGATGCGCGACATGTAGAGCCGCAGGCTGTCGATCACCGCGGCAGCCGACATCGGCGTCGTGAACAGCGGCGTGGACGAGCGCGTGCAGCGCAGCACGAGCTCGGGTGGCGCGGCGGCGCCGCCGGCGACGACGAGGAATGGCGGTTCGAGTGCGATCAGCTCGGCCATGTGGCGCGAACGGTCTTCGTCGGTCTGCCGCTGGTAGTAGTCGATTTCGGCTTCGCCGAGCACCTGGATCCGGTTCGGGTGGATCAGGTTCAGGTGGCCGACGAGGTCGGCGCTCGACGTCGCGTTGCCGACGGTGTCGGCCGAAAAACCGCGCTCCCAGCCTTCATGCCCCGTCAGCCAGCTCAGCTTCAGCGTGGCCGCGTTGTCGTCGAAGATGCTCTGGGCGTTGATGCTGGACGTATCCATGACTCTCGTCACTCCAATGAGCCGGTGCATGCGCGCGGCGACGGGCGTCGCCATGCCGGACCGGCGCCGGGCGGCCCTGGACGGCGGCACGTGCCGCCTCGTTCGGGAAAATATTCCGCCCGGATCAACTCAAGGTTGCCACTGAGTGAGCAGGCGATGCAACTCGGCGAGATCCGTTTCGTTGTGCAGACGCTCTCGCGCGTCGCGATCGGACAGCAGTTGCGCGATTTCCGACAGGATTTCGAGGTGCTGCTGGGTGGCTTGCTCGGGGACGAGCAGGAAAATCAGGAGACCGACAGGCTGGCCGTCGGGCGCTTCGAACGGGATCGCGTCGGCGAGCCGCACGAACGCGGCGAGCGGGTGCTTGAGCCCCTTGATGCGCCCGTGCGGAATCGCGACGCCTTCGCCGAGCCCGGTCGAGCCGAGGCGCTCGCGCGCGAACAGGTTGTCCGTGACGGTGCTGCGGGCGATGCCGTTCTGATTCTCGAAAATCAGCCCGGCTTGTTCGAAGACGCGTTTCTTGCTGGTGACGGAGAGGTCGATGACGACGTTCTCTATGGGCAGGATTTTGGCTAGGCGATTCATGTTGGCAGGCGATTGGGCGGCCTGGGGTCTCCTTGCGGCGGCAGACTGATTTTCCATGTTCGGCGATATCAAGGCGTTCGGCATCGGCAACCTGCAAGGCAGCTACCGCACGCAACGCCCCCCGGCGATAACCGGAACATTATAGAGCACAGCCGCGTGCGTGGCGCAGCACGGACGGACCGGTCGCACCACTGCCGCTCGGACACAAAAAAACGCCCGGCGAGCCGGGCGTCGTGTGTGCTGCGGTGAGCGTTATTGCGGCGGCAGTTCGATCTGGTCGATCGACGGCTGCAGCTTGATCGGGTCGTGCGCATGGGTCTGCAGACGCTCCATGTGCTTGACGACCTGGCGATCCAGCTTGTCGATCAACAGATCGATCGCAGCGTACAGGTTGCCGTTTGCGCTTTCGACGAAGATGTCCTTGCCCTTCAGGTGCAGGTTGATTTCCGCGCGCTGCTGCTTGTCCTTTTCCTTGTGGTTGTCGACCGAGAGGATCACAGTGCCATCGATCACCTGATCGCTATGCCGTAGCACCCGGTCCAGCTTGGTGATCACGTATTCGCGAATTGCAGGCGTGACTTCGAGATGATGTCCACTGATCTTCAGGTTCATAGTGCTTCTCCAAGCGAGTGACCACCCGGCCGCATCGAGGCGGCGCTCCGGTCGACTTGCCCCTGCCGCCCGTGGCGGCAAATTCGCGGACAGGTCGCCCGGCCTGTTCCCCGTGTGCGCGGTGGCCGGAACACGCCTGCCGCCGGGCAGGCAGCAGGCTTAAAGAGACTTGCGCAGATTCACTGCCGGGATTTTGAGGGCTTCGCGATACTTGGCAACCGTGCGGCGCGCAACCACGAATCCCTGTTCTGCCAGCAGCTCGGCAATGCGGCTGTCCGAAAGTGGCGATTTTGGGTCTTCAGCTCCTATCAGTTGCTTGATCAGGGCTCGGATGGCGGTCGACGATGCGGCGCCTCCGGTGTCGGTCGAAACGTGTGATCCGAAGAAGTACTTAAATTCAAGCGTCCCGAACGGGGTCAGCATGTACTTGCCAGTTGTCACACGGCTGACAGTCGACTCGTGTAGGCCCAGCGTATCAGCTATTTCCCGCAAAACCAAGGGGCGCATGGCAATTTCGCCATGCGCAAAGAAATTCTTCTGACGTTCGACAATAGCCTGCGCGACACGCAGGATCGTGTCGAATCGCTGCTGGATGTTCTTGATCAGCCAGCGCGCTTCCTGGAGCTGTTGTTTCAACGATCCGGCCGACGGATCGCCGCGGCTGTTGCGCAGGATGTTCGCGTACAGGTTGTTGATCCGCAGGCGCGGCATCACTTCCGGATTGAGTTCCGCGAGCCAGCCCTGGCCGGCCTTTTTCACGATGATGTCGGGCACGACGTAGTCGGCCTCGGCCTTGCCGTACGCGGCGCCAGGGAACGGCTCCAGCGAGCGGATCAGCGCGTGCGCGTCGCGCAGCGCGTCGTCGCTCGCCTTCAGGTGCTTGCGCAGCCGCGTGAAGTCGCGCGCGGCGAGCAGTTCGAGGTGCTGCGACACGATCTCCAGTGCGAGCGTGCGGGTGGGGGACGGATCGAGGCGCAGCAACTGCAGCTTCAGGCATTCGGACGCCGAGCGGGCCCCGACCCCGGCCGGGTCGAAACTGTGCAGCAGCGCGAGCGCCGCGTTCAGTTCGTCGCAGTCGATTTCCAGTTCCGGCGGGAGGTCGGCGAGCACTTCGTCGAGCGAGGCGGTCAGGTAGCCGTCGTCGTCGAGCGATTCGATCAGGAACATCACGAGCGCGCGGTCGCGCGGCCCGGCCTGCGTGACGCGCAATTGCGCGGACAGGTGGTCGCGCAGCGACGTCGCGGCTTCCTGCACCTGCAGCGGCGGGAGGTCGTCGTCGTCCGAGGCGCCGCTCGAGCGGCCGAACTCGTCGAGATTCCACTGCGGGCCGTCGCCGGCGTCGCCCGATGCGTACGCGTCGTACTCGTCGGCGCCGGCCGGCTCGTCGCGCTCGGCGCGATCGCTCGACTGGCTGCTGCCGTTCGCGATGCCCGGTTCGGTGTTTTGTCCGGGCGGCGTCTGCGCGATCAGCGATCCGTCCGCCGCGACGCGCAGCGGGCTCGCGATCCATTCGTCATCGTTCTCGAGCAGCGGATTCTGCGCGACGGCCATCGCGACCTCCTGCTGCAGTTCGAGCGTCGACAGCTGCAGGAGCCGGATCGACTGCTGCAGTTGCGGCGTCAGCGCCAGGTGTTGCGACAGGCGGAGTTGAAGGCTGGCTTTCATGGCAGAGAGGGAGTCATACCGGCAGTTTGCCACGACCCAGGCGCCTTGAGCCATCCGCGATTACGCGCGGCGCGGCGCCCGGCCGCGGACGGGGCCGCCGTGCGGGCACGCGGGCGCGGCCCCGCGCGGCGATGCCGGGCGGGGGCGGCCAGCCACGGGGGGATTTACATGCGGAAGTGTTCGCCGAGGTACACGCGGCGCACGCTTTCGTTTTCGATGATTTCGCTTGGCGCGCCGGCGGCAAGCACCGAACCGTCGCTGATGATGTATGCGTGGTCGCAGATGCCGAGCGTTTCGCGGACGTTGTGATCGGTAATCAACACGCCGATGTTGCGCTGCTTGAGGAACTTGACGATCTTCTGGATCTCGAGCACCGCGATCGGGTCGACGCCGGCGAACGGTTCGTCGAGCAGGATGAAGTTCGGATTGGTCGCGAGCGCACGCGCGATCTCGACGCGACGGCGTTCGCCGCCCGACAGCGACAGCGCCGGGTTCTCGCGCAGGTGGCCGATCTGCAGCTCGTCGAGCAGCGCCTCGGTGCGCGATGCGATCGCGTCCTTCGACAGCCGCTTGCCGTCTTCGCCGTGCTGCAGTTCGAGCACCGCGCGGATGTTTTCCTCGACGGTCAGCTTGCGGAACACCGACGCTTCCTGCGGCAGGTACGACAGGCCGAGCGAGGCGCGCTTGTGGATCGGCAGCAGGCTGATCGAGCTGCCGTTCAGCGAGATTTCGCCCGCATCCGTCGGCACGAGACCGACGATCATGTAGAACGATGTCGTCTTGCCGGCGCCGTTCGGGCCGAGCAGGCCGACGACTTCGCCGCTCTTCACGTCGAGCGACACGTCCTTGACGACGGTGCGCGAGCCGTAGCGTTTCTTCAGGTTGCGAACGACGAGCGAGCTCGTGGTGCCGGCCGGTTGACGATTCGGAAGCGCGTTCATTGGCCCGGCGCTCCCTGGATCGTGGTCGACGGCGACAGCTTCGCCGGCGCGCCGTTCAGCTGCCCGGGGCCGCCGTTCTTCGGCGACAGCATCGCGCGCACGCGGCCGTTCGGGTTGCCCGGCGCCGCGACGTCCTTGCCGCCCTTCGCGGTGTAGAAATCGCGCTGGCCGTCGTACGTGATCACGCTGCCGTGCACGGTGTCGGCGATCGTCGACGTGCCCTGCAGGCGGCGCACGGTGGCGGCGGTCGTCAGCGTCGTCAGGTCCTGCTTGCCGTCGTAGTCGATGCGTTCCCCGTCGCCGTCGATGTATTCGTCGAGGCCTTCGCGCTTCTGGCGGAACGTCGCGTGCTTCTTGCCGCTGCCGAACGACGTCGCGTACTGATAGCCTTCCGGGTCCTGGCGCACTTCGACGCGGTCGCCCTTGATGATGATCGTGCCCTTCGTGATCACGACGTTGCCGGTCGCGACCGTCACCTGCTTCAGGTCGTCATAGGTCAGGTTATCCGCCTCGACGTTGATCGGCTTGTTCTGGTCGGCCTTCTCGGCATGGGCGAGCGGCGCCAGCCCGACGAGCGGGAGCGCCACGAGCGTCGCGGCGAGCGCGGCGCGGACGGCGCGCGCAGCGCCGCCGGAATTCTGTCGAGGGAACGGTTCGTTCATGCAGTCACGTGAGGGATGCGTCACCTGGATTGACCTTTCGAGCCGCCGGACGTATCCGCCGCGGCGATCGTGCCGCGCACGTTGCCGTAAAGCTCGATGACCCGGGTGACGTTGTTGTACTTCATGCCGTCGGTCGCGTTGACGAGCGACAGGCCGCGCTGAAGTTTAACCGGCTTTTCGGTCTGGATCACATCGTCATTGACGAAGATCCGGAAATGCTGGGAATCGGCCTGCATCTGCGGATCGCCGCCGCCGGCCACGCGCAGGATGCGCGCGTCGTCGTACAAGTCGACGATCGACACGTCGCCGTTGACGGTGCCGCGCTTCGCGGTGGTCGTCACGACCGGCTTGCCGGGCTGGAATGCCCGCATGGCCGGATCGGTCAGGTCGCTGTTTTCGGTGTCTTCGTAATGGATCAGCTTCGCGGCCGTCAGCCGGTACTGGGTCGAGCCCGACTGGTCGAGTTCGGTGACCGAGAAGTTGTCCGCGAAATAGTCGGGCGTGTGGCGCTTCGGCTGCACGGTACCCTCGCCGGGCGGCGGCAGCGTCGCCTGCAGCAGCCACCACGTGATGCCCGCGAGCGCGGCGACCGCGACGAGCGGCAGCAGCTGGGTCCAGCGGAAATGCGTGTTCATCCGTCAGGCTCCGCAGGCAGCCGCGAGCAGCCCGTCGTAGCGGCGCTGTGCGCGCAGGATCGCGTCGCAGGCTTCGCGCACCGCGCCTTGGCCGCCGCGGGCCTCGGCCACCCAGTGCGCACGGGCGATCACCTCGGGGTGCGCGTTGGCCGGTGCCGTCGCGAAGCCGCAGCGCAGCATCACCGGCAGGTCGGGCCAGTCGTCGCCCATGTAGCCGCAGGCGTCGGCGGTGATGCCGAGCGTCGCGGTCAGGTCGGCGAACACGGTGAGCTTGTTCTCGACGCCCTGGAACAGGTGCGCGATCTTCATTTCCTTCGCGCGCGCCGCGACGATTTCCGAGCGTCGGCCGGTGATGATCGCGGTCGCGATGCCGGCCTCGCCCAGCAGCTTCACGCCGTGGCCGTCGAGCGAATTGAACGACTTCATCGCGTCGCCGGCCGCGGTAAACAGCAGGCCGCCGTCGGTCAGCACACCGTCGACGTCGAAAATCATCAGCTTCACGCGGCTCGCGCGTTCGGCCGCAGTCAGCGCTGCGCTCATCAGATCACCTTCTTCGAAAACAGGTCGTGCATGTTCAGCGCGCCGATCAGCGCGCCGCCGGCATCGACCACCAGCATCTGGTTGATCCGGTGGCGCTCCATCAGTTCCACGGCCTCGACCGCGAGATGGTCGGGGCCGATCGTCCGCGGTTCGCGCGTCATCACGTCGACGATCGGCAGCGTGCGGAAATCGCCGTCGCGCGCGAGCACACGGCGCAGGTCGCCGTCGGTGAAGATGCCCGCGACCTTGCCGTCGGCGTCGACCACGGCCGTCATGCCCAGGCGTTTCGCGGTGATCTGGAACAGCGCGTCAGACAGCGTCGCGTCGAGCCCGACGCGCGGAATGTCGTCGCCCGAGCGCATCACGTCGCGCACGTGGGTGAGCAGGCGCCGGCCGAGCGCGCCGCCCGGATGCGAGCGCGCGAAATCCTCGGAGCCGAAGCCGCGCGCGTCGAGCACCGCGACGGCGAGCGCGTCGCCGAGCGCGAGCGCGGCGGTCGTGCTCGCGGTGGGCGCGAGGTTCAGCGGACAGGCTTCCTTCGACACCGCGGCGTTCAGGTTCACGTCGGCGAGCGTGCCGAGGCTCGATTCCGCACGGCCCGTGATCGCGATCAGCTTCGCGCCGATCCGCTTGACGAGCGGCAGGATCGCGACGAGTTCTTCCGATTCGCCGGAATAGGAGATGCCGATGAAGACGTCGTCCGACGTGACCATGCCGAGGTCGCCGTGGCTGGCCTCGGCCGGGTGGACGAAGAAGGCCGGCGTGCCGGTGCTGGCCAGCGTGGCCGCGATCTTGCGGGCGATATGCCCCGATTTGCCGATGCCGGATACGACGACGCGGCCGCGGCAGCCAAGCAGCAGCGCGACGGCCTGGACGAACTCGCCGTCGAGCTGGTCGCGCAGCGCGCGCACGGCGTCCGCCTCGATGTCGAGCACGTCGCGGGCGAGCGCGAGCGCCCGATCATCATTGATTTTCGCTATCATGCGCGGAGTATAGCAAAGGCGTTTGTTCGCCGCGCCGCGCCTTCGGACTCGTCCGACGTCGCTTGCCCACCGCCACCACCCGCGCCCGCATTGCCGTGGCCCCGACGAACGAGGACGCTTCGCCCGTGATTTCCCCGCTCGAAATGACCCTGCTGCTGCTGCTGGCCTCGGTGGTGGGCGTCGTCGTATTTCGCTCGTTGAACCTGCCGCCGATGCTCGGCTACCTGACCGTCGGCATCCTGGTCGGCCCGCACGCGTTCGGCATCGCCGCGGACCTCGAACGGGCCGAGCATCTCGCGGAATTCGGCGTCGTGTTCCTGATGTTCTCGATCGGCCTCGAATTCTCGCTCGCGAAGCTGAGGGCGATGCAGCGGCTCGTGTTCGGGCTCGGGCTGTTGCAGGTCGTCGCGACGCTCGTGCTCGCGCTCGTGCTCGGCGCGCTGTTCGAGCGCTGGGTGCACATCACGTGGCAGGGCAGCATCGCGCTCGGCGGCGCGCTCGCGATGTCGTCGACGGCGATCGTGTCGAAGATGCTCGCGGAGCGGCTCGAAATCGAGACCGAGCACGGCCGCAACATCTTCGGCGTGCTCCTGTTCCAGGATCTCGCGGTCGTGCCGCTGCTGATCGTGATCGCCGCGTTCGGCGCCGAATCGTCGAAGGATCTCGCGCTCACGCTCGGCTTCGCGGCGGTCAAGATCGTGATCGCGCTCGCGCTGCTGCTGGTCATCGGCCAGCGCTTCATGACGCGCTGGCTCAACGTCGTCGCGCGGCGCCGCTCGCAGGAACTGTTCGTGCTGAACCTGCTGCTCGTCACGCTCGGCGCCGCGTTCATCACCGACCGCTTCGGCCTGTCGCTCGCGCTCGGCGCGTTCATCGCGGGGATGCTGATCTCCGAGACGCCGTTCCGTCACCAGGTGGAAGAGGACATCAAGCCGTTCCGCGACGTGCTGCTCGGCCTGTTCTTCGTGACGACGGGGATGCTGCTCGATCCGCGCGTGATCTGGGAGCACCCGTTGCTCGTGCTCGGCTTCTTCGTCGGGCAGATCCTGTTCAAGGGGACGATGATCGCGGGGCTCGCGCGGCTGTTCGGCGCGACGCCGGGCGTCGCGATGCGTACCGGCATCGGGCTCGCCCAGGCTGGCGAATTCGGCTTCGTGCTGCTGAACCTGATCCTCGACCGGCACCTCGTCGATTCGACGCTGCTGCAGGCGATCCTCGCATCGATGCTGCTGTCGATGCTCGCCGCGCCGTTCCTGATCCAGAACGCCGACCGGATCGTGATGCGGCTGTCGTCGACGGAATGGATGCAGCAGTCGCTGCAGATGACGCGGATCGCGACGCAAAGCCTCAAGCAGCGCGGCCACGTGATCATCTGCGGCTACGGCCGCGCGGGGCAGAACCTGGCGCGGATGCTCGAGCAGGAAGGTATCTCGTACGTCGCGCTCGACCTCGATCCCGATCGCGTGAGCGCGGCCGCGACGGCCGGCGAATCGGTCGTGTTCGGCGACGCGGCGCGGCGCGAGTCGCTGCTTGCGGCCGGTATCCATCGCGCGGCGGCCGTCGCGATCACATATGCGAACACGCCGTCCGCGCTGCGCGTGCTGCACCACGTGCACGAACTGGAGCCGACGCTGCCGGCGATCGTGCGCACGGTGGACGACGCCGATCTCGAGAAACTGCTCGCGGCCGGCGCGACCGAGGTGATTCCGGAGATCGTCGAGGGCAGCCTGATGCTCGCGTCACACACGCTGGTGCTGGTCGGCGTGCCGATGCGCAAGGTCGTGCGGCGCGTCGAGGAAATGCGCGACGAGCGCTACAGCCTGCTACGCGGCTATTTCCGCGGCGCGGACGACACGGACGACGACGATCACGAGCAGGTGCGGCTACAATCGGTGCCGGTCGATGCGCGCGCGGATGCGGTCGGGCGCTCGCTGGAGGAGCTCGGGCTGTATGCGCTCGGGCTGGAAGTCACGGCGATCCGCCGGCACGGCATCCGCGGCGTCGAACCCGACCCGCAGACCAAGTTGCGCGCGAGCGACATCGTCGTGCTGCGCGGGCTGCCCGAGGCCCTCGCGCTCGCGGAGGAGCGGTTGTCGCGCCATCGGCGCGAGCCGCCGGCCGCGCTCGCCTGAGTCGCGATTCGATAACCTGACCCGTATTTGTTCGAAACGGTGCCCGATCTTCGCGCACCGTTTTTTTCGGAGAGTTTCATGCCGCATTCGTCGTCGGGCGCACCGCTCGATCCGGTCGCCTTCATCCACAGCCAGATCCGCACCGTGCCCGACTGGCCGCAGCCGGGCGTGATGTTCCGCGACATCACGACGCTGCTGCAGAGCCCGAAGGCGCTGCGCATCCTCGTCGACCTGTTCGTCGAACGCTATGTCGACGCGAAGCTCGACTACGTCGCGGGGCTCGACGCGCGCGGCTTCATCATCGCGCCGATCGTCGCGTACGAGCTGAGCGTCGGCTTCGTGCCGATCCGCAAGGTCGGCAAGCTGCCGTACAAGACGTGCTCGGAGTCGTACGACCTCGAATACGGCAGCGCGACCGTCGAGATCCACGAAGACGCGTGCCGCCCCGGCGACCGCGTGATCATCATGGACGACCTGATCGCGACCGGCGGCACGATGATGGCGGGGCGCAACCTGCTGCAGCGGCTCGGCGCGGTCGTCGTCGAGGGCGCGGCGATCATCGACCTGCCTGAGCTCGGCGGCTCGACGCTGCTGCGCAACGCGGGACTGCCCGTCTATACCGTCACCGAATTCGCCGGCCATTGAACCACTGGACGCCGGCCCACGCCGCGAGGTCACGATGCCCAACTTCATGCTGTTTCTCGCCACGTCGATCGCGATCACGTTCGCGCCGGGTCCCGACAACCTGCAGGTGCTCGCGCGCGGCATCTCGCAGGGCCGCGCGGCCGGCTTCGTCGCCGCGCTCGGCTTCACGGCCGGGATCCTGTTCCATACGACGCTCGCGGCGCTCGGCGTCGCGGCCGTGCTGCGCTCGTCGCCGGTCGCGTTCCAGACGCTGAAGCTCGCGGGCGCCGCGTACCTCGTGTGGATCGGCATCAAGGCGCTGCGCAGCCAGGGTCTCGCGAACGCGCACGAGCGTCCGCCGCAGCCGCTTGGCGCGATCTTCCGGCAGAGCGTGATCGGCAACCTGATGAACCCGAAGGTCACGCTGTTCTTCGTCGTGTTCCTGCCGCAGTTCGTCGATCCGCACGGCGTGCAGAGCGTGACGCTGCAGATGTTCGAGCTCGGCGCGCTGTTCATGCTGCAGACGGCCGCGATCTTCTCGCTGTTCGGCGTTGGCGCGGGCGCGATCGGCGCATGGCTGAAACACCGCCCGAAGGCCGGCGTGTGGCTCGACCGGATCGCCGGCGCGACCTTCATCGCGATCGGCATCCGTGTCGCGCTGAAGGACTGAGCGCGATGACGTTTCCGTGCATTGCGGCCGCGCGCCGCTTCGATCCGGCCGCGCACCTGCGTTTCGAGATCGCCGGCGTGGCAGTCGGCTGGGTGCGCCGCCAGGACGTCGCGAAGCTCGCGCGCTGGCCCGACGTGTTCGAGCTGACGGACGAGCGCGTCGTGCTGTCGGCGCGCTATGACACGGTCGACGCGCGCAGCATGGCGCTCGCGAGCGCGATCGGCGCGCTGGCGGCCGAGGGCGCGATTCCCGGCTGGCGCGACGAGATCTATGCGGTCCGCAACCGCTTCGACGATCCGCCGCTCGCGTATATCGAGCGCGCCGCGTCGCGCTTCTTCGGCACGCAGACTTATGCGGTGCACCTGAACGGCATCGTAGAATATGCGGCTGCGCCGGGTTCGGCCGCCGCGCCGCAGATGTGGCTCGGCCGCCGCAGCGCGACCAAGGCCACCGACCCCGGCATGCTCGACAACGTCGTTGCAGGCGGCATCGGCTGGGGCCTGGGCGTTCACGAGACGCTCGCGAAGGAATGCTGGGAAGAGGCCGGCATGCCGGCCGACCTGGCGGCGCGCGCGATCGCGGGCCGCGCGGTGCAGGTGCTGTGCTCGCTGCCGGAAGGCACGCAGTCCGAACTGATCTTCGTATACGACCTGCCGCTGCCGCGCGACTTCGCGCCGCACAACCAGGACGGCGAAGTGGCCGAGCACCTGCTGGCCGGCGTGCCCGAGGTGATCGGCTGGCTGCGCGAAGGCCGCGCGACGATGGACGCGAGCCTCGCGATGCTCGATACGCTGTTGCGCCACCGCTGGCTTGCGGCAGCCGACGCGGCAGGCATCGACGCGCTGTTCGCGCCGGCCGCGTAACGCGCTGCATGCCAGCCCGGGCCTGTGCCGCGGTGCGGCCGAACGAACGGCCTATTTGACGAATACCGAAACGAAGGGAGTAGCGGTCATGTCGACCGATCACAGCTTTATCTTGAAACTGTCGTGCCCCGACCGGCACGGCATCGTCCACGCGGTCTCGGGCTTCCTGTTCGAGCGCAGCAACAACATCCTCGATTCCGCGCAATTCGGCGACAGCCGCACCGGCGAGTTCTTCATGCGCGTGCACTTCGAGCAGGATGCCGACGGCGCGGATGTCGCGTCGGCGCTCGACACGCTTCGCAACGAATTCGCGCCGCTCGCCGAGCAGTTCGGGATGCGCTGGGAACTGCACGACGCGGCCGTGAAGCCGCGCGTCGTGATCATGGTGTCGAAGATTGGCCACTGCCTGAACGACCTGCTGTTCCGCTATCGCACCGGCCAGCTGCCGATCGAGATCCCGGCGATCGTGTCGAACCACAAGGAGTTCTACCAGCTCGCCGCGAGCTACAACATCCCGTTCCATCACTTCCCGCTCGTCGGCGGTTCGTCCGATGCGGCGAAGGCCGCGCAGGAAGCGCGCGTGCTGGACGTGATCGACGAACACCAGGCCGATCTCGTCGTGCTCGCGCGCTACATGCAGATCCTGTCGCCGAACATGTGCCAGCAGCTCGCCGGCCGGGCGATCAACATCCACCATTCGTTCCTGCCGAGCTTCAAGGGCGCGAAGCCGTACTACCAGGCGTTCGACCGCGGCGTGAAGCTGATCGGCGCGACCGCGCACTACGTGACGACCGACCTCGACGAAGGTCCGATCATCGAGCAGGAAGTCGAACGCGTCGACCACAGCATGACGCCCGACCAGCTCACCGCGATCGGCCGCGACGTCGAGTGCGTGACGCTCGCGCGTGCCGTGAAGTGGCACGTCGAGCACCGGATCGTGCTGAACGGGACGAAGACCGTCGTGTTCCGCTGATCGGCGGCTCGAGCCGGCTGCCGGCCGCCCGTTGCTGCAAACAGGAACGCCGCGCCCTTTATGGTGCGCGGCGTTTTTTTATCGCGTGACGCGCGGGGCGTCGGGTTGCGTCAGGTGCGCAGCGTCAGATCAGCCGCAGCATGTACAGCTCGCGCTTCAGGTATGCATAGAAGATCGGCGCGGCGATCACGCCGGGCAGCCCGAACGCGGCTTCCATGATCAGCATCGCGAGCAGCAACTCCCACGCGCGCGATTCGATCTGGCCGCCGATGATCTTCGCGTTCAGGAAGTACTCGAGCTTGTGGATCACGACGAGGAACGCGAGCGATGCGATCGCGGTGCCCATGCTGACCGACAGCGACACCGCGACGATCAGCGTGTTCGAGATCAGGTTGCCGATCACCGGCAGCAGTCCGACGATGAACGTGACGAGCACGAGCGTCTTCGACAGCGGCAGCCGCTGGTGGAAGATCGGCAGCGCGACGAGCAGGTAGATGCCGGTAAAGGTCGCGTTGATCGCCGAGATCTTGATCTGCGCGAACACGATCCGGCGGAACGACTCGGCGAAGCGCGACACGCGCGTGACGAGCGCGGTCGACAGCGGACGGCGCACCTTGCCGTGCTCGACGCCGATCGCGATCATCGCGCCGATGATCATCCCGAACAGCACGTGGCCGAAGCCGCGCGCGACGCTCTTGCCGCCTTGCTGGAGCTGGTCCATGTGCGAGTGCATCAGCAGCGCGGCCTTGGTCTTCATCTGTTCGACGTCGACCGGCAGCAGGTTCGCGATCCAGGCCGGCGTGCGCGCGCGCGTCTGCTCGACGATCTGCATCAGCTGGTCGAGCAGGCTCTGCAGGTTCGGCACCGTATGCTCGAAGTGCTCGATGATGCCGATCGTCAGGCCGGTGAGCCCGCCGACGATCGCGATCGACAGCAGCACGACGGCGACCCAGCGCGCGCGCATGCTCGTGGTATGGCGCT
The DNA here is from genome assembly GCF_003854235.1 of Burkholderia sp. Bp8998. NCBI lineage: Bacteria > Pseudomonadati > Pseudomonadota > Betaproteobacteria > Burkholderiales > Burkholderiaceae > Burkholderia > Burkholderia sp. Bp8998. Next base: position 140,183 of record NZ_QTQF01000018.1, read on the forward strand.
CGATCGCCGGGGCGATCGTGTGGATCAGCTGATAGACCAGCAGGCCGGCCAGCAGCCCGCCCAGCAGCTTGAGTTCGATGACGAGCACCATCGCGACCAGGGCGAACAGGTAGCTGCCGAACTCGATCGCCGACAGCTTCGGCAGGCTGAAGTCGCTCGTCAGCCGCACGCTGCGCAGGTGCGGCTCGCGGTTCTGCGCGTCGCGCGACTCTTGTTGCTTCTCCATCATGGATTCCTGTCGTTCGTGTGTCGTGCCGCGCGGTGGGCGGCAGGACGGCGGTCGGCCGGCGCCGCACCGGATTGGGGCGGATGGCGAACCTTACGACCGTAAAGTATAGCTGCCATTATGGTCCGCCACCGGGCTGTTTGGCTCGTGGTGTAAACGCAGAGGGGAAAACCGCAGAAGGGAAAACGATGAGGCAGGCACCGCCGCGGGGCCCGGGCGCGCGCGGTCGCGAGCCGCGCGCGGGAACGGAAAGTGTCAGCCGGCCGCCGCCTTGCGGGTCGGGCGCTTGAGCAGCGGCGCGAGGTACTTGCCGGTGAAGCTTGCCTTGGTCTTCGCGACCTGCTCGGGCGTGCCCTGCGCGATGATCTGGCCGCCGCCGGCACCGCCTTCGGGGCCGAGGTCGATCACCCAGTCGGCCGTCTTGATCACGTCGAGGTTGTGCTCGATGATCACGACCGTGTTGCCCTGGTCGCGCAGCCGGTGGATCACCTCGAGCAGCAGCGCGATGTCGTGGAAGTGCAGGCCGGTGGTCGGCTCGTCGAGGATGTACAGCGTGCGGCCCGTGTCGCGCTTCGACAGCTCCAGCGACAGCTTCACGCGCTGCGCCTCGCCGCCCGACAGCGTCGTGGCCGACTGGCCGAGGCGGATGTAGCCGAGGCCGACGTCGAGCAGCGTCTTCAGCTTGCGGGCGATCACCGGCACCGCGCTGAAGAATTCATACGCGTGTTCGACGGTCATGTCGAGCACTTCGCTGATGTTCTTGCCCTTGTACTGCACTTCGAGCGTTTCGCGGTTGTAGCGCTTGCCGTGGCACACGTCGCACGGTACGTAGACGTCCGGCAGGAAGTGCATCTCGACCTTCAGCACGCCGTCGCCCTGGCACGACTCGCAGCGGCCGCCCTTCACGTTGAACGAGAAGCGGCCCGGATCGTAGCCGCGCTCCTTCGCGGTCGGCACGCCCGAGAACAGCTCGCGGATCGGCGTGAACAGGCCCGTGTAGGTCGCCGGGTTCGAGCGCGGCGTGCGGCCGATCGGCGACTGGTCGACGTTGATCACCTTGTCGAAGTGCTCGAGGCCTTCGATGGCTTCGTGCGGCGCCGGTTCGGCCGACGAGCCGTACAGGTGGCGCGCGACTGCGTGATACAGCGTGTCGTTGATCAGCGTCGACTTGCCGGAACCCGACACGCCGGTGATGCAGGTCAAGAGGCCGACCGGCAGCTCGAGGTCGACGTGCTTCAGGTTGTTGCCATGCGCGTCGACGATGCGCAGCATCCGTTCGGGATCGGGGGCGAGCCGCTCGTCCGGATACTCGATCGTGCGCTTGCCGACCAGATACTGGCCCGTCAGCGACTGCGGGTTCGACTGCACCTGCTTCGGCGTGCCCTCGGCGACCACCACGCCGCCGTGCTCGCCCGCGCCGGGGCCCATGTCGACGACGTAGTCGGCCGTGCGGATCATGTCCTCGTCGTGCTCGACGACGATCACCGAGTTGCCGAGGTCGCGCAGGTGCTTGAGCGTCCCGATCAGGCGGTCGTTGTCGCGCTGGTGCAGGCCGATCGACGGCTCGTCGAGCACGTACATCACGCCGGTCAGGCCCGAACCGATCTGCGACGCCAGCCGGATCCGCTGCGCCTCGCCGCCGGACAGCGTTTCGGCGCTGCGCTCGAGCGACAGGTAGTCGAGGCCGACGTTGTTCAGGAAGGTCAGGCGCGCGACGATTTCCTTGATCACCTTGTCGGCGATCTCGCGCTTCGCGCCGTCGAGCGACAGGCCGTCGAAATAGCCGAGCGCGTCGCGCAGCGGCCAGCCGCTGATTTCATAGATGCCGCGTGCGTAGTCGCCGGTGCCGACCCGCACGTGGCGCGCCTCGCGGCGCAGCCGCGTGCCGTCGCACGACGGGCAGGGCTGGTTGTTCTGGTACTTCGCGAGCTCTTCGCGCACGGCGACCGAATCGGTCTCGCGGTAGCGGCGCTCGAGGTTCGGGATGATCCCTTCGAACACGTGCTCGCGGATCGTCGTGCGGCCGCGCTCGTTGATGTACGAGAACGGGATCGTCTGCTTGCCCGAACCGAACAGCAGCACCTTACGGATTTTTTCGGGCAGGTCCTCGAACGCGGCGTCGATGTCGAAATCGTAGAACGCCGCGAGGCTCTGCAGCATCTGGAAGTAGAACTGGTTGCGGCGGTCCCAGCCCTTCACGGCGCCCGCGGCGAGCGACAGCGACGGGTGCGCGACGACCCGCTTCGGGTCGAAGAACGTGATCTGGCCGAGGCCGTCGCATTCCGGGCACGCGCCCATCGGGTTGTTGAACGAGAACAGGCGCGGCTCGAGCTCCTGCAGCGAGTACGAGCAGATCGGGCACGCGAACTTCGAGCTGAACAGATGCTCGTGGTCGGAGTCCATCTCGAGCGCGATCGCGCGGCCGTCGGCGAGGCGCAGCGCGGTCTCGAACGATTCCGCGAGGCGCTGCTTCATGTCCGGGCGCACCTTCAGGCGGTCGACGACGACGTCGATCGTGTGCTTGTCGTTCTTCTTGAGCTTCGGCAGCGACTCGACTTCGTAGATCGTCGCGATGCCTTCGTTCGCGGTGCCGCCGCCCGAGCGCACGCGAAAGCGCACGAAGCCCTGCGCCTGCATGTCCTCGAACAGCTCGGCATGCTCGCCCTTGCGGTTCGCGACGACGGGCGCGAGGATCATCAGCTTGGTTTCCTCGGGCAGCGCGAGCGCCGCGTCGACCATCTGCGACACGCTCTGCGCCTCGAGCGGGATGTCGTGGTCGGGGCAGTACGGCGTGCCGACACGTGCGAACAAAAGTCGCAGGTAGTCGTGGATTTCGGTGACCGTGCCGACGGTCGAACGCGGGTTGTGGGACGTCGCCTTCTGCTCGATCGAGATCGCGGGCGACAGGCCCTCGATCAGGTCGACGTCGGGTTTCTCCATCAGTTGCAGGAACTGGCGGGCGTATGCGGACAGGCTTTCGACGTAGCGGCGCTGGCCTTCGGCATAAAGGGTGTCGAACGCGAGCGACGACTTGCCCGACCCGGACAACCCGGTAATCACGATCAGCTTGTGGCGCGGCAGGTCGAGATTGACGTTTTTCAGGTTGTGGGTGCGTGCCCCACGGATACGGATCTGTTCCATGAACCTGGCGAAAATGGAGGGAACCAAACCTGCTACTATAACGGCTTTTCGAGGCCGTCGTTGGGGGCCCCCAGCCTTTGCAGCAGCTGGCAGCAAGGCGGTGTCCACACCAGGGAGGCGGCCGCGCCGCACGGCGCGAGGCGGCCCGCAGGCTGCCTGCGTGACGCCCCGGAAAGCGGCCCCGGAAAGCGCCTGCCAGGCCTGCCGGGCCGGTGGCCCTGATCTTCCGCCGCCCGCCGCCGGGCGGACATTCCGATCATTCGAAATTCATTCCCGATGTCCAATCCGTCCGCCACGTCTTCCCGCATGAGTGCGCCCGAACTGCGCGCGACCACGTCGCTCGCGGCGATCTTCGCGCTGCGCATGCTCGGCCTGTTCATGATCATGCCGGTGTTCTCGGTCTACGCGAAGACCATCCCGGGCGGCGACAACGTGCTGCTCGTCGGTATCGCGCTCGGGGCCTACGGCGTCACGCAGTCGCTGCTATATATCTTCTACGGGTGGGCGTCGGACAAGTTCGGCCGCAAGCCCGTGATCGCCACCGGCCTGCTGATCTTCGCGCTCGGCAGCTTCGTCGCCGCGTTCGCGCACGACATCACGTGGATCATCGTCGGACGCGTGATCCAGGGGATGGGCGCGGTGTCGTCCGCGGTGCTCGCGTTCATCGCCGACCTGACCTCCGAGCAGAACCGCACGAAGGCGATGGCGATGGTCGGCGGCTCGATCGGCGTATCGTTCGCGGTCGCGATCGTCGGCGCGCCGATCGTGTTCCACTGGGTCGGGATGAGCGGGCTGTTCGCGATCGTCGGCGTGCTGTCGATCCTCGCGATCGGCGTCGTGGTGTGGATCGTGCCCGACGCGGCGAAGCCCGTGCACGTGCCGGCGCCGTTCGGCGAGGTGCTGCACAACGGCGAGCTGCTGCGCCTGAACTTCGGCGTGCTCGTGCTGCACGCGACGCAGACGGCGCTGTTCCTCGTCGTGCCGCGCCTGCTGGTCGACGGCGGGCTGCCGGTCGCCGCGCACTGGAAGGTCTACCTGCCGGTGATGGGGCTCGCGTTCGTGATGATGGTCCCGGCGATCATCGTCGCGGAAAAACGGGGCAAGATGAAGCCCGTGCTGCTCGGCGGCATTCTGGCTATCCTGATTGGCCAATTGTTGCTCGGCAGCGCACCGCATACCATCCTCATTGTGGCGGCGATCCTGTTCGTGTACTTCCTGGGTTTCAACATCCTGGAAGCGTCGCAGCCGTCGCTCGTGTCGAAGCTCGCGCCCGGTTCGCGCAAGGGCGCGGCCACGGGCGTCTACAACACCACGCAATCGATCGGGCTCGCGCTCGGCGGCATCGTGGGCGGCTGGCTGCTGAAGCATGGCGGCGCGAACACTGTCTTCTATGCGTGCTCGGGGCTCGTGGCGGCGTGGCTTATAATCGCGGCCAGCATGAAAGCGCCGCCGCGCAAGGCCTGAACCTTCTTTTCGGGCAGGCACCGGCGGCGTTCGCCGGCTTGCCCGGCGGGCTGCTCCGACGACATTCGCGGGCGGCCCGGCATCGAATTTACTGGAGAAACACATGGCATCCGTCAACAAGGTCATCCTCGTCGGCAATCTCGGCGCCGATCCTGAAGTCCGTTACCTGCCGAGCGGCGACGCGGTTGCGAATATCCGTCTCGCGACGACCGATCGCTACAAGGACAAGGCAAGCGGCGATTTCAAGGAAATGACCGAGTGGCACCGCGTCGCGTTCTTCGGCCGTCTCGCCGAAATCGTCAGCGAGTACCTGAAGAAGGGTTCATCGGTCTATATCGAAGGCCGCATCCGCACGCGCAAGTGGCAGGGCCAGGACGGCCAGGATCGCTATTCGACCGAAATCGTCGCCGACCAGATGCAGATGCTCGGCGGCCGCGGCGGTTCGGCCGGCGGCGGTGGCGGCGGTGACGAAGGCGGCTACGGCGGCGGCTACGGTGGTGGCGGCGGCGGCGGCCGCGGCGGCGAACAGATGGAACGCGGCGGTGGCGGCGGGCGTGCCGGCGGCGCACCGCGCGGCGGTGCCGGCGGCGGCCAGAGCCGTCCGAGCGCACCGGCAGGCGGCGGCTTCGACGAGATGGACGACGATATTCCGTTCTGACGGAACGTTGGTTCCTGGCGTACGGAGGGGCCCGAATTTCCGCGCTGAATCAGTGATTTGGCCAGGATCTTCGGGTCTTTTTTCGTTTACGCGTTGTTCGACCCGGGGGGAGCGTGCCTGCTCGGTTGGGTTCCGTTCGCGGAATGGGGTCTGGCGAGATTCGACGCGCAATTCGTGAAGTTTCGACGGCGGCACGATCGATGCGATGGTGCTGCGTGTCCACGTTGAACCGGCGGCGATGTCGACGGTTGAAATTGGACCGAGCTTCAGCGAGTGCTGCGTTGAACGCCATGATTGGCGTCGTGAAGGGCAGGGAGAAGCGGTTGCGGACCGGCCGCATTGGAGGGGGAGGGTCTTGAAACGATTCCACCGCTCAGGGGACGTGCATCGAGGCGTTGTCTGCCCGCAAGGCCGGCGCCGAGCACGCCGGAGAAAAGACGAATTACGCTTCCGCCACAATCGCGACCAGATTGCTGACGCGCTCAATGGACTTTCCGCCCTTCGGCCACCGGACCAAGGCGTCGCTGCCGTCGATCGACAGGACGACGCCATCGCTGCGGTCAACCGTGCCCGTGAGCGTGACGCGGTTCACTTTTGCCGCGGGCGCAAACGAAGACGTGCTGCGGCCCGGCAGCATATCCATCAGGAACGAAAATACGGGATACACGATTGCTCCTTGGCAAGTTTGACTAGGGGTTTTCCCTAAGTATAGCGGCTCGGATGCGGCGCCGCAACATTTCGGCCGCCTCCATTCACGGTGTGCCGCGTGCCCGGCAACCGATACGTGTCGGGACCGCTGTCGCGTATCTGACGCATGTCACGTAGCCGCCATTATTGACCGGCTATGCTGGTTGTTTCGACATTTCGATCGAAGGAGAAACAATGCGGCGGGTCGTATTCAACCAGAAGGGCGGCGTGGGGAAATCGACGATCGTCTGCAACCTGGCGGCGATCAGCGCGAGCGAAGGGCTGCGCACGCTCGTCATCGACCTCGACGCGCAGGCGAATTCCACGCGCTACCTGCTCGGCGACCGCGCGACCGACGCGCATCCCGGCGTCGCCGGATTCTTCGAGACCGCGCTGACGTTCAACTTCCGGCCGGTCGACGTCGCGTCGTTCATCCATCCGACGCCGTTCGACGGGCTCGACGTGATGCCCGCGCATCCGGACCTCGACACGCTGCACGGCAAGCTCGAGTCACGCTACAAGATCTACAAGCTGCGCGACGCGCTCAACGAGCTCGACACCTACGATGCCGTCTACATCGACACACCGCCCGCGCTGAACTTCTACACGCGCTCGGCGCTGATCGCGGTCGAGCGCTGCCTGATTCCGTTCGACTGCGACGACTTCTCGCGCCGCGCGCTCTACACGCTGCTCGAGAACGTGAAGGAAATCCAGCAGGACCATAACGCGGCGCTCGAGGTCGAAGGGATCGTCATCAATCAGTTCCAGCCGCGCGCGAGCCTGCCGCAGCGGCTGGTCGACGAACTCGTCGAGGAAGGGTTGCCGGTGCTGGCGTCGCGGCTGTCGGCGTCGGTGAAGATCCGCGAGTCGCATCAGCAGTCGACGCCGGTGATCCATCTCGAGCCGGCGCACAAGCTCGCACAGGAATTTCGCGCGCTGCATCGCGAGCTGGTCGGATGAGATAGTCGCCGCGGTCCTTCGGTGATATATAGGATCATTTAATTCGTCATTAATAATCCCGGTAACGATTTCAAAATAAATCTGGAAAAACGATTACATCGGCGGCTACATCCATTTTCAATACGTACCTCTTTTCTGATAACGGAAATAATGATGGGGTAAATGTTACGGATGGCCGCGATGCGTTATGCTGTAAAAAGGTAAAAATCGTTTCAGGGCAATGGGTTACAACGCGGCCCCTTATGTGGGGGCAATGATCGAGAGGCGTCCTTCTCGAGAGATCAGGGTTTTCACCTATCATTAATGCCATTTAATTGACAATTGATGCATCTAGAATGACGATTCTCGACGTCCCGCATGCAATCGCGTCCGGGAGTTGTGAATAAGGAAGCAGGTCATCGACCTGACTTCCATTTTCTTTACGTCGTCTCTCGCATTGCCAACAGGAGCGTGCCCGATGTCTGTATTTGCCCCCGAAAAACTCGCCGCCGATTATCAAGCCGGAATCGCCGCCTGGTTCGCGATTGCGCGTCCGGCAATTCATGGTTTCGAGGCCGTCGTCGAACTCAACGTGCAAGCGGCCAAGACGGCGCTCGAGGAGTACGAGGACAAGCTGAAGAACGCGTTCAACGCGAGCAACCCGGCAGCGGGTTTCGCGCAGCAGATCGCCGCACCGCAGGAAGCCGCCGGCAAGGCCGTCGCGTACGGTCGCCATCTGTTCGACATCGCGGTGTCGACGCAGGCCGAGTGGACGAAGGTCGCGCAGGCTCAGTACGAGCAGACCGACAAGCGCGTGAAGGACGTGTTCGGCGAGCTGGCGAAGCATGCGCCGGCCGGCTCGGCCCCGGTGGTCGCCGCGCTGAACTCGGCACTGTCCGCGGCGACTGCCGCGGCCGACTCGGTGCGCGCCGCGGCGGGGCAGGCGATCGAGGCCGCGCAAAGCGGCTTCGACGCGGTCAGCGAAACGACGGCGCGCGGTGCCAAGCAGACCGCGGCCGCCGCGCGCAAGGAAGCCGCTTCGCGCGAATCGGCTGCATGACCGCGTGTCGCGCGCAGGCGCGACACGGACACGATTGAACGGCGCCGGAAGGCGCCGGCCGTCGCGTGTGCCGCGTGGCGGCCGGCGAATGTCCGGCGCGCAGCAACGTGCCGGCGTATGGCAGGACCGTGTGGATGTGCGACGCGCATGAGCGCGCGAACGTGCAGCCGCATTCCGGGCCGCGCCGCGCTCACGCGCCACCGGCGGCCGCCGGACCGTACCGGCACGCAATGCGGATCGACCCACTGATTTCAATGCAGGAACAAAACATGACGGACGTAGTGATCGTATCGGCCGCGCGGACCGCGGTCGGCAAATTCGGCGGCTCGCTCGCGAAGGTCGCGGC